>DATJBC010000210.1:0-7078 GCA_035515515.1 Acidimicrobiales bacterium
GCTCCGTCGAGCACCGGGGCGCCGTTGCGCGCCAGGCGCCATCCCACGCCTGTGAACTTGTCGCCCCCCGACACGGCGAAGTCCCGGCCGAGCGCCTCCTGGTCCTCGGCGAGGATGTTGACGCAGAAGGCCCCCGCGGCAGCGATCCGGGGCCAGCTCGTCGAGCTCTTCCCCGGGGCCAGCGCCACCAACGGCGGTTCCAACGACAGCGCGGCGAAGGCCTGGCACGTGAAGCCCACGGGCTCCCCTCCCTCAGTGGCCGTGACGACGGTGACGCCGGTGGCGAAGTGGCCGAGCACCTCCCGGAAGCGGCCCGAGTCGAAGGTCGGGGCGCCCGTCGCCCCCAGGTCGTCGCCATCCGCGTCGAACGCCCCCATGTCGCTGCCCGTGGTGTCGCCCATGGTGTCCTCGCCGTCCGTCTCCGGGCCCGTGCCGTCTCCATCCGCTCGGCGCCGCCTCCCGTGAGTCAGGAGGTGCCGAGGTCGAGGGCCAATCCTTCTCTGGCGGCGATCAGGCTGTCGAGGCGGCCGGCGTCGGCGGTGGCGCAGGCGTCGGACAGCAGCCCGTCGATGTCGTCGTCGGTGTGCAGCGGGTCGTGGTGGAACAGCGCCAGCTGGCGGGCCCCTGCCTCGGCGGCGACGTGCACCGCGTAGCTCATCGTCGAGTGTCCCCACGTCGACTTGGCCCGGTATTCCTCCTCGGTGTACTGGGCGTCGTGGACGACGAGGTCGGCGCGGTCGCAGAGCTCCAGGACCGCCGGCGCCACGTGCTCGCGGTCATGGGGGGCCTGGTGGTCGCTCACGAAGGCGAGCACCGCTCCCCCGGACTCGATGCGGAAGCCGAGGGTGGTGCCCACGTGGGGCACCTGGCGCACCATCACCTTGGCCGACCCCACGGCCAGCACGTCGTCAACCACCTCGTGGAACTCGATCATCCCGGCCAGCTCCTTCACCTGCACGGGGAAGAACGGGGGCTTCACGACGCGGTCGATGATGTCGTGCAGGGGGTTGGGGTCCTGGACGGGCCCGTACACGTCCATCCGGGCGCCGGCGCGCAACAGGGGCGTGCAGAAGGGCAGCCCGATGATGTGGTCCCAGTGCAGATGCGTGAGGAAGGCCGTGACCTCCACGGGCCGGTCCGGTCCGAAGCGCGCCTCGAGGTCGTGGCCGAGGGGGCGCAGCCCGGTGCCCAGGTCGAGGATGATGGGCGCCTCGTCCCCCACCTCCACGGCCACGCACGCCGTGTTCCCGCCGTAACGGACGTAGTGGGGTCCGGCGCACGGGCACGAGCCCCGCACCCCGAAGAACGTCACTCGCAGCGCACAACCCCCTCCCAACGGCCCCTCGCCGCGCCGCCGGCCGCCCTCCCGGTGGCGGCGGGCATCGAAGGGCCCCTCGTCGGCGACACTACTCTGCAGCCATGCAACAGCACGCCGTCACCGTCAACGGCGTCGACGTCGCGTACCTCGAGGAGGGACCGTCGGGGGGCCCGCTGGCGCTGTGCCTGCACGGCTTCCCCGACACGGCGCACACCTGGCGCCACCTGCTCCCGGCGCTGGCCGGCGCCGGGTACCGCGCCGTGGCGCCGTGGCTGCGGGGATACGCCCCCACCTCCATCCCCCGTGACGGCGTGTACCAGGTGGGCGCCCTCGCCTCCGACGCCGGCGCGCTGCACGAGGCGCTGGGCGGCGACGACCGGGCCGTGCTCATCGGCCACGACTGGGGCGCGTTCGCCGCCTACGGCGCGACCGCCCTCCACCCCCGGCGCTGGCGGCGGGTGGTGACCATGGCGGTGCCGCCTCTGGCCGCCTCGGCCCCCTCGTTCTTCTCCTACGCCCAGATGAAGCGGAGCTTCTACATCTTCTTGTTCCAGACGGCGCTGGCCGAGACGGCGGTGAGCGCGGACGGGTACCGCTTCCTCGACGACCTGTGGGCCGATTGGTCCCCGGGCTACGACGGGTCCTGGGACGTGGCCCGCGTGAAGGAGTCCCTGGGCGAGCCCGAGCGGCTGTCGGCCGCCATCGGCTACTACCGGGCCATCTTCGACGCCAGCCTGCACGATCCCGCCTACGAGGAGGCCCAGGCGGCGTCGGCCACCTCGCCGCCCCAGCCCACGCTCTATCTCCACGGCGCCGACGACGGGTGCATGGGGGTCGACGCCATCGGCGACGTCCGTGCCGTGCTGTCGGAGGGGTCCGAGCACGTCGTCGTGGAGCGCGCCGGCCACTTCCTCCACCTCGACCAGCCCGCCGTGGTGCAGGAGCACGTGCTCCGCTTCCTCGCCGGGTGAGCCCGCCGCGTCCCCCCGCGGGCCGACGTCCCCGCGGGCCGCGGGGCGTGGCGGCTCAGGCCGTGGGCAGCGACAGGACGTTGCCGCGGCCGCGCCGGGCCAGGCCGTCGGCCACGAGCCCGTCGGCGACGCGGCGGGCGCGGGCGGGGTCCTCGGGCCAGCCGCACGCCCCGGGCAGCTGCGAGGGGCGGACGGGCCCCGCCCGCAGCGCGGCGACCAGGCGGCCGCGGCCCTGGCGGTCGGAACCCTCGAAGCGGCTCTGCGCCGGGCGCCGACCGGCGGGGTCAGGTCCCCCCGGGGCGCCGCGCCACGCACACCACCGCCGCAGCGGGCACGGCGCGCACGAGGGTGCCCCCGCCGTGCAGAAGAGGGCGCCCAGCTCCATGAGGCCCTGGTTCCAGTGCCACGGGTGCCCGGGGGGCACGAGCGAGTCGGCCAGCCGCTGGGCGTCGGCCGCCGGCAAGGGGCGGCCCGCCACCGCCCGGCACAGCACGCGCCTGGTGTTCACGTCCACCACCGCCTCGGGGCGCTCGAAGGCGAACACGAGCACCGCACGGGCCGTGTAGCTCCCCACCCCCGGGAGCGCGAGCAGGGCGTCGAGCTCGGCCGGGACCGTGCCACCGTGGTGCTCCACGATCCGCCGGGCCGCCCCGTGCAGATGACGGGCCCGGCGGTTGTAGCCCAGCCCGGCCCAGGCGCGCAGCACCGCCCCCGCGCCGGCGCGGGCGCACGCCGCGGGCGTGGGGAATTGGGCCATGAAGCGCTCGTAGACGGGCGCCACCCGGTGAGCCTGGGTCTGCTGGAGCATGACCTCGCTCACCAGCACCGCCCACGGGTCGCGGGTGGCACGCCACGGCAGCGGCCGAAGGGCGCTGCGCCCGACGCACAGCACCGCCCGGCGCAGGCCGCGCCACGCCGGCCCGGGAGGGGCCGTCAATCCCAGACGTCGTCGCCGTAGGGACGGCGCCGGGGGGGTGCGGCGGCGCGCGTCCACACCATGACCTTGCGGCGGAAGTAGACGACCTCCTCCCCCCGCTGGTTGAAGCCCTTGGTCTCCACGGTCACCACGCCGCGGTCCGGCTTGGAGGACGAGGGGACCTTGTCGATCACGCGCGACTCGGCGTAGATGGTGTCCCCGTGGAAGGTGGGGAACCGGTGCACGAGGGTCTCCACCTCCAGGTTGGCGATGCACGAGCCGCTCACGTCGGGCACGCTCATGCCCAGCACGAGGGAGTACACCAGGTTGCCCACGACCACGTTCTTGCCTTGCACCGTGTCGTGCTCGGCGAACCACTCGTTGGTGTGCAGGGGATGGTGGTTCATGGTGATCATGCAGAAGAGATGGTCGTCGTACTCGGTGACCGTCTTGCCGGGCCAGTGGCGGTAGACGTCGCCGGGCTCGAAGTCCTCGAAGGTCCGGCCGAAGGGCCGGTCGTGCACGGTCATACCGTCACCCGGGGGCGCGTGGTGAAGCCCAGCGCCCAGTCGGCCTCGGAGTTTCCGTCGATGGACAGCCGCCAGATGTAGCGGTTGCCCGGCTCGAGGGGCAGCGGGCTGAGGTTGACGGCCAGCGCCACGTCGATGGGCGTGCCCACGGGCACCGTGGTCGGGCGCACCACGTTGAACTCGCCGCGCACCTCGACGGGGTGGGTGCCCTCAGGCGTGTCCACCATCACGGGCCGCCCGTCGGCGTCCTCGAGGAACAGCTCCCAGTGGTGCACCTGCTCGGCCTCGTGCCACCCGACGTCGATCTTGAGCGCCACGGCCGAGGGCATCGGGTCGGGGCCGGTGAGCGACCACCCGCCCCCCAGGACGAACAGCTTCCCGTCGGCGACCTGCGCCGCGTCGCACAACAGCATCGTGACCTTCACGCCCGGCAGGCTACAGCCGATAGCGTCTTCGCCCGTGCCGGACGCCCTGCGCGACGACGTCTATCGGCGCCCCCTCGCCACCGCGCTCGACCGGCTGGGCGTGGCGCCGGGCTGGCGCTGTGTCGACGTGGGCGCAGGCGGTGGCGACGTCTCGGTGGCCCTGGCCGAGATCGTGGGCCACGACGGGCGCGTGTACGCCGTGGACAGCGATCCCCGCTCACGCGACGAGGTCGCCGCCGCGGCGGCGGCCTTCAGCCAGGTGATCGCCATCACCCAGGCCGGCGAGGACCTCCTGCTGCCCGAGGCGGTCGACGTGGCGTTCTGCCGGTTCCTGCTCATGCACGTCGCCGATCCCGCCGTCGTGCTGGCCCGCATGCGGGGCGCGGTGCGCCCCGGGGGCTGGGTCGTCGCCCAGGAGCCCATCACCTCCGCCGGGCGCGTCGGCGGGGCCGCCATGTCGATGCCCGGCGCGCCGCACCCCGACATCGGGTCGGTGCTGCCCGCGCTGGTGCGCGACGCCGGCCTCACCATCGTCGACGCCTGGGCCGAGGCGCCCGCCGGCGTGGGCCCGGGCCCCGTGCACGCCTACCTGTCCGCCCTCACCGGCGTCGACCCCGGCGACGACCCCATCGTGCTCCCGCCCCTCGTGACGGTGCTCGGCCTCGTGCCCAGGGACCCGGGGCACGGTCGGTAACCTCGGGCTGCCGTGACCGGACCCGAGCACCCCGAGCTCCCCGCTGCCGTCGACGCCGTGGCCCTGGCGTCGCAGGTGGTAGCGGGCGCCGCCCGTCAGGTGGCGGCCGACGGCGGGCCCGACGCCAACCAGGTCGTCGCCTACGACCTGGCCCACGCGGCGGCCGGGGTGCGCGCCGCCGAGGCGGCCGTGGCCTACGGCGCCGGCGGGGCCGACGAGGCCCGGATCGCCTGTGCGTTCGTGGCCGACGCCCTGGCCGACCTGGCGGCGCGCACCGTGGGCCGCGAGCACGCCTTCGGCACCACCCCCGGCTGGCTGGAGCCGGCCCGCGGCTTCGTGGCCGCCGGCCGCCACCCCGCCTTCCTGGCCTCGCTGGCCGACACCGAGGGCAGCCGCCGGCTCGACGCCGACTTCGCACTGGTGCGCGACACCTTCCACCGCTTCGCCGAGGAGCAAATCCGGCCTCGCGCCGAGCACATCCACCGGGCCAACGACGACATCCCCGAGGAGATCATCGCCGGTCTGGGCGAGATGGGGGCCCTGGGCCTGTCCATCCCCGAGGAGTACGGCGGGTTCGCGTCGGGGGGCGAGAGCGACTACCTGGGGATGGTGGTCGCCACCGAGGAGCTGTCGTGGGGCTCCCTCGGCGCCGGCGGGTCGCTCATCACGCGCCCCGAGATCCTCAGCCGGGCGCTGCTGGCGGGAGGGACCGAGGAACAGAAGCAGCACTGGCTCCCCCGCCTGGCGAGCGGGGAGGTCATGAACGCCGTGGCCGTCACCGAACCCGACTTCGGCTCCGACGTGGCCTCGGTGGTCACCGCGGCGACGCCCACCGCCGGCGGCTGGCTCGTCACCGGCGTGAAGACGTGGTGCACGTTCGCGGCGCGGGCGGACGTGCTCATGTTGCTGGCCCGCACCGACCCCGACCGGTCCAAGGCCCACCGCGGCCTGTCGCTGTTCGTGGTGGAGAAGCCCCGGGGCGACGGGGCCGGCTTCGCCTTCACCCAGGACCCGGGGGCCGACGGCCGCAGCGACCCGCCCGGGACCATGGAGGGACGGCCCATCGACACCCTCGGCTACCGGGGCATGCACTCCTACGAGATCGCCTTCGACAGCTGGTTCGTGCCCGACGTCAACCTGGTGGGCGGCGAGCAGGGCGTCGGGCGCGGCTTCTACCTGCAGATGGCCGGCTTCGAGAACGGCCGCCTGCAGACCGCCGCCCGGGCGGTGGGCGTGATGCAGGCCGCCTACGAGGCCGCCCGCGACTACGCGGCCAACCGCCGCGTGTTCGGGCAGCCCATCCTCGAGTACCAGCTGACGCGGGCCAAGCTGACCCGCATGGCCGTGCTCGTCCAGGTGGCCCGGCAGTTCTCGTACCAGGTGGCCCGGCTCATGGCCAAGGGCGAGGGGACCCTCGAGGCGTCGATGCTCAAGGCCTACGTGTGCCGGGCGGCCGAATGGGTGACGCGCGAGGCGATGCAGATCCACGGCGGCATGGGGTACGCCGAGGAGTTCCCCGTGAGCCGGTACTTCGTCGACGCCCGCGTGCTGTCGATCTTCGAGGGCGCCGACGAGACCCTGGCGCTCAAGGTGGTGGCCCGCCGCCTGGTGGAGCAGGCCGCGGCCGGGGCCTGACGCCGGCCCCCGCTGACGGGGCCGCGGCGCGTCAGCCCTTGGAGCGCGACAGGCCGGCCCGCTCGCCCCGGGAGACGAACTTCGTCGCCATCTTGCGGCTGGCCTCGTCGATCATCTCGTCACCGAACATGACCGCGCCCTTGCGCTCGTGCTCGGTCGCCCTCTGGTAGGCGTCGAGGATGTCCCAGGCGTGGTCGAACTGCTCCTGGGTGGGCGAGTAGAGCTCGTTCAGCGCCGTCACCTGGTCGGGGGTGAGCGCCCACTTGCCGTCGTAGCCGAGCACCCGTGTGCGCTGGGAGAAGTCGCGCAGGCCCTCCAGGTCCTTGACCTTGAGGTAGGGCCCGTCGATGACCTGGAGCCCGTTGGCCCGGCCGGCCATGAGGATGCGGCTGAAGACGTAGTGGAAGTGGTCCCCGGGGTACGCGGGGATCTGCACCCCGCCGGTGAGGACGGGCATCTCCATCGAGGCGGCGAAGTCGGCGGGCCCGAAGATGATGGTCTCCAGGCGCGGCGACGCCGCGCAGATCTCGTCGACGTTGATGAGCCCGCGGGTCGTCTCGATCTGCGCCTCGATCCCCACGTGTCCCAC
>DATJBC010000211.1:0-5109 GCA_035515515.1 Acidimicrobiales bacterium
CGGCCGCGCCCACCACGACGGCCGCGCCCACCACGACCACCACCGCCGCCACCACGACGACGGGTGGCACGTCGACCACGGGCGCGGAGACGAGCACGACGGCCTCGGGCTGACGGCGTCAGTCCCCGGCGAGCCCGGTCAGCGGGCCGCGTCCCCCCGTGGGGATGGCCCGAACCAGCGCTCGGTGCGCGACACGCCGAACTGCCGTTTCTCCTCTGCGATCTCGAGCGACGGCGGGCTGAAGCGTGCCGTGGGCGCAGGCCCCGACAGGAACTCGACGTCGACGCGGCCCACGGTGCCGTCCCCCATCTCGACGTAGCACGTTGCGATCCCCTTGTAGGGCGGGGGCATCACACCGGACTCGATGCGGGCGACGAGGACGTCGGCGAGGGTGGCGGCCTCGCCCTCGGCGATGATCCCGGCGCGTGGCACGGGGGCGCTGGTGACGTCCCCCACCGCGTAGACGTCGGGGAACCGGGTGGCGAAGGTGACGGGATCCACCGGGATCCAGCCGTCCTCGGTCAGCCCGCAGGCCTCCACCACGGGCGGTGCGCGGTGGACGGGGACGCCGAGGAACAGATCGAAGTCCAGGCTGCGGCCGTCGGCGAGGTACGCGGTCTTGGTGGCGGGGTCGAGGTGGGTGACGCCGACACCCGGCCAGTAGACGATCCCCCGGTCCTCGAGCAGCGACACGATGGCCGACGACGTGTCGTGGGAGATCGGTATCGGCATCGGCAGGGGCGACAGCAGGTGGATGGTGACGTCGTCGCGCACCCCACGACGGACGAGGTAGTCGTGCAGCATGAAGGCGGTCTCGTTGGGGGCGGGAGGGCACTTGAAGAACGGGCCCAGCACGCCGATGACGGCGGCGCCGGAGTCGAAGTCGCCCAGGAGCCGCGCCACGCGGGCGGCGCCCTCCGACGAGTAGAACTCGTGGCCCGCCTCCACGAAGCCCGGTGTCGCCCCGGGGTCGAGGTCGGCGCCGAGCGCCACGACGAGGATGTCGGCCTGGTGGCGGCCCGCGTCGGTCACCACGGTGCGCGTCTCGGGGTCGATGGAGGTCACCCGCTCCTGGCGGAACTCGACCGACGGCTTGTCGATGTGGCGGTAATGGCACTTCACCGACTCGAATTCGGCCAACCCGAACATGACGTCGAGCTTCTTGAAGCCGAACACGAAGGCGTCGGACTGGTCGATGATGGTGACGCGCACCTGGTCGGCGACCGCCCGCGACAGCTTCGTGGCGAGCTCGAGCCCCCCGAAGCCCGCTCCGAGGATCACGACGTGGACGGGCACCGGGACAGGGTAGCGGCGGCGCCAGGCGCAGTCCCGCTGGCTCGCGCACCGAGAGACCACCCGCAGCGCCCGGGGGCGGCCCGACCCTCCGAGTGGCCCGCGAGGGGCTCGGGGCGATGGAATGGGCACGTGCGAGCCGCCGTCCTGAGCGAAGTGCGTCCCCACCTCGAACTGGCGGAGGTCCCCGAGCCGGAGCCCGCCGCCGACGAAGCCGTCCTGGAGGTGACGGGCTGTGGAATATGCGGGAGCGACCTCCACCTGGCCAGCCAGCTGGCCCCCCCGGGGACGATCCTCGGGCACGAGATCGCCGGTGTCGTGCGCGCCGTGGGGACGGCCGTCGACGCCGGCCGGTGGCGGCCCGGCACCGTCGTGGCGGCCAGGCCCTTCGGAGGATGTGGTCGGTGCGACCAGTGCCGGCGCGGGCGTGCCGACCACTGCGCGCAGTTCCGATTGATCGGGATGGAGCGACCTGGGGGGTTCGCCGAGCTGGTGGCCGTGCGCCACGACGAGCTGTTCGCCCTCCCTGCTGCGGTGCGTGCCGACGAGCAACCACTGGTCGAACCGCTGGCGGTCATGTGCCGGGCATTCCGACGCGGACAGGTGTCCGCGGCTGACACCGTCGCCGTGCTGGGCGCCGGGCCCATCGGGCTGGCTGCGGTGGCATGGGCCCGCTCCCGCGGCGTCGAAGTGATCGCCGTGAGCGAGCCGTCGGCGTTGCGACGTGACCTCGCCACCCGGCTGGGAGCCAGCGCGGTGTTCGACCCCGGTGCCGAGCCGGTGGTGGCCGGCATCGCCGAGGCAACCGGCGGCGGGGCCAGCGTCGTCATCGAGTGCAGCGGGAGGCCCGGGCTCATCGAGCAGGCCATCGAGTCCGCAGCCGTCGACGGACGGGTCGTGGTCGTGGGCATCTGCCCGCAGGACGACCAGATCTTCCCGTTCTGGGCCATCTCCAAGGAGCTCGACGTGCGGTTCTCGATCTACTACGGCCGCGAGGACTTCACCGACACCATCGAGGCACTGGCCGGGGAGCACATCGACGCCGTCGGGATGGTGACCGAGACCATCTCCCTCGACGAGCTGCCCGAGCGCTTCAGCAGGCTCGAGCGCGATCCCGACGCCGGCAAGGTGATCGTCAGACCCTGACGTCCCCGCGCCCGCGGAGACCGATGTGGCTGCTGGGGCGGCAGGTCCATCTGAGCCTGGCGCCAGCGCGCTGGGTGGGGTGGGACTCACGCCGCGAGGTCCCTCACATTTGGCGATTCCCCCCCGGGGGCGGCCGGCAGAGGCTTGAGCGCGCCGTGGGGCGTCTCGTGCCCGGCGTGCGGTGGTCATGCCGGCGCACGGAATCCACCCGTTGGCCGGGCGCGGTGAGCGACGATGTGCCCATCGGCGCACGGTGCCCACCGTCGCCGAGGACGGGGCCTGCCCGTGCCGGAGTGCATCCGTACACAGACCGACGCTCAACAGAGGTGCGTGATGAGCCGATCGCCAATGACACACAGCGGTCCCTTGTTGGAGGAGCCCGCGCCAGCGAGGCCCGTCGCAGCCCGGCGCAGACGGGCCCCCGTGGGTGCCGTGCTCGTCGCCGCGGCCGTGATGGCGGGACTGGGCGTGGCCGTGGTGGCGCCCACGCCGGCCGGCGCCACCAGTGGCTGGAGCGCGCGCACGAACATCGACACGTCCGGTCTCACCGGCGCGTCGTGCCCGACGGCCTCGTCGTGCACGGCCGTGGACCCGACGGGCCGCGTCCTCACCTACAACGGCACGCACTGGTCGGCCCCGACCACCGTCGACAGCGGCACCATGCTGAACGCGGTGTCGTGCCCCACCACGTCGTTCTGCGCGGCCGTCGACGACGCCGGCAACGCACTCGTCGACACCGGGGCCTGGTCGGCACCGTCGCTCATCGACGCCTCCAACACGATGGTGGGCCTGTCCTGCGCAAACGCGACATTCTGCGTGGCGGTGGACGAGGAGAACAACGCCCTCGTCTACGACGGAAGCACCTGGTCGTCGCCCACCTCGATCGACTCGGCCGGCCGACAGCTCACCGCGGTGTCGTGCGCCACGGCCTCGTTCTGCGTCGCCACCGACAACAACCAGGACGTGATCGTCTACGACGGCGCCTGGCAGCCGGCGACGCAGATCAGCGGGGCGATCGGGTTCCGGGGGGTGTCGTGCCCCACGGCGTCGTTCTGCGCGGCGGTCGACAGTGCGGGCGACGTCACCTTCTACAACGGGAGCACGTGGTCGGCGGCCTCCTTGATCGACGGCAGCAACAGGGCCCTGGCCTCGGTGTCGTGCGCCAACGCTTCGTTCTGCGCGGCGGTGGACGTTGCCGGCAACGCCCTCACCTTCGACGGGACGTCGTGGAGCTCCCCCACCATGGTCGACAGCTCCAACACCTTCACCACCGTGTCGTGCCCGAGCTCGTCGTTTTGCGCGGCGGTGGACTCGGAAGGGTACGTCGTCACCTACGTGCCCTCCCAGCTGAGCGGCTTCCACATCACCACCTCCTCGCCCCTGCCCGCCGCCACCCGGGGCCACGCCTACAGCGACACGCTGCACGCCACCGGCGGGCGCGCCCCCTACAGGTGGAAGCGCATCGGACACCTGCCCCGGGGCCTCAAGCTGCACCCGAGCGGCGTGCTGTCGGGGACGCCGCAGAGCAGCGACACGCCGGGCACCTACACCTTCACCGCCCGGGCCAAGACGCACCGGGCACGGCACCACCCCGCGCAGAGCACCACCATGATCTTCACCATCACCCTGAGCTGACCCCAAGGGCCGGAGCGCAATCCACCACCCGGAGCACCATCGCCGCCTGCCGGGGCGTCGCCCGATCGGGTGCAGCGCCAGATTGGCGTCCGCCGTGTCGCCGGTGGCCGTGGCGTATCCGCTGCGGACGGGCACGGCGGGGCGACGGCTGTCGCGCCGGGAACGGTCCCGGTGGGGCGCGCTTCAGCACGTGCCCAGCGCCTTGGCCAGCTCGGCCCTGGCCATCGTGGACCGCCCGCGCACGTTGCGACGCTTGGCCTCTTCGTAGAGCTCGGACGGAGTCTTCGGCTCCGACGCCCCCGTACGGGTGTGCTGTGCCACGGCAACACCCTGCTTGCCGAGTGCGGTCCATTGGGCCCTCGACATGTGGGCGATGCTCCGGTGCTTCTCGCTGGACGCCGCCTTCTTGATGTTGCGTCTCGCCGCCTGGACCCTGCTTCCGGCTCGCCACGACCTCGCTCCCTCCTGTCCCCTCAACCCGCCTCTGCCAGCGGTCCGCCTTGGGCCGGTGCTCCCTCCGACCAGGGGAGCAGCGTCCGAGGCTCGTCGTCGAACGGGGCCCGTGCGTGGACCGCGTGCACGTCGACCCGCAGGGCCACGGCGAGTAGGTGAACGCCGCCGAACAGCCTGTCGAGGAGCGACTCGGCCGACGGCCTGCGCGAGGCCGTCACGCCGGGCTCGGGGATCGACCGCGACCGGGCCCGGGGCATGGACGAGCCGCTGCAGGACGACGTCCGGGAGCTGCGCGCCGTCGTGGGTTTGGAAGAACGCGAGCCGAGTTGACGGTGGGTCCACGGTGGCTCTTGCGCGTGGCGGCCTGCGCACGGCGGCCTCGGGGAGTCACACGCCGGGATACGGGTATAGCGGAGGCGTCCCTCGAGACAGGAGTGCTCAATCATGCCGAAGTCAGGACCACGCGAAGGCGTCGAAGGTGTCGTCGAAGACCTGAAGGGCAAGGCCAAGGAGGTCGTGGGCGAGTTGCGAGACGACCCTCGTCTGCGCCGTGAGGGCGAGGCCCAGCAGGAGAAGGCGCGC
>DATJBC010000212.1:0-7422 GCA_035515515.1 Acidimicrobiales bacterium
ATGGGCATGCTCGAGGGGAAGACAGCCATCGTCAGCGGCGCCGGACGGGGGATCGGGCGCGAAGAGGCCCTCCTGCTGGCCGCCGAGGGAGCCAAGGTCATCGTCAACGACGTGGGGGCCTCACGGGCGGGCGAGGGCGAGGACGTGCACCCCGCCGAGCAGACCGTCCAGGACATCAAGGCCGGCGGCGGCGAAGCCCTGCTCAACAGCAGCGACGTGAGCTCGTGGGCGGGGGCCGAGGCCCTGATCGCCCAGGCCGTCGACGCGTGGGGACGGCTCGACATCCTGGTGAACAACGCCGGCATCCTCAGGGACAAGATGTGCTTCAACATGGACGAGTCCGACTGGGACGACGTCATCCGCGTCCACCTGAAGGGCCACTTCGCCCTGTCGCACTTCGCGGCCATCCACTGGCGTAACCGCTCCAAGGCCGGCGAGGAGGTCTCGGGCCGCATCATCAACACGGCGTCGGAGGCGGGGCTCTTCGGCAACGCCGGGCAGGCCAACTACGGAGCCGCCAAGGCCGGCATCGCGGCCATGACCATCATCTTGGGCCGCGAGCTCGAGCGCTACGGCGTGACGGTGAACGCCATCTCCCCCCGGGCCCGCACCCGCATGACCGAGGACCTCTTCGGGGCCATGGCCAAGGCCGAGGAGGGCAAGTTCGACGCCTTCGCCCCCGAGAACGTGGCCCCGCTGGTGGCCTTCTTGGCCTCGGACGCCGCCGCCGACGTGAACGGGCAGAACTTCGTGGTCTTCGGCGGCTCGGTGTGGGTGATGCAGGGGTGGAAGCCGGCCGGCGAGCTCAAGCGCGACGCCCGCTGGACGCCCAAGGAGCTCGCCGACAACAAGGGGACCCTGTTCGCCTCGCACCCCTCGGGCCTCCCGCCCTTCAGCTTCTTCTGATTGGCGCAATTGGCGGCCCCGTCCGCCACCCACTGGCGCCTCGGCCGTTGTATGACGAGAATGTCAGCAAAGGCGGCGGGCCTGCGGATAGCCTCTGGCAGCCCGTGCGGGAGGGCGACGCCCTGACCGCGGACAATGGGAGGGACTGGATGACGGACCGAGCGCACTGGAGCGGACAGCGACCCCGGAACAGGCGTCCGGCCCGACGGCGGATCCCGCACGTCGCCGTCCTCGCCGCGGTGGCGGGGCTGTCCCTCGCCGCCGCGGCGTGCGGCAGCTCGGGCCCCTCGACGGCGGCCACCACCACCACCCAGGTGAAGGTGAACACGGCCACCGCCCCCAGCGACATCGCCACCGCCTACAACACGCTGTTCAACCTCTCCAACCCCGACGTCAACTCCAAGGTGGCGGTCATCCAGAACGGCTCGACCATCACCTCCGCGCTCCAACAGGCGCTGTCGTCGTCGCTGGCCAGCTCGGCGGGCGGCGCCAAGATCGACAGCACCAGTCTGCTGTCCGCCTCGAAGTGCGCCACCGCCAAGGTGCCCTACCCGTGCGCGCACGTGACCTACGACATCAACAACACCACGGGCACCGCCATCCTCCCCAACTCCCAGGGTTACGCCGTCTACGTCGACGGCAAGTGGCTGGTGGCCAAGACCACGATCTGCGGGCTGCTCGGGCTGTTCGAGCAGGCGGAGGGATCGACCCAGACGCCGCAGGGCTGCTGACGGCGCCCAGCACCGCACATTCCACTGAGACGGGGCCCGCCGCACCGGCGGGCCCCGTCGCGTCGGGAACGGGGGCCGGCCCGGGACTCGGCGCAGCTCAGGCGGGCAGGGCGGCGGTGGCCTCGCCGACGACCTTCACCTCTCCGTCGCCGTTGGCGACGCTGCACTCCAGGTCGACCAGGTTGCGGCCGCCCTCCACCCGCTTGGCGCTGACCACGATCTTGGTGGAGAGCTCCTCGCCGGGCCAGGTCTGGCGGGAGAAGCGCACCTTGTAGTGGGTGAGGTTGGCGGGCCCCACGTAGTCGGTGAGGGCGGTGGCCAACAGGCCCATGGAGAACATGCCGTGGCCGAACACACTCGGCTGGCCGGCGCCGGTGGCCAGCACCTCGTCGTGGTGCATGGGGTTGTAGTCGCCCGAGGCGCCGGCGTAGCGCACCAGGTCGGTGCGGGTGAGGGTGTGGCGCTTCACGGGCGCCTCGTCACCCTCCTTCACGTCGGCGAACTTCACTGTGGCCTGGCCCATGTCGCTGCGCCTCCTTGTGGCGGTCGAAGCTTGGGCGGCCCCGACGCGCGCTGTCAAGCCGCTCGCCGGCGCGCACAAGGGGCGCCGATGGCGGGCGGCTCAGTGCCCGGGCTCGGGGTCCCGGGGAAGCCCCAGGATGCGCTCCCCGATCACGTTGCGCTGCACCTCGCTCGTGCCGCCGGCGATCGTGAGGCAGCGGGTGGACAGGAACCCCCTGCTCCACTGGCCGGCGTCGTCCTCGGTGGTGGCGCCCCGGGCGCCGAGCAGCGACAGTCCCAGCTCCTGGACCCGCTGCTCGTGCTCGGCCCCGAGGAGCTTGCGCACGCTCGCCTCGGGCCCCGGCTCCACCCCCGACACCGAGCGCAGCGTGGTGCGGGCGCCCAGGAGGGCGACGGACTGGGCCTCGGCCAGCAGGGCCCCCACGGCGTCGAGGGTGACGGCGTCCTCCTCCTCGGCGGCGCTCAGGGACCGGAGGATCCCCTCGATGCCGAAGCCGAAGGTGGCGCCCGACGCCATCGACACCCGCTCGTTGGCCAGCGTGGTGCGCGCCAGGCGCCATCCGCCGTTGACGGGGCCGACCACGCAGTCGTCGGGGACGAAGACGTCGGTGAAGAAGACCTCGTTGAACATGGCGTCGCCGGTGATCTCGCGCAGCGGCCGCACCTCGATGCCGCCGCTGTGCATGTCCACGATGAAATAGGTGATCCCCTCGTGCTTGGGGGCGTCGGGGTCCGTGCGGGCGAGGCAGATGCCCCAGTCGGCGCGCATGGCGATGGACGTCCACACCTTCTGGCCGTTCAGCACCCAGCCGCCGTCGGTGCGCGTGGCACGGGTGGACAGCGCCGCCAGGTCGCTGCCCGCCCCGGGCTCGGAGAAGAGCTGGCACCACGTGTAGGCACCGCGCAGCGTGGGACCCACCCACCGCTCCTGCTGCTCGGCGGTGCCGTGGGCGATGATCGTGGGCAGGGCCCAGGCGCCCACCGCCAGGTGCGGCCGGTGCACGTGGGCGGCGGCCAGCTCCTCGTCGATCACCAGCTGCTCGACGGGGCCCGCGCCCCGGCCCCACGGCGCGGGCCAGTGGGGGGTGAGCAGGCCGGTGTCCACCAGCCGGTCGCGTCGCTCGGCGCGCTCCGCCGCGGCCACCTCGGCCACCACGGCCCGGATCTCGGCGCGCACGGCGGCGGCGTCCTCGGGCAGGTCGATGGCCAGCCGGCGACGGCTGCCCGCCAGCGCGGCCCGCGACGCCTCGACGCGCAGCCCGTGGCTCGGCCCGAGCAACTGGCGGATCGACAGCGCCCGGCGCAGGTGCAGGTGGGCGTCGTGCTCCCAGGTGAAGCCCATGCCCCCGAGCAGCTGGATGCAGCCCTTGGCGCACTCCAGGTAGGCGTCGAGGACGAAGGCGCCCGCCAGCACGGCCGACAACGCCGTCTGGGCGGGGTCGCCGGCGTCGGCCGCCTGCGCGGCGTCCCACGCCAGCGCCGTGGTCTGCTCCACCATGACCAGCATGTCGGCCAGGCGGTGCTTGACCGCCTGGAACTGGCCGATGGGCCGGCCGAACTGGCGGCGGGTGACGGCGTACTCGCTGGCCGTCTCCAGGCACCAGCGCGCCCCACCGGCGCATTCGGCCGCCCCCAGCACGAGGGCGCTGTCACGTACGAGCGCGTCGGTCAGCCCCGCCACCTGGCGCTCGGCGGGGACCGTCGCCCCGTCGACCTCGACGGTGGCTACCCGCCGGGTGAGGTCCAGGCTGGCCTGGGCCCGCACCGACACGCCGGCGCCGTCGAGGTCGAGCAGGCACCACAGCGCCGCTCCACCCGGCGACCCCGCCGCCCCCTCCACGGCCACCGGGGCGAGCAGGGCGGCGGCCAGGCCGGCGCCCAGCACCGGGCCCACCGAGCCCCGCACCTCGAGCGACCCGTCGCCGGCGCGCGACGCCCGTAGGGCCCCCGCGCCGGGCATGGCCAGCGCAGCGGGCAGCCGGCCCTCCACCAGCGGGGCGAGGAGGGCCTTGCGCTGGGCGTCGTCGGCGCCCGCGGCGACCAGCGCGGCGACCAGCATGGTGGGCAGGACGGGGCCCGGCACCACGGCCCGGGCCATCTCCTCGGCCACCACGGCGAGCTCGAGCATGCCGAAGCCCTGGCCCCCGTGCTCCTCGGCCACGTGCATGCCCAGCCACCCCTGGGCGGCGAGCTCGTCCCAGAACGCCGGCATGTCCTCGGTCTCGGCGTCGAGCAGGGCGCGCGGCACCGACGGCGGGCACCGCGTGTCGAGCCAGCGCCGCACGGTCCGGCGCAGCTCCTCGTGGTCCTCTCCGATGCCGATGGGCATTGCTCCGCTGTCTCCTTGTGCGTCGTGTCCGGTGCGGTCGTGTCAGGTGTGCGTCGTCTGGGAGCAGGGCGGGCGCCGCCGCCGCCGAGTGTCAGAAGAGGCCGATGGCATGGTCGAGCGACCACACCTGCCAGCCGTGCGTGCCCAGCACGACCGCGGCGGCCAGGACCATCATGAGGTTCTGCCCCTGCTCGGCCCAGTCGTGGATCATGAGCGTGAAGTACACGAGGTTGAGCGCGATGCTGGCGAAAGCGGCCACGGGGGTGAGGAACCCCACGGTGAGCCCGGCCCCCAGCGCGAACTCGCTGCCGAGCACGACCCACGTCATGGCCTTCGGGTGCGGCTTCACGATCTTCTCGAAGCCGCGGCCCACGGCCGCCCACCGGTGCTTGGCGGCGATGTCGGCCGCCCAGTTGATCCCGGCCTGGCGCTCGATCCAGGCGCTCAGGTTCTTGTGCCGGAAGCTCTCCAGCCACCACAGGCCCAGGCCGATGCGCAAGACGGCCGCCCACTGGGCCCCGTTGAGGAGCGACGTCTTCACGCGTCTCGTTCTAGCACCGGCTCACCTGGGACTTCATAACCGGTTCTCGTGCCGCGCCGGCCCGCGCACCGGCGGCGCCCGCGTGGGGCGCCCGGCGCTCAGGCCCCCCGGTGGATCAGGTTGAAGCGCGACGTCACCGCGGGCTCCCCGGTGGCGTCGTCGCGCCACACGGTCTCGGTCACGACGAACGTCATGGTCTTGCCCTTGGACTCCTTGGCGTAGGCGTCGACGATCGTGCCCTCCCCCACGAGGACGTCGCCCACGAAGACCGGGCGGTGGTACTCGAACTCCTGCTCCCCGTGGAGGATGATGCCGCCCTTGGCCATGAGCGGGCCGATCACCTCGCCCAGCGGGTTGCCGGTGGGCTTGCCGCTGGGCTGGTCCTCGGGGAACTCGCCCCACGTCTGCATGACGAAGGGCCACGTGGGCGGCACGGGGATGCCCTTGAGCCCCGCCTCCTTGGCGGCCCGGGGGTCGCGGTAGACGGGGTTGGGATCGCACACGGCGGTGGCGAAGTTGGCCACCGGCCCCCGCTCGACGACGACTTTGGACTTGCTCATCGGCTTGCCGATGATCTTCTTCAGCTCGTCGTCCGACATGGTGTCCCTCCTGGAGTGGCGCTCGACCCGGCCGGCCCGGAGCCCGACCGGGTCGCCAACCTATCCCGGATCACCGCCTGCAGGCCTCCCGGCGCGGGCGTGCCCGGCTCCGAGCCCCCCTGCTACCGTGCCCGCGGCCCGTCCCGGCGAGGAGCCGGCGCGTCCGGGGGCCGCAGTGAGGGACGTGATGCCCGAATTCGAGACGCTGGACTACGAGGAGTCCGCCGGCGTGGCCTGGGTGACCCTCTCGCGCCCCGACGTCCTGAACTCCTTCAACACCACCATGCAGCGCGAGCTGCGCGACGTGTGGCGCTGGCTGCGCCGCCACGACCCGGTGCGCGTGGTGGTGCTCACCGGCGCGGGCGACAAGGCGTTCTGCACGGGGATCGACCGCTCCGAGGCGCTGGCCGAGGGGCCCCGGCCGGGGCGCAACAGCCCCGCCGCGCCCTCGGCGGGCCCGGAGGCGGCGGACGACGGCACCGTGCACATCGGGTCGGGCTCCACGCCCTTCATGTTCGACGACCCCGGGGACAACCTCGGCCCCAAGAGCAACGACCTGTGGAAGCCGGTCATCGCGGCGGTGAACGGCATCGCCTGCGGCGGGGCCTTCTACATGCTGGGGGAGGTCGACTTCATCATCGCCGCCGAGCACGCCACCTTCTTCGACCCCCACCTGACCTTCAACATGGCCGCCGCCTTCGAGCCCCTGCAGATGACCGGGCGCATGCCCTTCGGGGACCTCGTGCGCCTGACCCTGCTGGGCAGCGAGGAGCGCATGAGCGCGGCTCGGGCCCTGCAGATCGGGCTCGTCACCGAGGTGGTGCCCGCCGCCGAGCTGCGCGAGAGGGCCGCCTGGGCCGCCGGTGTGATCGCCCGCGCCCACCCGGTGGCGGTGCAGGGCACCCTGCGGGCGCTGTGGGCGGGGCGCGAGCTGTCGCGGGCCCAGGCACTGGGGCTGGGGTGGGCCTTCGTGGGGCTGGGCAACGACCCCGAGGCCCTGGCCGAGGGCCAGGCCCGCTTCGCGTCGGGCCAGCGCGTGGAGTGGCGCCTGCGCTGAGCGCGGCCTCAACCCGCCATGAGCCCCACGGCCAGGGCGCGAAAGGCGCGGGCCCTGTGCGACATGGCGTTCTTCTCCGCCGCGCTCATCTCGGCGAAGGTGCGGCCGTCGCCGCCGTCGGGGACGAACACGGGGTCGTAGCCGAAGCCGCCCGCGCCCCGGCGCTCCTCGGCGATGCTGCCGGGGACGGCCCCGGCGCCCACCACCTCGCGCCCACCGGGGAAGCAGGCGATCGCCACCGTGCGGAACGTGGCGCGCCGGGCGTCGGCCCCGGTGGCGCCGGCGGCGGCCAGGGCGGACAGGAGCTTGGCCACGTTCTCGTCGTAGCTGGCATGGGGGCCCGCGTAGCGCGAGGAGTGGACCCCGGGGGCTCCCTCCAGCGCGTCCACCTCGAGCCCCGTGTCGTCGGCGATGGCGGGGAGGCCCGTGGCGGCCACGAGGGCCCGGGCCTTCAGGCGGGCGTTCTCCTCGAGGGTGTCGCCGGTCTCGTCCACCTCCCCCACCGAGGCCGGGCGGCCCACCAGCACCAGGCGGTCGCCAGCAGCCTCGGCGACGATCGTCACGATCTCGGCGGCCTTGTCGGGGTTGGCGGTGGCCAGCACGAGACGCATGCGCCCGCCGTCACCGGCGCCGTTGGGCGCGCCCGGCCCGGGCTCGGCGCCGTTGCCCGTGCGTGCGGCGCTCACCGTGGCGGCGGGACCTCGGACACCACCGCCCGCTGCGCGTCGAGGAGCTGG
>DATJBC010000213.1:0-4553 GCA_035515515.1 Acidimicrobiales bacterium
CCGCCGTGGTGACCTTCGGCCCTATCCCGGGGCGGGCGGCCCGTCGCACCCTGGGCCCAGGGACGTGGATAGGAGGCAGCCATGCAGGCCAAGCCCGGCGACCATGTCGTCATCAAAGCGCACGCGATCGGCCAGCACGACCGCGACGGCGAGATCGTGGAGGTGCACGGCGCCGAGGGCGGCCCTCCCTTCGTCGTCCGCTGGGCGGACTCCGATCGCGAGGTGCTGTTCTTCCCCGGCCCGGATGCCACCGTGGTGCACTACGAGACCGCCGCCTCGTAGCGCCGGGCGAGACGCGCCAGCGCGACCATCCGAAGAGGACCAAAGCCCCTGTCGCCCCCGCCACTCCTGCACGACCATGGCAGTGAGATCGGTCGGAAGGGGTGAGTCGGCATGACGGATCAGTACGCATCGGGGACGATCGTGGTGGGCGTGGACGGCTCCGGCCACGCCGAGGCGGCGCTGGACTGGGCGCTCGGGCAGGGCGAGGTCACGGGTGCGCAGGTGGTGGCGGTGACCTGTTGGGAGTACCCGGTGAACTTCGGATGGGTGCCACCCATGCCGACGGACTTCCGTCCCGACGAGGACGCCCGGACCATGCTCGACCAGGCGGTCGAGAAGGCGCAGGCGGAGCATCCGGGAGTGAAGGTCCGGCGCCTCGTGGTGGAGGGGACGCCGGCGAGCGTCCTGCTGGACGCGGCCAAGGGCGCGGAGCTGCTCGTCGTGGGCACGCGTGGCCACGGGGGGTTCGCCGGGCTGCTCCTGGGCTCGGTCAGCGAGCATTGCGTGGCGCACGCTCCGTGCCCGGTGGTGGTCGTCCGCCACTGAGAGGCCCCGCGCAAGGCTGAACGCGCCGGCGACGGTGAGGTCGCCTCTGGCCCTGTCGGCGCGGGTGGGGCGCGCGATGCTGACGCGGTGAGCCCGGGACCGTCCCTGGACGTGCTGCTGGCCGACGGTGTCGTCGCCCAGGTCCGGCCGATCGCCCCGGGGGATGCCGACGCCGTGGTCGACCTGCTCGGGAGGGTGAGCCGGGAGACCATCTACTACCGCTACTTCAGCGCCCGGCCCACCGTCCCCGACGCCGAGATCGACGCCCTCGTGCGGGCGGACGGGTTCGAGGTCGGCGCCCTCGTGATGGTGCGCCACGACCTGATCATCGGGATCGCCCAGTACCACCGGGACCCCGGCCGGGACGAGGCCGAGGTGGCGTTCCTGGTGGACGACGCCCACCAGGGCCACGGCGTGGGCACGATGCTCCTCGAGCACCTCGCCGACCACGCCCGTCATCACGGCATCCGTCGCTTCGTGGCCGACACCCTGTCGGACAACCACCGGATGCTGCGCGTCTTCGCCGACGCCGGCTTCGTCCGCCAGTACACGCGCAGTGCCGAGGTCATCCGGATCGTGTTGGACATCGAGCCCTCCTCCGAGGCGCTGGCCGCCGCCGACGCCCGGGACCACGTGGCGGTGGTGCAGTCGATGCGGCGCCTGCTCGAGCCCCGGGCCATCGCCGTGGTGGGGGCGGGCCGCCGGCGCGGCGGCATCGGCCACGAGCTCCTGCGCAACCTCCTCGCCGGTGGCTTCAACGGCCCCGTCTACCCCGTGAACCCCGCCGCCGCCCACGTCGCCAGCGTGCCCAGCTGGCCCACGGTGGCCTCGATCCCGGGTGCGGTCGACCTGGCGGTGGTCGCCGTGCCCAGCGGGGCCGTGGCCGACGTGGTCGAGGCGTGCGGGCGCAAGGGCGTGGCCTCGCTGGTGGTGATCACCGCCGGGTACGCGGAGGCCGGGGAGGAGGGGGGCGCGGCACAGGAGCACATGGCCCGGCTCGCCCATCGCCACGGCATGCGGATGGTCGGGCCCAACTGCTTCGGCATCATCAACACCGACCCGGCGGTGTCGATGAACGCCACCTTCGCCGCCGACCCCCCGCGTCCGGGGAAGGTGGGCTTCGTGTCCCAGTCCGGGGGCCTGGGCATCGCCATCCTGGCCGAGGCCGCGGCGCGCGGCATGGGCCTGTCGAGCTTCGTCTCCATGGGCAACAAGGCCGATGTGAGCGGCAACGACCTCCTCCAATGGTGGGAGGACGACCCCGCCACCGACGTGATCCTGCTCTACCTCGAATCGTTCGGGAACCCGCGCAAGTTCAGCCGCATCGCGCGGCGCGTGAGCCGGAGCAAGCCGATCGTGGCCGTGAAGGGGGGCCGTAGCGGCGCCGGCACGCGTGCGGCGTCCTCGCACACCGCCGCGCTGGCGTCCTCGGACCGGGCGGTGGACGCCCTGTTCGAGCAGACCGGGGTGGTGCGGGTCGAGACCATCGAAGAGCTCTTCGACGTGGCCGAGGTCCTGGCCCATCAGCCCCGCCCGCCGGGCCGCCGTGTGGCCGTGGTGGGCAACGCCGGCGGCCCCGGCGTGCTCGCCGCCGACGCCTGTGTCAGCCGCGGGTTGGAGGTGCCCCCCTTCAGCGACGCCCTGGCCGACGCCCTGCGAGGGCTGCTCCCGGCCGCCGCCGGCGTCCGCAACCCCGTGGACCTGGCGGCCGGCGCCACCGCCGGGGACTACCGCCACGCCCTCATGACGATCCTGAGCCGTGACGAGGTCGACGCCGCCGTGGTGATCTTCACGCCGCCCCTCGTCACCAGGGCCGGTGACGTGGCACGAGCCGTGGGGGAGGCGGTGGCGGCCATGGCCGAGCGCGGGCGGGACCGGCCGGTGGTGGCGAGCTTCCTGGGCGCGGCCGAGGCCCGCCGGGCGCTGGCGGAGGCCCCCCGGCCGGTGCCGTGCTTCGCCTATCCGGAGAACGCCGTGCGGGCGCTGGCCCACAGCGCCCGCTACGCGTCGTGGCGGGCCCGTCCCGAGGAGCCCGTCCCCGTCCTCGAGGGGGTCGATGCCAACGAGGCCCGCCGCCTGGTCTCGGAGGGGACGCCGGGGGCCCCCGCCTGGCTCACGGGCGCCCCGGCCATGGGGGTGCTCGGCGCCTACGGCATCCCGACCCTGCCCACCCGCGCCGCCGGGGACGAGGAGGCGGCGGCCACCGAGGCGGCGCGCCTGGGGTTCCCGGTCGCCCTCAAGGCCGCCGGCCCGGCCCTGGTCCACAAGAGCGAGCACGGTGGGGTCCGCCTGGGGCTGGCCGACGCCCGTGCGGTGGTGGCCGCCTACGGGGACATGGCGGCGTCTCTGGGGGCCTCGATGCACGGCGCCACCGTGCAGCCCATGGTGGTCGGCGGCGTGGAGACCATCGTGGGGTTCGTCCAGGACCCCTCCTTCGGGCCCCAGGTGGTGGTCGGCCTGGGCGGCACGGCCGTCGAGATCCTCGGTGACTCGGTCACGCGCCTGGCGCCGCTCACGGCCCGCGACGCCCGGGAGATGCTCCTCGGGCTGCGGGCCGCCCCGCTGCTGCGCGGCTACCGGGGCAGCCCCCCGGTCGACCTCGACGCCCTGGCGGACCTGGTCCTGCGCATGGCCGCCCTGGCCGAGGACCTGCCCGAGATCGCCGAGGCCGACTGCAACCCGGTCATGGCCGGCCCCGCCGGCGCCGTGGTGGCCGACGCCCGGCTCAGGGTGGCCCCCGACGCCGTGGCGCCCCCCGAGGGGCCCCGGCACCTGCGGTAACGGGCCGGCCCCGCACGCCTGGCCGCCCCATTTCGGGACCTTGGTCCCTAGGGGGGCGGGACCTTCGGCTCTGCCACCCGCGCCGGCAGAGGCGCATCCTCCATCAAGTAATCGTGTTGACTTCAAGGAGGATGGCATGAAGCGCAAGACGCTCGACATGATCCTGACAGCGGGGGGCGCGGTTCTCGTCGTCGTCTTCGTTGTCGCCGGCGCGCTGGGCCTGTGGGGCTACAGCTTCGCCAACAGCAACGTCCACAACCAGCTGGCGCAGCAGAACATCACCTTCCCGTCGAAGGCGGCGTTCGCCCACGCCAAGGCGGGGACCGAGATCACGCCCAGCATGATCCCGTCGGTCTCGCAGTACGCCGGCGAGCAGCTGCTCACCGGGCGGCAGGCCGAGGCCTACGCCAACGACTTCATCGCCGTGCACCTCCAGGGGATCGGCCACGGCCAGACCTACTCGCAGGTCTCGGCGGCGGCCATGAAGCTGCCCAGGGGCAGCGCGGCCTACACGGCCAAGGAGGCCGAGGCCCAGACGCTGTTCCAGGGCACGACGCTCCGTGGCCTGCTGCTCGAGGCCTACGCCTTCTGGACCATGGGGCAGATCGCCCTGTGGGCGTCGGTGGTGGCCTTCGTCCTGGCCGGGGTGATGCTGGTCCTGACGGCCCTGGGGGTCCTGCACCTGCGGCGGGTGCCGGCGGAGGAGGAGTTCCCCCGCCACGCCGTGCGGGTGGCGTCGGCCAGCGCATAGCGGACAGCCGCACGTTCCGGACTTCGGTCCGGACGAGGTCTCCGAGCACGGAGAGCGTCTGCGGGCGCTCTCCGTGCTCGCGCGTGGGCCGGGGACAGGCCACCGTCACGGCCGGCGGCCCCGGCCCCCGGAGGCTTGTGACCTTCGGCCCTGGGCCGGCCGGCGGGCGATGACGACGATGAAGGCGTGACCG
>DATJBC010000214.1:0-8390 GCA_035515515.1 Acidimicrobiales bacterium
GTGAGCGCGGCCAGGCCGACGCGCAGGCGCACGCCGGGCGGCTCGTCCATCTGGCCGTACACCAGGGCCGCCTTCTCGATGACGCCCGACTCCTGCATCTCGAGCCAGAGGTCGGTGCCCTCGCGGGTGCGCTCCCCCACCCCGGCGAACACCGAGACGCCGCCGTGGTTGATGGCCACCCGGTTGATCATCTCCTGGATGAGCACGGTCTTGCCCACGCCGGCCCCGCCGAAGAGGCCGATCTTGCCCCCCTGGACGTACGGCTCGAGCAGGTCGATGACCTTGATGCCGGTCTCGAACATCTGGGCGCGCGGCTCGAGCTGGTCGAAGGGCGGCGCCTCGCGGTGGATCTCCCAGCGGTCCTCGACAGCGCCGATGTCCGCGGTGTCGAGGGGCTCGCCCAGCACGTTGAAGACGTGCCCCAGGGTGGCATCGCCCACGGGCACGGCCATGCCACGGCCCAGGTTGCGCACGGTCGTGCCGCGGTGCAGGCCGTCGGTGGGCTTGAGGCAGACGCAGCGGACGCGGCCCTCGCCGATCTGCTGGGCCACCTCGGCGGTGACGGTGACGCTCGTGCCCTCGAGCTCGAGGTCCATCTCCACCGCCATGTTGATCTCGGGCAGGGCGTGCGGGGGGAACTCGACGTCGACGACGGGCCCCGCGATGGCCACGACGCGGCCGTCGGGGCGCCCGTTGGAGCTCGTGGTCGCTTCGCTCAGTGTGGTTGTCATGATCCTTCCTGGTCGCTACGTGGCCTTGGCCTCGTCGGCTTGGCGCAGGGCCTCGGCCCCGCCGACGATCTCCATGATCTCGGTGGTGATGGCGTCCTGACGGGCGCGGTTCATCTCGCGGGTGAGCGTCTTGGAGAGCTCGTCCGCGTTGTCGGTGGCGGCCGCCATGGCCCGCTGGCGGGCCGTGTGCTCGCTGGCGGCCGCCTCGAGGAGGGCCCCGAAGAGGGCGGCCTCGACGTAGCGGGGGACGAGGTCGACGAGGAGCTCGGGGGACTCCGGCTCGAATTCCGTGTAGCCGCCCGCGCCCCGTGACGCGCCCTCCGCCACGGCGGCCTCCTCGGCGGCGGCCCCGTCGCGCCCGCCCTCGCCGGCCGGCTCGGGAAGCGGCAGCAGCTGGCGGACCTCCACCGCCTGGGACCCGGCCGACAGGAAGCGGGTCGAGATGATGAGGACCTGGTCGACGTCCTCGGCCAGGAACGGCGGGGCCAGGGCGTCGGCCACGGCGCGGGCGTCCTCGAAGACGGGGCGGTCCGAGAAGCCCATGAAGGAGCGGGCGAGGTCCAGGCGCCGGAAGCGGAAGTAGGACTGGGCCTTCTTGCCCACGCTCATGAGCGTGACCTCGACGCCCTCGGCCACGAGCGACCGCACGGTGCGCTCGGTGAGGCGCAGCACGTTGGCGTTGTAGGCGCCGCACAGGCCGCGGTCGGCCACCAGGCACACCACGAGCACCCGCTGCGGCGAGTCGGGGACGCCGAGCAGGCGCCCGGCGTTGTGCCCGGCGTCGGCGGCCGCGTCCGCCAGGATCTCGGCGATGCCGCGCTGGTAGGGGCCGGAGCCGGCCAGCCGCCCCTGGGCGCGCACGATCTGCGAGGCGGCGATCAGCTCGAAGGCGCGGGTGATCTTCTTGGTGGCCTGGACGGTGCGGATGCGCCGCCGCAGGACGCGCTCTTGGCCCCCCGCCACGGTCAGCTGACCTCGGTCACGACGAAGGAGCGCTTGAACGCCTCGAACGCGCCGGTGAGGTCGGACTCCTCGGGCAGCGCCCCCGTCTCGCGGATGGCGCGCAGGACCTCGGCGTGGTCCCGGCGCATGAAGGCCAGCAGCTCCGCCTCGAAGCGCCGCACCTCGCTCACCGGCACGTCGTCGACCCAGCCGTTGGACCCGGCGTAGATGACGATCACCTGCTCCTCCACCGGCATGGGGGCGTTCTGGGGCTGCTTGAGCAGCTCGGTGAGGCGGTACCCGCGGTCGAGCTGGGCCTGCGAGACCTTGTCGAGCTCGGAGCCGAAGGTGGCGAAGGCCTCGAGCTCGCGGAACTGCGCCAGGTCGATCTTGAGCGTGCCGGCCACGGCCCGCATGGCCTTGACCTGGGCGGCGCCGCCCACCCGTGACACCGAGATGCCCACGTTCATGGCCGGGCGCACGCCGGCGTAGAAGAGCTCGGACTCGAGGTAGATCTGGCCGTCGGTGATCGAGATCACGTTGGTGGGGATGTAGGCCGAGACGTCGCCGCCCTTGGTCTCGATGATGGGCAGCGCGGTGAGCGACCCGCCCCCGCGCTCGTCGGAGAGCTTGGCGGCGCGCTCGAGCAGCCTGCTGTGCAGGTAGAAGACGTCACCGGGGTAGGCCTCGCGGCCGGGGGGCCGGCGCAGCAGGAGCGACAGCTGCCGGTAGGCCTCGGCCTGCTTGGAGAGGTCGTCGTAGATTATGAGGGCGTGCTCGCCGTTCTCCATCCAGTGCTGGCCGATGGCACAGCCGGCGTAGGGGGCGATGTACTTGAACGGCGCCGGCTCCGACGCCGGGGCGCTGACGACGACGGTGTACTCCATGGCGCCGTGGGAGGCCAGGGTGGCCACCGTCTGGGCGACCGACGACCCCTTCTGGCCGACCGCCACGTAGATGCACTTCACCCCCTGGCCCTTCTGGTTGAGGATCGTGTCGATGGCGACGGTGGTCTTGCCCGTCTTGCGGTCGCCGATGATGAGCTCCCGCTGCCCGCGTCCGATGGGGGTCATGGCGTCGATGGCCTTGATGCCCGTCTGCAGCGGCTCCTTCACGGGCTGGCGGGCGACGATGCCCGGCGCCTGGACCTCGAGCCGCCGCGTGGTGTCGGCGGCGATGGGGCCCTTGCCGTCGACGGGCTCACCGAGCGGGTTCACCACCCGGCCGAGCAGGGCGTCGCCCACGGGGACCGACATGATCCGGCCCGTCGCCCGCACCAGCTGCTCCTCCTCGATGTGGGCGTCACTGCCCAGGACCACCGATCCCACGGTGTCCTCGTCGAGGTTCAGCGCCAGGCCGAGCGTGCCGTCGTGGAACTCGAGCAGCTCGTTCACGGCCACCTTGGGGAGCCCGCTCACGCGGGCGATGCCGTCGCCGACCTCGGTGACCCGGCCGACCTGCTCGGTGGTGACCTCGGGCGAGTACTCGGTGACGTGTCGCTGCAGGGCAGCCGCGATCTCGTCAGCGTCGATCGTCAGCTCTGCCATCAGTCATGTGCTCCTCGTGTCGTCCCCTCTTTGGTGAGGAGGTGCTCTTGCAGTTGTTCGAGGCGCCGGCGGACGCTGGCGTCCACCAGCAGGTCGCCGATCTCGATCACGGCGCCGCCGATGGCGTCCGGGTCGGCGGTGACCTGGAGCTCGACGGGCTGGTTGGTGATGCGCTCCAGCGCCTCGGACAGGGCGCGGCGCTCGTCGTCGTCGACGTCCATGGCGGCGCGCACCCGGGCCACGCGCCAGCCCCGGGCCCAGGCGGCCCGCTCCACCAGCCAGTCCAGTGACGCCACCAGGTCGCGCAGGCGCCCTTGGAGGGTGACCCGCGCCAGGCGCAGGGCGGCGGGGTGGACCTTGCCCCCGAGCAGGTCGTCGAGGATGCGCTCCCGGGTCTCGACGGCCGCGCCGCCGTCCGACAGGGCGCCGCGCAACGCGGCGCTCGCCTCCACCACGCGGGCGAAGCGGAAGAGCTGGTCCTCGATGTCCTCCAGCGCGGCGGTGTCGGGCACGTCCTCGAAGACGGCGTCGGCGTACCCCGCCACGTAGTCGCGCCACGCCGTGCGGCTCACGATGGGCTCCTCGGCCCGCAGGGACTCCGGAGGCAGGTCGCGCACGTGCTGGGCCAGCTCGAAGAGCTCGTGCAGCACGGTGGGGAGCTCGTCCACGCGCTCGGTCTCGATGGCGCGCAGCACGATGCGCAGGGCCCGGGGGTCGATCCGCGTGGTCAGGAGGTCCCGGAGCACGCCCTGGCGCGCCGAGGTCGGGATGCCGAAGTCGGTGAGCGCCGTGGCCAGGGAGCTCGTCCGCGACACCAGGTGCGCCACGGCGTTCAGGTCCTCGGCCACGTCGCGCTCCCCCGGCGTCCGTCGGACGTCGGCCAGCACGGCCATGGCGTAGCCCCTGAGCAGCTGGTGCACGGTCGCCGTCTCTCTCTCGTGGGCGCGATCCCGGCGCCGTCAGCGCGACGGGCCGGCGGGCCCGCCGGCGGGGGCCGACGCCGCCTCGGAGGCGCGCAGGGTGGCCACGGCCTCGTCGATGAGGGCGCGATGCGCCTGGGCGTCGACCTCACGTCCCACGACCTGGCGGGCGACCGCCATGACGAGCCCGCTCACCTTGGCGCTCACCTCGTCCACGGCCCGCTGGCGCGCGGCGTGGATCTCGGCCTCGGCCGAGCCCACCAGGCGGTCGTACTCCTGGCGGCCGCGCTCCTCGGCCTGGGCCGCGGTGCGCTCGGCCGCCTTGTTGGCCTGGGTGATGATCTCGCGCGCCTCGCGCCGGGCCTCGTCCACGATGGCCTGGTTCTGGGCGGCGGTGTCGGCCGCCTCGCGCCGGGCCGCCTCGGCGGCCTCGAGCGCGGACTGGATCTGGTCCTGGCGCTCGCCCAGCTGCTTGTCGAGCACGGGCAGGACGTAGCGCCCCAGGAAGCCCAGGACGACCAGGAAGGCGACGACCTCGACGATGAGGGTCGCGTTGGGGACGAGGAAATTGCTGCTCGCGATCATGTCCGGCCAGCCTTCGGAGTCGGTTCGTGACGGAGACGCTGCGGGCGCCGCGGGGGACGCGCGTGGCGGGTGAGCCCTGCCGTGTCGGCGATCACGGCCCGCCCTTCTTGTAGAGGGAGAACACGAACAGCGCGGTGAACGCCAGGTTGATGAAGTACATGGCCTCCACCAGGCCCACCGTCAGGAACATGATGGTGAACAGCCGGCCCTGCGCCTCGGGCTGGCGCGCCACGCCGGCGATCGTCTGACTCCCGGCGAGGCCGTCGCCGATGGCGGCGCCCACGGCTCCGCCCCCCATCAGCAACCCGCCGCCGACCATGGCGCCGGCGAGGCTGATCGCGTGATCGAGCCCAGTATCTGCCATTGGTGAAGCTCCTTTGTGTCTGTCGTTGGGAAATCGGTGCGTTGGGTACGTGCGGGGAAGGCGCTGCTAGTGCGCCTCGCTCGTGGCGGTGTCGAAGTAGAGGATGGTGAGGAGGGCGAAGATGAAGGCCTGGATGGCCCCGATGAGGAGGTCGAACACCTTCCACACCGGGTTCAGGATGATGGTGGCCACATCCCCGATGGGCACGTGTGAGACCGTCCACACGCCCAGGGCGGCGATGAGCGCCAGCATGAGGCCGCCTGACAGGAGGTTGCCGAAGAGCCGGAGCGCAAGCGTGAGCGGCTTGGCGACCTCCTCGACGAGGTTGATGAAGATGTTCACCGGGAACAGCGCCTTGGGGAAGGGCTGTCCCACGTAGTGGCGGACGTACCCGGCGATGCCCCTGGCGCGCACCGACGCGATGTGCACGGGGATGATCACGACGAGTGCCAGGGCCAGCGTGACGTTGATGTCGCTCGTGGGGGTCCCGACCCATTCGATCTCGGAGCCGATGCCGAGCACCGAGAACCAGTCGGCGACGAGGATGAAGGCGAACAGGGCCACCGCCAGCGGCACGATGGCCGCGCCCCGCTCCCCGATGGTCCCCTCGACCTGCTGGCGGACTGCCTGGATGCCCATCTCCCAGGTCAGCTGGAGCTTGCCGGGCACACCGCTCGTGGCGCGCGAGCGCAGGTACAGGCCCATGGAGATGACGACGACCATGGCCGCCGCCGTCGACCAGATGGTGTCGAGGTTGAGGCCGTCGCGCTGGACGTGGGTGCCGACGTTGATGGTGGCGGCCAGGAGGTGCGCGGCGCCGATCACTGGTCGTCCCCGTCGTCCTCGAGGGGCGTCCCCATGGTGGTGTCGCCCAGCAGGGGGTTGCGCAGCATGGCCACGACGACGTTGCCGAGCAGCGTGAATTGGAAGAGGGCCAGCCCCATCAGGATGCCGAACCCGAGCTCGGCCACCACGAAGGTGATGCCCAGGGCGATGACGCTGATGACGCCGAGGCGTCCCAGGGTGTTCATGGCCAGCGGCCGGCGGGTGTGCTCGCGGCCCGAGGACGCCGCCTTGACGGTGGCCCGCGAGATGAGCCGGAAGTTGACCATCGCCATCGACAGCCCCAGGCACACGCCCAGGCCGGCCAGCGGGTAGCCGGCCAGCACCCCCGCCGCCAGGGCGACGATGCCGATCCCCACCGCGCTGAGCGCCGTGCGCCGTGCGACGGTGGAGATCTGGGGCAGCGAGAAGTTCGAGAAGAGGTTCACCACGGCCGTGCACCCCCGGCCCCGACGCCGGCGGGCGCGCCGGCTACAGGAAGCGCCGGATCTGGCGCACCGTGCTGCCCACGGCCGCGGCGATCCCGAGGACCAGGCCGACGAGCGTGCCCACCGGGCTCGAGTGCAGCCAGGCGTCCACGGCCAGCCCGATGCCCAGGGCGCCGCCGATCATGAGCGCCGATGCCAGGCCGATGGCGAGGAGGTCGAAGGCCCGGGGCGAGGGCTTGTCCTCCACATCCCCTCGCCCGGCGCGCGTCGCTCAGAGGGTAGGTGTCATCCATTGCCGGGGCCGGCCCGAGATCACTCGGCGTGCCCGGCAAACGCGCCGGCTGCAACCGTGGTTGGCGCCCGGTCATGGGCGCCAGCGGGGAGCGGAAAGCGCACACCACAATCATCGCACCCGCCGCTTGTGCGCAGCAAAACGAGCGCGCGCCGGGTTGCTCGTTTGCGTCCTACAAGGAACCGTTCCCGAGATCGGGCCCGCCACCTGCCCCTCTGTGGGCCGCCAGCGGTGCGGCCGGCTCCCCCGTCGCCGCCCGCGGACGGGCCTCGACCGTCGCCTCGCCGGGGGGGCCGGCGCCGGGCGCCGGGGCCGGCTCGGGGGCGTGTCCGGGCGCCGGACGCCGGCCGTTGCCCTCCTTGCGCAGGCCGGGGTGCAGCAGCGTGTACAGGGCCAGGCCCAGGACGACGACGCCGAAGGGGATGATGGCGTTGCCCTTCTTGTCGAAGAGCGGATAGAGGAGGAAGCCCGACAGCACCGCCGTCCACGCCCACAGGATGGCCACGGTGCGACGGGGCCCGTGGCCGAGCCGCAGCAGCCGGTGGTGCACGTGGTTCAGGTCGGGGGCGTGGAACTCGGTGCGCCGCGCCGTGCGGCGGATGAAGGCGAAGGCCATGTCCGCCAGGGGGACGCCCAGGATGAAGACGGGGATGAACAGGGGCGCGAAGAAGAAGTAGGTCTGGCCGCTCACGTCGGGGGTCCGGCCGCCGATGAGCATGGTGGACGCCGCCATGAGCAGCCCCAGGAACAGGGCGCCGGCGTCCCCCATGAAGGCCTTGGCCGGGTGCAGGTTGTGGGGGAGGAACCCCACGCACACCCCGAAGGTCACCACGGCGACGAGGGGCCCGAGGTTGTCGGGGGGCAGGATCCCCAGCGACACCAGGCGCAACCCGTAGACGGCGAGCGCGGCCGAGGCGATGGCCACGATGCCCGTGGCCAGCCCGTCGAGGCCGTCGATGAGGTTGACGGCGTTGGTGATGACGATGACCCACAGCGCCGTGAGCAGCGGGGTGACGTCGGGGGACAGCACGAAGAAGCCGACGATGGGCACCTTGAACTGGAACATCGTGACGCCCATGAACACGAGCACCATGGCCGCCAGCACCTGGCCGGCCACCTTGGCGGGCGCCGACATGTCGCGGACGTCGTCGATCAGCCCCACGGTGATGATGACGGCCGCCCCCAGCACGAGCCCGAGCGGCTCCGACGACCCCTGGAAGAGCACCTGGAGCTGGGGCACCTGGGACGCCACCAACACGGCCACCAGGAACGCCACGAACATGGCCACGCCGCCCCCGTAGGGCGTGACCCGGGAGTGGACGCGGCGCTCGTCGGGCTCGACCACGAAGCCGGCCCGCATGGCGAAGCGCCTGATGGGGAACATCGCTGCGAAGGTGCCCACGGCGGCCACCACCGCCACCAGCGCGTAGGCCCCGAGGGGGGGCACGGCTCAGGCCCCTCCGGCGGCGTCCCCCGTGGCGCCGGCGCGCAGTCGGGGGTAGGGGGGGAACTGCGCGCACAGCTCGAGGACCTCGGCGCGCACCCCCGCCAGCGCGGCGTCGTCGTCGCGGCCCCGCAGGGCGCGCCCCATGAGCGAGGCGACGCGGGCCATCTCGGCCGGCCCCATGCCCGCCGTGGTCTGGGCCGCGGTGCCCAGGCGCAGGCCCGACGTGACGAAGGCCGAGCGCGGGTCGTCGGGGATGGTGTTGCGGTTGAGGGTGATGCCGGCCCGGTCGAG
>DATJBC010000215.1:0-10692 GCA_035515515.1 Acidimicrobiales bacterium
AGCATCCTCGCCCAGGACCTCGGTGACTTCGAGGTGATCGTGGGCGACGAGACCGGCGAGGCCGAGCCCGCGGTGGCCGACGCCGCCGACGGGCGCATCCGCTACTACCGCAACGCCGAGCGCCTGGGGTTCGCGCGCAACCACGTGGCGCTCCTCGACCGGGCTGAGGGCCGCTACGTCACCGTGCAGCACGACGACGACTGGTGGGAGCACACCTACCTGTCCCGCATGGCGGCCGTCCTGGACGGCGACGACGGCGTCGGGATGGCGTGCTGTGCCACGGTGCTCGACCGCGGTGACACGCGCCGTCCCTGGCCCTTCCCGCTCACTCCGGGCCGCCACGACGACGTACTCCCGGCACTGCTGCGCGAGGAGTGGTTCCTCCTGATCAACGCCACCATGTGGCGCCGCCAGTCCTGGACGGGGGTCGCTCGCCAGTGGCCGGACCTGCGTTGCGGCGACCTGCAGCTGTTCCTCTCCATCGCCGAGGCGGGCTGGGCGCTCCACTTCACCCCCGAGCCCCTGGCGCACTGGGTCCAGCACGACGAGCAATCGGGCGCCTGGCGGGGCAGCGACCACGGGCTGGGCGTCGCCGACGACGTGCTCGCCTTCTGGGACGGGTGGTTGTCGGGGCGGCCCGAGGGGTATGCGGAGCTGGCGGCGGCCCAGCGCGGCCGTTGGCACCTGCGCCGGGCGCGGGCGTTGATCCTGGCCGGCCGTCCGGCCGACGCCCGCGCGGCGGTGCGCGCCGCGTCGGCGCTGCGTGCGGGCCTCCCCGGGGCCCGGCGCCTTGCGCTCGCGTCGCGTCTTCCCACCGGCGTCGTCACCGGAGCGGTGCGGCTCCGGCGTGCCCTGTGGGCGCCGGCGCGAGGGTGACCCTGCACGAGCATTCGATTGCGCCGCACTAGCCTCGACTCAGTGTTGGAGGCCGACGAGCCGCAGCAGCCGGCATGGGACCCAGCCTGGTGGGAACGGTGGCTGACGACGGTGAAGCCTCCGCTGTCCACGGTGGTGGGCAGCGCCATGGGGACGGCGGGCACCGACCGCACCGAGGTGCTGGCGAGCCGGTCGTGCGTGATCTTCGCCCCGCATCCCGACGACGAGACCCTCGGCTGCGCGGTGACCATCATGCGCAAGGTCGACGCCGGGACACCGGTGCGGGTCGTGGTCGTCACCGACGGCAGCACCTATCCGCCACACAAGTCCGCGGAGCAGAACATCGCCGACCGTGACGCCGAGCTGCGCGCCGCGTGCCGCGTCCTCGGGCTCCCCGACGACGCCGTGGTCCACCTGTCGTTCCCCGAGACGAAGCTCCATCTGGCGGGGGAGCCCCTCGTCGACGCCCTGGCGGAGATCGTGGCCGCCGACCGTCCCGAGGACGTGCTGGTCACGTCGGAGGCCGACCCCCATCCCGACCACGCCGCCCTGGGGCAGGCCGCCCGCCGGGCCATGGCCGGCCGGGAGGGTCGCTTGTGCGTCTACCCCATCTGGCAGTGGGAGCGGCCCCGCTCGTGGGTGCGGACCCTGCAGGGGGCGTCCCGTCCCGAGCGCGTCCGCACCGCGGGGTACCTGGACCGCAAGCGCCAGGCCATCGGCCTGTTCCGGTCGCAGTTGACGGTGTCCGCCGGGGGCGAGCTCGACTACGGCATCGGGCTCACGCCGCGCTTCCTCCGGCGCTTCACCGGCGCCCACGAGGTCTTCTTCCCGGTCCCCGCGTAGGGAGGAGGCCGGCGAGGGGCCGACGGGGGGGACCGCTCCCGTGGCTATGCGGCGCGCCCCAGGGCGAAGCGGTGCCGCACCGTCCACCCGGCAGCGGGGCCCGGAGCCATGAGGAGGACCTCGTCGGCCACGGAGCCCACGGGGAGGCGGTGCCGCAGCCGGCGCGCCGCCCAGCGCAGACGGGGCGCCCACGCCCCTTCGCCCACCGTGAGGTGGGGGATCGTCTCGGCGAACTCGCCGCCGTAGGGGGGGCAGTCGGGGAAGGCCTCCCACACCCGGGCGGTGAGCTCGGCGAAGGGCTCGGCGGGGGTGGGGGCCACGTACAGGACGCGGTCGCCGAACCACCGCAGCTCGGTCAGGGCGAACTCGAAGGCGGGCGTCGACCCCACGACCTCCTCGAGCCGGGACGCCACCGCCGGGGACAGCGCCGTCAGGGGGAGGAAGGGGTACAGGACGGTGATGTGCGCAGCGAGGCCCTGGGCCGCCGCGGGGTCCAACCGGCGGCGGGCCCGTCCCACCACGGCGTCGGCGGCGGGGACGCCCACCACGAGCGCCGTCCCCGGCGCGGCTCGGGCTCCGCCGGGATCGGGGGACGCCGGCACACCGACCGTCACGGTGCCCCCGATCGCCGTGCCCGCCCCGGGGCGGTCAGGAGGGGTGCAGTGCCGGGGTCGAGGCGCCGAGCTCGCTGTGCAGCAGGGAGACGTCGTTGGCGAGCTGCGGGTGGAGCTCGAAGTGCGTGTGGTACAGCAGCTGGACCTCGGCTGACAAGCACGGCACCTTGTGCCCGCCGATCGACCCCTGCGCGTAGACGCGGTCCTCGAGGGTGGCCCGCGTCGCGGGGTTGCCGTTCCCGAAGGCGCTGAACAGCAACGACCAGTTGAGGCTGACGAGCTCCACCCGGTGCCCCGCCCCGTCGTTGAGGTAGGACCGCCGGGGCATCCACGTGGTGACCTCATGGGTGGACACGAGCTGGAAGCCGCATCGGACGAGGGCGTCGATGGCGCGTGCGACGTCGCGGTCGTAGTCGTCGAGGGCCACGTCGACGTCATCGTGGGACCGGGTCCGGCGGCCCACCAGCGCGTCCACCCCCCACCCCCCTGCCAGGCAGTAGCGCAGGCCCTCGCGTTCGAGGGCGTCGAGGACCTCGAGCACGTCGCCGGCGCTCATCGCCCCCCGGCAACGGTCGCGGACCGGCCCCAGCCACCGCTTGAGCACCGACGAATCCGACGCCGAGGCCACCCGGTGGCTCAGCCACCCGGCGGGCATCCACAAGAGGCGGTGGCGCTTGACGAACCCCGTGAGCCGAAACAACGCCCGCGCGAACAGGCCGGGGCGCCTCACCGCCTGCCCCGTCCCCGCACAAGCCGGGGACGGCTGCCCCCGTCACGGGGCATGTCGACGCCTCTGGGACACCCCCGACGACGCACTACCGCCCACTCCGTCGAGACTACCGGGTTCAGAATCACTTTGGCACTGGGAGTTGTCCGCGATTTGATGCGCGGCGCTCTCGTCTCCGTGCCGCCAGCGGGCGGGGAGGGGTCGGGTCACGAAGGCCAACGCCCGCCGGCGCTCGGCGGGCGCGGCCCCGGTGCTCAGGTACACGATGAGGTAGGTGGCGCAGCCCGCCAGGGCTGTCACGGCGAGGAGGGGGATCGAGCCGCCGATCACCTGCCGCAGGGCGAGGAGCACGGTCGCGCACGCCATCGCCGGCAGGATGTTGGGCACGAGCGCCCCCCGGAGGAGCGAGCGGACCGACAGCCCCGACGCCCGGCACCCGGCGACGAGGTATCCGGGCAGGCGGGCCAGGGCGACACCGCCCAGGGTGCCGATGGCCACGCCCACGGGTCCGATCACCAGGGCCAGGGTCACAGACAGCGTGATGTTCACGGTGACCTCGATGCCCTTGATGGCGCAGAACTGGCGGACGTTCCCCAGGCCCACGCCGATGTTCCCCAGGGCGCGCACCGGCGACGCCAGCCCGGCGGCCGCGGCCAGCACGACGAGCACCTGGGCCGAGACCCCGTACCCGGTGCCCACCCAGGCGCGCACGCCGGGGCCGGCCAGCACGATGAAGACGAGGGCGACCATGATGCCGGGCACCATCGTCACCCGGGTGCCGTCGCGGGCGATGTCGCCGAGCGACTCACGGTCGTTGCGCGACGCGGCAGAGGCGAAGGGGAAGAACACCGCGGCCATGGAGTCGAGGGCCGACACCACCGCCCCCGCCAGCTTCGATCCCACGGCGTAGATGGCGGCGTCCTTGAGGCCGAGCACGATGCCCACGGTGATCACGTCGCCGGTGGCATAGACGGCGTTCAGGACCGCCTGCAGCATGAACCACCCCGACAGGTGCATGGCGTGGCGCCGCTGGGCGGGGTCGATGAGGCGGGGGCTGAGGCGCGTGCCCGGGAGGATGCGCCGCACCATCCCCAGGCGGACCAGCTGGAAGACGATGGACACCACCGTCGTGGCGAAGGCCAGCATCACCACCCCGTGGCCCCCCACCACCACGGCGATGCTCACCGCCGCGGTGGCGACCGTCATGGACGCGTTGGCCAAGGCCAGGAGGTCGTAGCGCTGATGGCCCACCAGGGCCCCCCCGAAGGTGTCGCCCGGGATCGACGTCGCCAGGGCCACGGCCAGGAGGATGACCACGGCCACCGACTCCCCCCGGAGCTGGGGGGAGACGTGGACGATGTGCTGCAGGGCGAACGCCAGGCCCACCCCGCCCACCAGGGCCAGGGCGCCCAGGGGGACCAGGACGAAGAAGGTGGTGTTGAGGGTGCGCAGGGCGGACTCGGGACGGAACGAGGCGTCCTCGGCGATCAGCTTGGTCGAGGCGGCCCCGAAGCCGAGCTCGAAGAGCTCCAGGTAGACCACGGCCCCGCTGGCCACCACCCACAACCCGTAGGTCGTCTTGCCCAGGTGGTGCAGGAGCACGGGGGTGAGCACCAGCGCCGTCAGCGCCGTGAGCCCCTGCGCGGCGTAGTTCATGAGGACGTTGCGACCGAAGCGGGCCGGCAGCCCGACCGGCGCCGGGGGGTGTTCCGTGGCGGCCCGCGAGCCGCCGCGCCGATGCGCCACCCCCCGGGGGCTGCCGTTTTGGGCGTTCGTCATGCCGGGCGTGGCCCGTCCTCGGCTGGCGCGCGCATGACATACCACTCTACGTGCCCCGTACCCGCTCAGGGAGCAGGACTGGAGGGTCGGCGAGCAGGACTCGGGGGACTCGGGGGCGTGGGTGACGGGGTCCGGCGATCAGCGATGCGCGCCCGCGAAGACGTGGTCGTCGAGGGCGTCGAGGATGGTCTCGTCGAGGTCGATGTCGAACTTGCGTGCGAAGAACCGCCCGGACGCCATCAGCTCGTCCAGGTCGCCCCGGACGAACACGTCGGGGCTGGCCTCACCCGGGCGGAAGCGGGTGTAGTGGAGGTCCTCACGCCGCAACTGCAGGGTCGGGTCGTTACACACGACCGTCAAGGTGGCGGCCTCGTCGGGCTGGGCGGTCCGGGCGAAGTGGTGCACGTAGTCGCTGTGGGTGCGGACGAAGGTGGTGAGCCCCTCGGCGGCCCGCCGCGACAGGGCCACCCACTGCGTTCCGTACCAGCAGGGGAAGTCGGGCGAGAACGGCGACCGGCGAGGGCGTTTGCCCAGCCGCAAGGGGAGAGGGTCGGGGTAGCGGTAGACGGTCACGACGGGCTGGAGCCTGTGCATGGCGTAGTTGGCACGGTTGGCGGCGTCGGCGATGGCCTTGCGGACCCGGGGAGGGAGCTTGGCCATGACGTGCAGCGACGGGAGCTGGACGTAGCGGTAGTTGTATCGGCGGTTGCACTCCATGCGCAGGATCGGGTCCTCGATCTGATCGAGCGGCACGGCGTCGGCCATCACGTCGGCGCCCGAGGCCTCGAGGTGCTCCTCCAAGCTCTCGAGCGGGGCGATCGGGTAGTCCTGCTCGGAGAGCATCACGACCCAGTCGAAGGACCGGCGCTCCATCATCCAGTCGAGCGTCCGCCACGTGGCGTCGATGACGGAGAAGTCGCCCCAGCGCATCGGGCCCGGACTCGTCCGGACGTCCACCCCGCCCACGGGGGCCACCAGGTCTGGCGTCCAGGCCGACCGGAAGCGGTCGTGGTGGACAACGAGGGGCGCGTCGGGCTGGCCGCGGCGCAGCGTGTGGAGCAGTCGCAGGAGTTGGCGAGGCGGTCGGTAGGAGGTGATCAGATAGGCGACCCGCATTCAAGGATCGTAACCATGCCGCCCCTGTTACAGGCCTCCCGGCGCAGTTTCAGGGGAGGTACCCCCTGGGGGCGTGCCTCGTCTGCGACCCCCGGCCGCCTCGGCGCCCCGGGCCGCTGTGGCCCCGGCCGGGGATCCCCAGGGTCCCCCGATACGATTGGACTCGTGGGTAGGTTCGCGACGGTGGCTCGTTTCGTGGCTCGCACGGTGCTCTCTGGCGAGCGTCGCTGGGCCGACCGCAAGGGGACGGTCCGGGCCGCGGGGGGCATCCTGTTGCGCCAGGGCCGGCCCCGGGGGCTCGAGGTGGCCGTTGTCCACCGGCCCGGTCGCGACGACTGGTCTCTGCCCAAGGGCAAGCTCGACGAGGGCGAAACCTTCGAGGATTGCGCTCTGCGCGAGGTGCTGGAGGAGACCGGATATCGCTGCCGGCTGGCGGAGTTCGTCGGAACCACCGAGTACCGCGACCGGCGCGACCGGCGCAAGGTCGTGTGGTACTGGCTCATGGACGTCCTCGACGGGGAGTTCGCGCCCTCGCGTGAGGTCGACGAGCTGCAATGGCTCGACCTCGAGATGGCGGCGCGCGTGCTCACCTATCCCCACGACCGCGACCTGCTCCGCTCGCTCGACGCGCCGAGACTGGCCCGTTCGGGCTGAGGCCCGTCCCCCGAACCCGTCGCCCGGTCCGTCCCCGCGCCGGCACCCTGCACCTGAACCGGTGGGCAACGCGACGACAATTCCCTGCGTCTCCTCTCCCTGCGTCTCCCTCCGCCGCCTCGCCTCGGCCCATCCCCGTGGGGGGCGGACCCCGGGCCGGGAGCCCGGCCCGAGGGCCACACGGGCGCCGGTCGGACCCCGGGCGGGGCCGGTGCCGGGCCCACCCCGCACGCACGCCGCTGGAGGGTGACAGCCGGTCCCCCGGCACGCCGCCGGGTGGGCCGGGAGCCCCTTGTCGCCGCGCCGCCAGGACGCCTCCTCCTGCGGTAACGGGGTCGTGGGGCGGCGGGTAGTGTCACACCTCGTGAGAGGGCCGGTGGGCTTGCTCACGCCTCGTGGTCAACCAGGCACCGCGCTCAGGTCGCGAGCGCAGGTGACGATACAAACGTGTCGAACTTCCTCGGGACGCGCCGTGGGCGGCGGGCTTCTGACGTTCTCGGGGACGGAGACGATCTGGCAGGCAGGGAAACGTGAACGCTGAGGCAGGTGGTGTGCGGGTGGGCATGGACGTGGTCACCATCGTGGAGGTCGCCGACTCCCTCGCCGTGTTCGGGGACCGCTACGTCGGGCGGCTCTTCACCGAGCACGAGGTCGCATCGTGCCGGGGAAGCGACGCGTCGGTCGCCGCCGGCCTGGCCGCCCGGTTCGCCGCCAAGGAGGCGGCCATCAAGGTGTTGCGCCCCTCGACGCACCAGCCGGAGTGGCGGTCGATCGAGGTCCGCCGGCACCCGGACGGCTGGTGCGCGCTCCATCTCTCCGACAGCGCCGCTCGCCTGGCACGCCAACAGGGCATCTCCGACATGGCGGTGAGCCTCACCCATGACCGCGCCATCGCGGCGGCCGTGGTGGTTGCCTTGGTCGACGGGGAGCGGTCCGGCAAGGAGCGGGGCGCTCACGGCGGCGCCGGGCGCGCCACGAGCGAGGAGACCCTCTGATGGACGACGAGATCCGGCAGATCCTCGCTGAGCACGGGCGCCTTCCCGTCGAGATCAGCGACCTGAGCGACGACGCCGACCTCTACCAGGCGGGCATGACCTCCCACGCCTCGGTCAACGTCATGCTCGCCCTCGAGGACGCCTTTGACATCGAGTTCCCCGAGAGCATGCTCCGCAAGAGCACCTTCGAGTCGGTGGGTGCGATCCGCGACGCGCTGGTGACCCTTGTCGGTGCACCGGCGGAGTGAGGCCACGATGACCCCCAGCAACGACCACGAACTCGCCCGCACCGCCGCCCGGATCGCCGAGGAGGTGGCGGGCCCCGCCGCCGACGACGTGGATCGCAAGGCCCGGTTCCCGTCCGAGGCGGTCGACGCCCTGCGGGCGGCCGAGATGATGTCGGTGCTCGTGCCACCCGAGCTCGGAGGCCCGGGACGGTCGGTGCTCGAGGTGGCCGAGGCGGTCGGCGCCCTGGCGCGGCACTGCGCCACGACGGCCATGGTCTACGCCATGCACCAGATGCAGGCGGCGTGCCTCGTCCGTCATTCACACTCCGAGGGGCTGCGCCAGTACCAGCGCGACCTGGTCGCCCGCCAGTACGTGCTGGCCTCGGCCACCACCGAGATCGGCGTGGGCGGGGACATCCGGACGAGCAAGTGCGCCGTCGAGCGCGCAGGTGGGCGCTTCCGGCTCGAGAAGCAGGCCCCCGTGATCTCCTACGGCGAGAACGCCGACGCCGTGCTGGCCACCGCCCGCCGGACCCCCGACAGCCCGCCCAGCGACCAGGTCCTCGTGCTGTGCACCCCGCCCGGGTTGGAGCTCGAGGCCATCAGCGGCTGGGACACCCTCGGGTTCCGGGGCACCTGCAGCCTGGGCTTCGTGCTGCGGGCCGAAGGTGACGAGCGCCACGTGCTCGACGACCCCTTCGCCGACATCGCCAGCCAGACGATGCTGCCGGTGTCCCACATCCTGTGGAGCTCGGTCTGGCTGGGGCTCGCCGCCGCCGCGGTGGACCGGGCCCGGCGCTTCGTGCGGGCCGAGGCCCGCAAGAACCCCGGCGTGACGTCACCCGCCGCCGTGCGCCTGGCCGAGCTCATGTGTGTGTACCAGCAGATGGACGCCCTGGTGCAGCACGGCGCCCGGTCCTTCGACCGGGCGTGCGACGACCCCGACGTGCTCGCCGGCATGGGCTTCGCCATCGCCATGAACAGCCTCAAGGTCTCGGCGTCGACGCTCGTGGTCGACATCGTGGGGCGGGCCATGGTGATCTGCGGCATCACCGGCTACCGCGAGGACTCGCCCTACAGCCTCGGTCGCCTCCTGCGTGACGCGCACGGCGCCGCGGTCATGGTCAACAACGACCGCATCCTCGCCAACAACGCCCAGATGCTCCTCGTACACAAGGAGGACTAGGCGGTGTCTGGAGCGCAGGAGGCCTTTCGGCGCGAGCTGCTCGACGCCGGGCTGCTGATCGACGGCGGGGTGAACGGGCTCTACGGCCGCTCCTACGCCTACGAGCGCGTCGCCTCGGGCGTGATGGCGCTCACCACCCGCACGGGGGTCGCCGAGCACGCCCCGTTCATGCACTTCCCGCCGGTCATCCCCCGGTGGCTCCTGGAGCGGACGGACTACCTGCGGTCGTTCCCCGACCTGACCGGGTCGGTCCACACCTTCCGCGGGGACGACAAGCTCCACGCCCGCCTGCTGGCCCTGGTCGAGGCCGGGAAGGACTGGGTCGAGGTGCTCGAGCCGGCCGACGTCGTGCTGCGCCCCGCGGCGTGCCACCCCGTGTACCCGTTGTGCACCGACGGCCCGCTGCCCGCCGAAGGGCGGCGCTTCGAGGTGCACGGCTGGTGCTTCCGCCACGAGCCCAGCACCGACCCCGCCCGCATGGTGGCCTTCCGGATGCACGAGTTCGTCTACGTGGGCGATCCCGACGGCGCCGTCGCCCACCGCGAGGTCTGGGTCGATCGGGGCCGGCAGATGCTCGAGAGCCTCGGCCTCGACATCGACGTCGTGGTGGCCAACGACCCGTTCTTCGGCCGTGTGGGCCGCGTGCTGGCGGCCAACCAGCGCGAGGAGGCGCTCAAGCTCGAGTTCGTGACCCCCATCACCTCCACCGAGTCGCCCACCGCCATCGCCTCGGTCAACCGGCACCAGGACCACTTCGGGCAGACCTTCGGCATCCGCTCGGCGAACGGCGAGGTCGCCCACTCGGCGTGCTTCGCCGTCGGGGTCGACCGCACCACCCTGGCCCTCCTGCGCACGCACGGGCTCGACCCCGACCGCTGGCCGGCCTCGGTCCGGTCGCAGCTGTGGCCATGACCCAGCAGCTGTTCGCGCTCGACCCGGCGACCTACCAGCCCCACCCGCTGCACGACCCGGAGCGGAACTGGACCGAGACCAACTGCTGGCTCGACATGATGATCGAGGTCCTCAACGTCCTGGGCGTCGACCCCGTGACGGCCTCGGCCTTCACGTTGTCCACCGACTTCGACGGCGAGCAGTGGACGCTGTTCAAGTTCCCGCCCGAGGACCTGCGCACCCTCTTCGGCCTGGAGATCGCCGAGCTCTACGTGTGGCGGCCCGTGGTCGACCACCTGGCCGAGCACCTCGCCCTGGGGCACCTGCTCACGGTGGAGGTGGACGCCTTCTACCTCCCCGACACGGCGGGCATCACCTACCACCTCGACCACGTGAAGACGGGCATCGTCCCCCAGATGCTCGACCGGGACGGGCGCCGCCTGGGCTACTTCCACAACGCCTCGTACTTCGAGCTCGAGGGCGACGACTTCGACGGCATCTTCTGGTTGCCGGGCGGCCGGGACCCCCTGGCCCTGCTGCCCTACATCGAGGTCATCACGCTCGACCACCTGCGCCGGGCCGATCCCGACGACCTGCTCGACACCGTGCGCAACCTCACGCGGACCCACCTGGCCCGCCGCCCGGCCACCAATCCCATGCCGAGGTTCCGGGCCCGGCTGGAATCCGACCTGCCGTGGCTCGTCACCCAGGAGGACGCCTCCTTCCACTCCTACGCCTTCGGCACCTGCCGCCAGTGCGGGGCCAACGCCGAGCTCGCCGCCGA
>DATJBC010000216.1:0-14760 GCA_035515515.1 Acidimicrobiales bacterium
GGCGTCGGGGCGGGCGCCGGCGCCGGCGACGGGGGTTGCGCCGTGGGAGCGGGCACGGGCGGCGCCGGGGGCGTGCGCCTCTGCGGCGCGTCGGCGGGCTCGGGACGACCCGGCGTCGTGCGGTGCACCGCGCTCACGAGCTCGCGCACGTCGGCCACGTCGTGTACGCGGCACCACCGCCGCAGGCCGGCGAGCACCCGCGCCGGGGCGCGCGGGTCGCGGAAGGTCGCCGTGCCGACCTCGACGGCGTCCGCGCCGGCCAGCATGAGCTCGACGACGTCGACGCCGCGCGACACGCCGCCGACGCCCACGATCCCGGCGTCGGGGAAGGCGGCACGGCAGTCGTGGACGGCCCGCACCGCCACCGGCCGGATGGCGGGGCCCGACAGCCCCCCGCCCCCCGCCCCCAGGACGTAGGTGCGCGTGCGGGGGTCGATGGCCATCCCCATGACCGTGTTGACGAGGACGAGCGCCTCGGCGCCCGCGCCCAGGGCGGCGGCGGCGATCTCGACGATGTCGGTCACGTTCGGGCTCAGCTTGGCCCAGCGCGGCAGGCCGCACGCCGCCGAGGCCGCCACCGCCGCCGCGGTGGCCTGCGCGGAGTGGGCGAACATGCGGCTGCGGTCCTCGAGATTGGGGCAGCTGACGTTCACCTCGACGGCGACGACGCCGGGCGCGCCGGCGAGCAGCGCGGCGGCGTGCGCGTAGTCCTCGACGTGGCGTCCCCAGATGCTCGCCACCACGCGCGCCCCGCGCTCGTTGAGGGCGGGCAGCTCGTCGCGCAGCCAGTTGCCGATCCCGGGGCCCTGCAGGCCCACGGAGTTGAGCATCCCCGCCGGCGTGTCGTGCACCCGCAGCGGCGCGTTGCCGGGCCAGGGCTCGACCGACAGCGACTTGACCACCACCGCGCCCAGCGCCGCCAGGTCGACGTAGGCGGCCAGCTCGGCGCCGTGCCCCGAGGTGCCCGACGCCGTCAGCACGGGGTTGGGCAGGGGCAGCGACGCCACGGCGGTGTGCAGGCGCACCTGGCTCCTCACCGGTGCAGCTCCTGGAGGCACGACACCGACAGCCCGTGACGGCGCCAGTCGGCGATGCCGGCCGCCGCGGCGCGCGCCGCGGCCACCGTCGTCAGGCACGGGACCTGGTGGGCGAGGGCGGCGGAGCGGATGTGCAGCCCGTCGGCGCGCGGGCCCCGGCCGCGGGGGGTGTTCACCACCATCTGGACGCGCTCGGTGCTGATGAGCTCCACGGCGTCGGACCCCGACTCGCCCACCTTGGCCACCACCGTCGCCACCGGCACGCCGTTGGACTCGAGGAACGCCGCCGTGCCCGAGGTGGCCGCCAGCGTGAACCCGAGCTCGTGGAAGGACCGGGCCACCCCCAGGCCGCCCGCCTTGTCGCGGTCGGCGAGCGACAGGAACACGGTGCCCGCCGCGGGCAGGCCCGTGCCCGCCGCGATCTGGCTCTTGGCGAAGGCCAGGCCGAAGGTGGAGCCGATGCCCATCACCTCCCCCGTCGAGCGCATCTCGGGGCCGAGGAGGATGTCCACGCCGGGGAAGCGGCTGAAGGGCAGCACGGCTTCCTTGACGCTCACCCAGTCGCCCTGGGCGGGCGGGCGCAGCAGGCCCTCGGCGCGCAGCTCCGACAGGGTGGCGCCGGCCATCACGCGCGCCGCCACCATCGCCACGGGGACCCCGGTCGCCTTGGCCACGAACGGGACGGTGCGGCTGGCGCGGGGGTTGGCCTCGAGCACGAACACCGAGCCGTCCTTCACGGCGTACTGCACGTTGATGGGCCCGACCACCTCGAGCGCGTGGGCGATGGCACGCGTGTGGGCCTCCAGGGTGTCGACCACCGCGGCGGGCAGCGTCTGGGGCGGCAGCGCGCACGCCGAGTCGCCCGAGTGCACGCCCGCCTCCTCGACGTGCTCCATGATCCCCGCCACGAGCACGTCGCCGTCGCGGTCGCGCACGCCGTCCACGTCCACCTCGACGGCGTCCTCGAGGAAGCGGTCGACCAGGACGGGGCGCTCGACCGACACGCCGCCCTCGCGCGTGAGCGACACCGCCAGGTGGGTGACCACCTCCGCCAGGCGCTCGTCGTCGTAGACGATCTCCATGGCGCGGCCCCCGAGCACGTAGCTGGGGCGGACGAGGACGGGGTAGCCCACCTTGTGCGCCACCGTGAGGGCGTCGTCGACGGTCACGGCGGTGCCCCCCGGCGGCTGGGGCACGCCCAGGCCCTCGCACAGGGCGTTCCAGCGCTCGCGGTCCTCGGCCAGGTCGATCGACGCCGGGCTGGTGCCCATCACCAGCTCGGGCGGCAGCCGGTGGGCCAGCTTGAGCGGGGTCTGGCCCCCGAGGCTCACGATGACCCCCGCCACCGCCGGGCCCCCGCCCTCGGTGCCCGCCGCCATCTCGGCGTCGAGCACGTTGGCCACGTCCTCGGCGGTGAGCGGCTCGAAGTAGAGGCGGTCCGAGGTGTCGTAGTCGGTCGACACCGTCTCGGGGTTGCAGTTGACCATCACCGTCTCGTACCCGGCCGCCCGCAGCGCCATCGACGCGTGCACGCAGCAGTAGTCGAACTCGATGCCCTGCCCGATGCGGTTGGGCCCCGAGCCCAGGATCACCACGCGCGGGCGCGCCCCGGGCCGGACCTCGTCCTCGTCCTCGTAGGTCGCGTAGTGATAGGGCGTGCGCGCCGCGAACTCCGCACCGCAGGTGTCGACAGTCTTGAAGGTGACGCGCACGCCCGCCGCGAGCCGCGCGGCGCGCACCTGCGCCTCGGTCACCGGCGCGCCCGCCGGGGCGTCCTGGCCGGCGGGGCGCGCCGCCTGGGTGAGCAGGTGCGCCACCTGGGCGTCGGAGAACCCGAGGCGCTTGATGCGCCGCCACTGGCGGGCGTCGAGGGCGGTGCTGGCGGGATGGGCCCTGGCCCACGACTCGATGGCGGCGCGCTGGGCGCTGATCAGCTCGAGCTGGTCCAAGAACCACGGGTCGACGCCGGTGGCCGCCGCCAGGGCGTCGGCCCCCACGCCCCGGCGCAACGCCGCCTCGAGGTGGAAGACGCGCTCGGGGGTGGGCGAGCCCGCCCGCTCCAGGAGCTCGTCGTCGTCGAGCAGGTCGTAGGCCTCCTCGCCGGGGTCGGCGTTGAGCCCGTGGCGGCCCTGCTCGAGCGAGCGGACGGCCTTCTGCAGCGACTCGGGGAAGGTCCGCCCGATGGCCATGACCTCGCCCACCGACTGCATGCGCGTCCCCAGCCGGTCGACCGAGCCGGGGAGCTTCTCGAAGGCCCATCGGGGGATCTTGGTCACCACGTAGTCGATGGTGGGCTCGAAGCTGGCCGGCGTGGCGCCCGTGATGTCGTTGGGGATCTCGTCGAGCGTGTACCCCACCGCCAGGCGCGCGGCGATCTTGGCGATGGGGAAGCCCGTGGCCTTGGAGGCCAGCGCCGAGGACCGCGACACGCGCGGGTTCATCTCGATGACGAGCCGCCGGCCGTCGGCGGGGTTCACGGCGAACTGGATGTTGGAGCCGCCCGTCTCCACCCCCACGCGCCGGATGCAGGCGAAGGCGTCGTCGCGCATGGCCTGGTACTCGACGTCGGACAGGGTCTGGGCGGGCGCCACGGTGATGGAGTCGCCGGTGTGCACGCCCATGGGGTCGAGGTTCTCGATGGAGCACACCACCACGCAGTTGTCCGCCCGGTCGCGCATGACCTCGAGCTCGTACTCCTTCCACCCCGCGATGGAGCGCTCGACCAGCACCTCGTGCACGGGGCTGGCCGCCAGCCCCTCGGCCGCCACGCGCGCCAGCTGGTCGCGGTCGTCGGCGGTGCCCGTGCCCGCCCCGCCCAGGATGAAGCTGGGCCGCACCATGATGGGGAAGCCGATGCGCTCCCCCAGCGCCACGGCCTCCTCGAGCGACCGGGCGAAGCCCGAGTCGGGCACCTCGAGCCCGATCTCGCCCATGGCCGCCTTGAACCGGTCCCGGTCCTCGGCGGTGGCGATGGCCGTGGCGTTGGCCCCGATGAGCTCGACGCCCGCCCGGGCCAGCACCCCCCGCTGGTGCAGGGCGATGGCCAGGTTGAGCCCGGTCTGGCCCCCCAGGGTGGGGAGCAGGGCGTCGGGGCGCTCGCGCTCGATGATGGCGGCCAGCACGTCCACGTCGAGGGGCTCCACGTAGGTGCGGTCGGCGATCTCGGGGTCGGTCATGATCGTGGCCGGGTTGGAGTTGGCCAACACCACCCGGTACCCCTCGGCCCGCAGCACGCGGCACGCCTGGGTGCCCGAGTAGTCGAACTCGCACGCCTGCCCGATGACGATGGGGCCCGACCCGATGACGAGCACGCTGTCGATGTCGGCGCGCCGAGGCACTACACGCGCACCTCGCCGATGAGCTCCTCGAAGCGGGCGAAGAGGTAGCGGGCGTCGTGGGGCCCGGGGCCGGCCTCGGGGTGGTACTGCACGCCGAAGGCGGGCACCGACCGGCAGCGCAGGCCCTCGACCACCCCGTCGTTGAGGTTGACGTGCGTCACCTCGGCGGCGAGCCGCCCCGAGGCGGGCAGGGAGTCGCCGGCCACGGCGTAGTTGTGGTTCTGGCTGGTGATCTCGACCTGGCCGGTGTCGAGGCGGCGCACGGGATGGTTGCCCCCGTGGTGGCCGAACGGCAGCTTGTAGGTGCGGGCCCCGAGCGCCGAGGCGAGCAGCTGGTGCCCCAAGCAGATCCCGAAGACGGGCACCCGCCCGAGGAGCTCGGCCACGATGGCGGCCTCGGCCCCCAGGGCGGCCGGGTCGCCGGGCCCGTTGGACAGGAACACGCCGTCGGGGCCGAGCGCCAGGGCCTGCGCGGCGGGGTAGGTGGCGGGCACCACCGTGAGCGTGGCCAGGGCCCCCAGGCTGCGCAGCATGGTCTCTTTCACGCCGAAGTCGTAGACCACCACGCGACGGCGCCCCGAGCCCCGCTCGTAGGGGGCGCCCGTGGTGACCTCCGAGACGAGGTCGCGCCCGGTGGTGCCGGGCTCGGCGGCCGCCGCCGCCGCCAGCACGGGCTCGGGGGCGGTGCCGAAGGCGCACCCCATGGCCCCGTCGGCCCGCAGGTGCCGGGTGAGGCGGCGGGTGTCGACGCCGGTGATGCCGGGGACCCCCGTCGTCTCCAGGAACCCCTCGAAGGACCCCGTGGCCCGCCACGACGAGGGGCGGGGGGGCAGGTCGCGCACCACCACGCCCCGGCACCACGGGCGCGACGCCTCGTCGTCCTGGGCGTTGACGCCGTAGTTGCCGATGTGGGGATAGGTGAAGGCGACGACCTGCCCGGCGTAGCTCGGGTCGGTGACCACCTCCTGGTATCCCGAGAGCACGGTGTTGAACACGAGCTCGCCGGTGGCCAGCCCGCCGGGGGGCTCGTGTCCCATGGCCTCGCCCTCGAAGACCTCGCCGTCGGCCAGCACGAGCAGCGCGGGGCGCCGCCCGGCGGGGCCGGCGCCCTCCGGACCCGGCGCGCCGGTCATCGCTGCGCCTCGCCGTCGACCACCACCGGCTCCCCCCGCAACAGCGTGTGGCGGACCTGGCCGGTGAGGACGCGCCCCGCCCACGGCGTGTTGCGGCTCGGGCTGGCCAGGCGGGCCGGGTCCACCTCCCAGGTGCGGGCGGGGTCGATGACGCAGATGTTGGCGGCCGCCCCCTCGCCCAGGGGGCCGCCCTGGTCGCCCCCCTGGGCGGGGGTGAGCCCGGCGATGCGCGCCGGCTGCCACGACAACAGGGCGAGCACGTCGCGCGCCGACATGGCCGGGGTGCCGTGCCCGTCGGCCAGGGCGCCCAGCACCACGGGGAGCGCCGTCTGCAGCCCGAGCATGCCCGCCGGCGCGCTGTCGAGGGGCACGTCCTTGCGCTCGGGGGGGTGCGGGGCGTGGTCGGTGGCCACGGCGTCCACCGTCCCCGACGCGCAGGCGGCGCGCAGGGCGGCCACGTCGGCGTCCGTGCGCAGCGGCGGGTTGACCTTGAACAGCGGGTCGTAGCCGGCCAGCTCGGCGTGCGTCAGGCTCAGGTGGTGCGGCGCCACCTCGGCGGTGACGGCCAGGCCCTCCCGCTTGGCCTCAGCCACCAACGCCGCCGAGCGGGCCGTGGAGAGGTGCAGGAAGTGGACGCGCCCCTTCGTCAGGCGGGCCAGCGCGATGTCGCGCGCCACCATGAGCTCCTCGGCCTCGGGCGGGATGCCGGGCACCCCGAGGCGGCTGGACCACTCCCCCTCGTGCATGGCGCCGCCGCCCGCCAGCGCCTCGTCCTCGCAGTGCTGGGCCAGGGTGACGCCCAGTCCCCGGGCGTACTCCAGGGCGCGCCGCATCACCGCGGCGTCCTGGACGCCGGCACCGTCGTCGGTGAACAGGCGCACGCCCAGGGCGGCGAGCTCGCCCATGGGGGCCAGCTGCGCGCCCGCCCGCCCCACGGTGATGGCGCCGGCCACGTGCACCGCGCAGGGCGCCGCGGCCCCGAGCGCCAGCACCTCGAGGGCCACCGCCGCGCTGTCGACGGGCGGGTCGGTGTTGGGCATGGCCAGCACCGCCGTGTACCCCCCCAGGGCCGCGGCGCGCGCGCCGCTGTGCACGGTCTCGGCGTCCTCGGCGCCGGGCTGGCGCAGATGGGCGTGGAGGTCCACGAGGCCCGGCGACACCCAGCAGCCGCCGGCGTCGAGCACCGTCGCCCCCCGGGGCACCTCGGCGTCGGGCGCCACCGCCACCACGGTGCCGCCCCGCACCACGACGTCGGCCCGCCGCTCGCCGCCGGCGTCGACCACGGTGCCGCCCCGCACCACGACGACGGGCGTGGCCGCCGCGCCGCGGGGGCCACGCGACGACCCGGGCTCAGGCACCGACCGCGCTCCCCAGGGCGTGCGCCAGGGCGGAGCCACCCGAGGAGCCCGCCGGGCCCAGGAGGATGAACAGCACCGCCATGCGCACCGCCACCCCGTTGGCCACCTGGCGCAGCACCACCGACTGCGGGAGGGCGGCCACGTCGTCGGCGATCTCCACCCCGCGGTTCATGGGCCCGGGGTGCATCACCAGGGCGTCGGGCGACAGCCGAGCGGCGCGCGCCGCGCTCAGGCCGTAGGCGGCGCTGTACTCGCGCAGCGACGGCAGGAAGCTGCCCGCGCCCCGCTCCATCTGCAGGCGCAGGAGGTAGCACACGTCGACGTGCGGCAGCACGGCGTCGAGGTCGTGCGACACCTCGTCCACCGGCCACCCCTCGAGCGACGGCGGCACCAGCGTCCCGGGCGCCACCAGGGTCACCCGCGACCCGAGGGCGCCCAGCGCCAGCACGAGCGAGCGCGCCACCCGGCTGTGGCGCACGTCGCCCACGACGGCCACGCGCAGGCCGCCGAAGCACTCCACGCCGGCCTCCTCCAGGGGGCGCCCGGCCCGCCCGGCCAGGACGGAGCGGATGGTGTAGCAGTCGAGGAGGGCCTGGGTGGGGTGCTCGTGCCACCCGTCGCCGGCGTTCACGACCGAGGCGTCCACCCAGCGCGCCACCGCCGCGGGGGCGCCGGCCGAGGGGTGGCGCACGACGAAGGCGTCGGCCCCCATGGCGGCGACCGTCTCCACCGAGTCGCGCAGCGACTCCCCCTTCTTCACCGACGAGGTGTCCACCGAGAACGACAGCACGTCGGCCGACAGGCGCTTGGCGGCGGTCTCGAACGACAGGCGCGTCCGGGTCGACTGCTCGGCGAACAGGGTGACCACCGTGCGGCCCCGCAGCGAGGGCACCTTGGGGATGCTCCGGCGCCCCACCTCCACGAAGGCGTCGGTCACCCGCAGGATCTCCTCGATGCCGTCGGCCCCCAGCTCGGCCACCGACAGCAGGTGCCGGCGATGGTCCTTGCCGGGCTCGGCCCCGGGGCGCAGCCCGTCGGTCACCGGGGCACCACGTCGCCCAGGACCACCCCGTCGAGGCTCACGTCGACCTGCTCGTCGATGCGGGTGGGCATGTTCTTGCCCACGTAGTCGGGGCGGATGGGCAGCTCGCGGTGCCCCCGGTCCACCATGACGGCCAGCTGCACCGCCCGGGCCCGGCCGTAGTCGCCCAGGGCGTTGAGGGCGGCCCGCACCGTGCGCCCCGTGAACAGGACGTCGTCGACCAGCACCACCAGCTGGCCCGACAGGTCCCCGGGGATGTCGGTGGCCGCCTCGGGGAGCACCGGGCGGATGCCGATGTCGTCGCGGTAGAAGGCCACGTCCAGCAGCCCCACCGGCACCGCGGTCCCCTCGAACTCCTCGAGGGCGCTGGCCACCCGGAAGGCCAGGGGGACCCCACCCGTCTGCAGGCCGACCAGCATGAGGTCCTCGAGGCCGTGGTTGCGCTCGACGATCTCGTGGGCGATGCGGACCAGGGCGCGCTGGACGTCCTGGGCGGTGAGCACCTGGACCCGAGGAACGAAGACCCCACCGCGCGGTGGGGTCAGTCTGCGTTCTCGCTCCGCCACGGAGGCTCCTCGTGTCCGTGCGGGCCTCGCGGGACCCGCTTCACGGTCACGACGATGCTAGCAGGGCGGTCCCCGCCGCGGGCCCACTCCCGGCGGCGCGCTCAGGCGCGCACCTGGCGGGCGACGGTGGACAGCACCCCGTTCACGAAGCGCCCCGAGTCCTCGGTGGAGTACTCCTTGGCCAGCTCGACGGCCTCGTCGATGACCACGGCGACGGGCACGTCCCGCTCGGCCAACAGCTCGTAGGTGGCCAGGCGCAGGATGCTGCGGTCGAGCACCGGCATGCGCGCCAGGTCCCACCCCACCGAGGCCCGGGCGATGAGCTCGTCGATGCGGGCCTCGTGCGCCACCACGCCCTCCACCAGGCCCACGGCGAAGGGGTCGGGGGCCACCCGCAACGAGGCCAGCACCTCGGCGGCGCCCACCCGCTTCATCTCGGCTTCGTACAAGAGCTCGAGCGCCCGCTCGCGGGCGGTGTGGCGGGGCCCCTCATCGGTGGGGACCCCCCCGCCGTCGACGGTCACGTCCGGGCCGGGCTAGGCCCGGGTGATGTACTCGCCGGAGCGGGTGTCGACCTTGATGCGGTCACCGGGGTTGACGAACAGCGGCACCTGCACCACGAGCCCGGTCTCCACGGTGGCGGGCTTGCGGGCCCCCGACACCCGGTCCCCCTGGACGCCCGGCTCGGTGTCGGTGACCGAGAGCTCCACGGCGGCGGGCAGGTCCACGCCCACGATCTCCCCGGCGTAGATCTGCATCACCGCGCTGTCGCCCTCCTTCACGTACTGGGCGGCGGCCCCCAGCGTGGCCGGGGCCACGTGCATCTGGTCGTAGGAGGTGACGTCCATGAAGACGTAGTCCGTCCCGTCGCGGTAGAGGTACTGCATCTCCCGCTTGTCGACGATGGCCTGCTCCACCCGCTCGTCGGCCCGGAACGTCCGGTCGAGGACGGCGCCGGTGCGCACGTTCTTGAGCTTGGTGCGCACGAAGGCGCCCCCCTTGCCCGGCTTCACGTGCTGGAACTCGACGACCGAGAAGAGCCCCTCGGGCAGGTCGAGGGTCATGCCGTTGCGCAGGTCGTTGGTGGTGACAGCCATCAGGCGGCGATGTCCTTGGGAAAGGTGGTGAGGGGCCGGCAGCCGCCCTCGGTGACCACGACGGTGTCCTCCACGCGGACACCGCCCGTCCCCGACAGGTACACGCCGGGCTCGACGGTCACGACGACGCCGGGGGCGAGGATAGCAGTCGACCCCGGCCCGACCCCGGGCGCCTCGTGGATGTCGAGGCCCACGCCGTGCCCGGTGCCGTGCTCGAAGGCCGACGCCCACCCGGCGTCGGCGATGCGGTCGCGACAGGCGCGGTCGACGTCCCCCGCCGAGATGCCGGCCCGCACGGCGGCCACCCCGGCGGCCTGGGCATCGGCGACCACCGTGAACACCCGGGCCATGGGGTCGGGGGGATCGCCCCCCACGCAGAACGTGCGCGTCATGTCGGAGCGGTAGCCGTCGAAGACGGCGCCGAAGTCGATCACCACGCAGTCGCCGGGCCCGATCACGCGTCCGGTGGGGCGGGCATGCGGCTTGGCGGAGTTCGGCCCCGACGCCACGATCGTCTCGAAGGCGCGGTCCTCGCCGCCCAGGCGCCGCATGGCCGTGTCGAGCGCCAGCGCCACGTCGTCCTCGCGCGCCCCGGTGCCGAGGAGGACCAGGGTCTCGCCCAGGGCGGCGTCGGCGATGGCCGCCGCGTGGGCCATGCGCGCCAGCTCGCCGTCGTCTTTCACCTGGCGCAGCGCCTCGACCACGCCGCTCGTGGCCACGAGGGTGACGCCCGCGGCGTCGGCCTCGAAGCGCCTGGCGGCGGACCACGTGAGGTGGTCGGCCTCGAGCCCCAGGCGGCGGACCCCGAGGGAGCCCAGCGCTCCCACCAGCGCGTCGCGCTGGGCCTGGAGCCCGCCCACCACCAGCTCCACGGCGTCGCCCAGCCCGGACCCGGCGAGCTGCTCGGCCCCCTGGGTGCGGTAGCGCCCGTCGGTCGTCAACAGCGCCCGCCCCCCGCCCACCAGCACCGTGCCGGCCGACCCGGTGAAGCCGGTGAGATAGCGGATGTTGGCCGGGGTGCTCACCACCAGGGCGTCCACCTCGGCACGCTCCACCGCCTCCTGCACGCGCCCCAGGCGCGCCCCGAAGGCGAGCGGGACGGCGAGCACCTCGCGGGCGCGGGCCGCCGTCGCCTCGGCGCTCACGAGGGGCCCGGGCCCTGCGCCCCCGCGGCCCCCGGCGAGAGCAGCCGGGCCACGGCGTCGACGGCCAGGCGGTACCCGAGCCCCCCGAACCCGACGATGGCCCCGTTCACCACCGACGACAGGACCGAGGTGTGGCGCCACGGCTCGCGCGCCGCGGGGTTCGACAGGTGGAGCTCGACGACGACGCCGTCGTAGGCGGCCACGGCGTCGTGCAGCGACCACGAGTAGTGGGTCAGCGCGCCGGCGTTGACGATGAGCGCCGCGGCCCGACCCCGCGCCCCGTGCACGAGCTCGACGAGCTCCCCCTCGTGGTTGCTCTGGTGGTGCTCCACGGCCATGCCGTGCCGGGCCGCCTCGGCGGCCGCCGCGGCCACGTGCTCGGCCAGGGTCTGGCGTCCGTAGACCTCGGGCTCGCGCTCGCCCAGCAGGTCGAGGTTGGGCCCCGACAGCACCACGATGAGCGGCCGGGCGTCGCCGCTCACGGGTCGCACCCCATGCCGGCCAGGGTAGCCAGGACGTCGCCCTCGTCCACGCCCCGCACCGGCTCGACGCCCCGGGGGCCGTCGAGGACGAAGGTGAGGTCGTGGCGCGCCTTCTTGTCGCGGGCCATGAAGTCCACGAGCACACGGGCCGACGCGCCCTGCGGGATCTCCGACGGGAGGTCGAAGGCGCCCACCACGCGCCGGTGCAGGTCCACGCGCGCCTCGTCGATGCGGCCCAGGCGCCGGGCCAGCGCGGCGGCGAACACGAGCCCGATGGCCACCGCCTCGCCGTGGCGCAGGTCCCAGGCGGGCCCGTCGCCGAAGGCGGCCGCTTCGAGGGCGTGCGCCAGGGTGTGGCCGTAGTTGAGGACCATGCGGCGCCCCGACTCCCGCTCGTCGCCCGCCACCACGGCCGCCTTGATGCCCGCGCACCGCGCCACCTGCTCGTCGAGGGGGAGGTCCACCAGGGCCGCCCCCGGGCGCCCGTCCCCGAGCAGGCCGTCGCCGAGGAAGGCGTACTTGGCCATCTCCCCCCGGCCCGACGCCCACTCCCGGGCCGGCAGCGAGCGCAGGGTGTCGGTGTCGCACAGCACCGCGCTCGGCTGCCAGAAGGCCCCCACCAGGTTCTTGCCCTCGGGCAGGTTGACCCCCGTCTTGCCGCCGATGGCCGCGTCCACCTGGGCGAGCAGCGTGGTGGCCACGTTCACGTAGGCGACGCCGCGCAGGAAGACCGCCGCCGCGAAGCCCGCCACGTCGCTCACGGTGCCACCGCCCACGGCCACCACGGCGTCGGCCCGGGACAGGCCCCAGGCGGCGAAGGACCGGCACAGGCGCTCGACCTCGCCCATGGCCTTGGCCGCCTCGCCGTCGGCCACCGTGAACACCTCGAAGGGGACGCCCGGGTCCACCTCCACCGCCACGGACCGCTGGGTGACGACCGCGGCGCGCGCCGCGCCGGCGGGGAGCACCTCGGGGAGCATCTCCCGGGCCCCGGCCCCCACCACCACGTCGTAGGGGCGCCCCGGGATGCCCACGGGCACGGTGATCACGGCACGCCTCCCGACACCGTCCCCAAACACGCCACCACCCGGTCGGCGACCTCCTCGGCGCTCAGGTCGTCGACGTCGACGACCACGCCCGCCACCTCCTCGTACAGCGGGCGCCGCCGCGCCGCCAGGCGCGTGAGCACGGCCGCGGGGGTCTCCCCCGAGGCGTGCAACAAGGGCCGGTCCGAGAGGACCCCGGCGCGCGCCGCCAGGGTGTCGGGGCGGGCGCGCAACCACACCACGGTGCCCGCGCCGGCCATGGCCCGGCGGTTGCCGGCGTCGAGGACCATCCCCCCGCCCACCGACACCACGGCGGGGACCGCCGTGTCGAGGACCCGGCGCAGCACCTCCGACTCGGCGCGGCGGAAGGCCTCCTCGCCCCTCTCGGCGAAGATGGCGCTCACCGTCGCCCCGAGCGCCCGCTCCACCTCGACGTCGGTGTCGACCTGGGGCCGGCCGGTGCGGGCCGCCACGATGCGCGCCACGGTCGTCTTGCCCGCGCCCATCATCCCGACCAGCAGGAGATGGTCAGCCACTGCCGACGGCGGTCGACGGCGGGGCGTCGTGCAGCGACGCCACGAAGCCGTCGCGGTTGCGCACGACCTCGGCCACCGAGTCACCGCCGAACTTGCGCACCGCCTCGGACGCCAGCACCCACGCCATCATCGTCTCGGCCACCACCCCCATGGCGGGCACGGCGGTGACGTCGGTGCGCTCCTTGAACGAGACCGTCTCCTCCTTGGTGACCACGTCGACGGTCCCGAGCACCGGGCGGTTGAGCGTGGCCAGGGGCTTCATGCCCACCCGGGCGGCGACCAGGCCGCCGGTGGACATCCCCCCTTCGATGCCGCCCGCCCGCACCCCGGCGCGCCGGTACTCGCCGGCCTGGGCGTCCCACGAGATGGCGTCGTGCGCCACCGAGCCCCGCCGGGCGGTGCCCTCGGCGCCTTCGCCGATCTCCACGACCTTCACCGCCTGGATGCTCATGAAGGCCTGGGCCAGCAGCCCGTCGAGGCGCCGGTCCCAGTGCACGTGGCTGCCCAGGCCGACGGGGACGTCGTAGGCGAGGACCTCGACCACCCCGCCGAGGGAGTCGCCCTCCTTGGCCGCGGCCTTCACCGCCGCCACCATGCGCTCCTCGGCCTCGGGGTCGAAGCAGCGCACGGCGGAGTCGTCCACCCGGGCCAGGTCCGACGGCCCGGGCCGGGACCCCGTCGACGCCTCGACCGGGCCCAGCGCCACCACGTGGCTCAGCACCGACACGCCCAGGTGGGCGAGCAGCCCCTTGGCCAGGCACCCCGCCGCCACCCGGGCCGCCGTCTCCCGGGCCGAGGCGCGCTCGAGCACGTCGCGGGCGTCGTCGAAGCCGTACTTCTGCATGCCGGCCAGATCGGCGTGCCCCGGACGGGGCTTGGTCAGGACCGTGGAGGGCCGCCCCGGGTCGGGGGACATCTCCTCCTGCCATTTGGGCCACTCGGTGTTGGCGATCTCGATGGCCACGGGCGAGCCGAGGGTCCGGCCGTGGCGCACCCCGCCGATGAGGGTGATCTCGTCGGCCTCGAAGCGCATGCGCGGGCCCCGGCCGAATCCCAGGCGGCGGCGGGCGAGCTCGCCGGCGATCTCGGGCGCGCCGACCGCCAGCCCGGCGGGCAGGCCCTCGACGATCACCACCAGCGCCCGGCCGTGGGACTCCCCCGCAGTGAGGAACCGCAGCACGACGCCAATCTACTGCGGCACCCTCGCGCTCCCCGGCCGTCGCGACGGGCGCTCGCGTGCGGCCGGAGCGGGCCCCGGGGCGCGTCGTGGACCCGCCTCGACGCCCGTCAGGCCCCTCGATGGGGCGTCACATCCCTCGATGGAACAGGGCGCCCGCCACCGGGCTCCCCCACAGCACGGTCAGCACGGCGCCGGCTGCCAGGAAGGGGCCGAAGGGGATCCGGGTCTTGCGCCCCGCCCCCGAGAAGGCCATGGCCGCCAGCCCCACCACGGCCCCCAGGACGAAGGCGGCCAGGAACCCCACGAAGGCATGGCCCAGGCCCAGCCATCCCGTGGCGAAGCCCAGGACGCCCGAGAGGCGCACGTCCCCGAAGCCCATGCCGTGCGGGACGGCCAGGTGGACGGCGAGGAAGCAGGCGAAGGCGGCCGCCCCGCCGATGGCGGCGCGCGCCAGCGAACCCCACCGGTCGTCGAGGGCGGACGCCCCCACGAACAACGGGACGATCGCCGCCAGCGTGGGGTACACGAGGCGGTTGGGGATGATCCTGTGCTCGAAGTCGACGGCGCTGATGGCCACGAGCGACAGCCCCAGCACGGCGTAGGCGGCCAGCACGAGGTCGTCGCCGATGCGCGCCGCGAAGCCGCCGAGGATGGCCGCGCTCACCGCGCCCAGCACGAGGGGCCGCCACGGGTGCGCCACGACGTGGCCGCATGCGGGGCACCCCCGCCGGCGGGCCGCCACCCGCACCAGGGGCACGAGCGCCCGTCCCCGCGCCGGGGCGTCGCACGCCGGGCAGCGC
>DATJBC010000217.1:0-10179 GCA_035515515.1 Acidimicrobiales bacterium
CGCCGACAGCGACGCATCGCCGCGGCCGTCGATGGGGAGGTCGAGGGTCACGCCCAGGAAGGGCTTGTTCGACGCCGACAACAGCAGGGGGCAGCCGAGATCGCTCAGGGCCGCCGAGGCGCGCAGCAGCTCCAGGGACTGCGCGGCGGTCTTGCCCAGGTCGAGCCCGGCGTCGACCACGATCCGGTCGGGGCCGACGCCCGCGGCGCGTGCCCGGGCCACGCGCTCGGCCAGGAAGGTGCGGGCCGCCTCCACCACGTCGTCGTAGTGGGGCTCGGGGTCCGGGACGCGCGGGCCGATGCGGATGTGGCTGGCCACCACGGCCGCCCCCGCCGTGGCCGCCGCCGGCAGGTAGTCGGGATCGGCGAAGCCGCTGATGTCGTTGCCCATGACGGCGCCCGCCCCGTAGGCGGCGCGGGCCACGCCGGCGCGCCAGGTGTCCACCGACACCGCCACGTCGACCCGGGCGCGCAGCGCCTCGACGGTGGGGACGACCCGGTCGAGCTCCTCGGCTTCGGTCACCTCGGGGCCCGGCCCGGCCTTCACCCCGCCCACGTCGAGGATGTCCGCGCCGTCCTCCACGAGCGTCTTGGCCCGCGCCAGCAGCGCGTCGAGGGCGTACGTCGCCCCCTTGTCGTAGAAGGAGTCCGGGGTGCGGTTCAAGATCCCCATGACGAGCGCCCGCGTGCTCAGGTCGTGGACCTGCTCTCCGAGGCGCAGCTGCACCCGCGCAACCTACACGGGCGCGCCGCGGTTCAGAACAGCCGCGTGGCCAGCGCCCGGCGGTAGCGCGCCGTGCGGGGGTCGTCGGGACCGAGCGTCTCGAGCAGGTCGAGGAACTCCTGGCGCGCCGCTTCGTCGTCCTTCACCCGCATGAGCAGCTCGTCGAGCAGCGTGCCCACCCCGTCGGCGGGGACCTCCACGTCCTGGCGCGCCAGGCGGGCCTCGGCGGCGATCTGCCGGATGTCGGCCGTCTCGGGGATCCGGGCCAGCAGCGCCAGCGCCTCCTCGGGCTCGCCCCGGTCGACGAGGATGCGGGCCAGGGCGGCCACCGCCCCGGGGTGGTCGGGCTCGAGCTCGAGGGCACGGCGCAGCGACAGCTCGTCGCCCGCCGCCACCAGGGTGTCGGCCTCCGTCGGCTCGGGCACGAGCCGCTCCACGAACGCGGCCACCTGGTCCTCGGGAAGCGCGCCGATGAACCCGTCGACGACCTGGCGGTCGCGCAGGGCGTACACCGCCGGGATCGACTGGACCTGGAAGGTGGCCGAGATGCGGGGGTTCTCGTCCACGTTGACCTTGACCAGCTCGACGCTCCCGCTCTTGGCCTCCACGACCTTCTCCAGGATGGGCCCCAGGGTGCGGCAGGGCCCGCACCACGGGGCCCACAGGTCCACGACCACGGGCACCTGGTCGGAGCGCACGAGGACGTCCTGCTCGAAGGTCGCATCGGTGACGTCGATCACGACACAGACGATACCGGGGCGCGCCCTCGGGCCGGGCCGTCGAGGGCGCCGCGGGTAGCGTTCCCCTCCGTGGCGACGGCCGACCTCGTGGACGGGAGCCCGGAGGGCATCGACGCCGCGCGCGTGAGCGCCTGGTGCGCGTCGCACGTGCCGGGCGTGGAGCCTCCCCTGTCGTTCACGCTCATCGCCGGTGGGCGCTCCAACCTCACCTACCGCGTGACCGACGCCGCCGGCCACGCCTACGCGCTGCGCCGGCCGCCGCTCAGCCACGTGCTGCCCACCGCCCACGACATGGCCCGCGAGCACAGGGTCATCAGCGCGCTCGGGCCGACGCCGGTGCCCGTGCCCCGGACCTACGGGCTGTGCGAGGACGCCGCCGTCAACGGGCAGCCCTTCTACGTGATGGAGTTCGTGGAGGGCCACATCATCCGGGACGCCTCCGCGGCGCGGCGCGACCTCGACGAGGCGGGGCGGCGCCGGGCGGGCGAGTCCCTCGCCGACACCCTGGCCGCCCTGCACGCCGTGGACGTGGACGCCGTCGGCCTGGGTGACTTCGCCAAGCGTGAGGGGTACATCGACCGGCAGCTGCGCCGGTGGTACGAGCAGTTCCGCAAGTCCACCGTGGACGGCCTCGACACCGCCTCGGCCATCGGCGCCGTGCACGACCGCCTCGCCGCGCAGGTCCCCCCGCAGCTCGGCGCGTCCATCGTGCACGGCGACTACCGCCTCGACAACACCGTGCTCGGCCCCGACGGCGCCGTGCGCGCCGTGCTCGACTGGGAGATCTGCACGCTCGGCGACCCCCTCGCCGACGTGGGGTTGCTCATGGTGTACTGGACCGACCCCGGCGGCGAGGGCGCCCTCGTGGGGGTGACGCCCACCACCGAGCCGGGCTTCCCGGGCCGGGCCGAGATGCAGGCACGCTACGCGGCGGCCTCGGGACGCGACCTCGAGCGGCTCGGCTTCTACGTGGCCTTCGGCTACTGGAAGCTGGCCTGCATCATCCAGGGCGTCTACGCCCGCTACGTGGGGGGGGCGGCGGCCGGCGACCGCTCCAGCGTGGAGGGGTTCGCCCACAGCGTGGTGCACCTGGCCGAGATGGCGCAGGACGCGTTGGACGCGCCGTGACGGCGGGGCGGGAGGGGTCGTGACCCTCTACGAGCGCCACGACGAGCGCGCCCTGGACCGGCCCGTGCTGGTGGTGGCCCTCGAGGGCTGGGTGGACGCCGGCCTCGGGGCGGACGGCGCCATCAGCGCCCTGCTCTCGGCGGGGCCCACCGAGCTCATCGCCACCTTCGACGGCGAGTCGCTCATCGACCAGCGCGCCCGGCGCCCGGTGGCGCACATCTCCGACGGCATCAACGAGGGCCTCACGTGGCCCGTGATCCAGGTGCGGGCGGGCACCGACCGCCTGGGCGGCGACATGTGCTTCTTGGTGGGGCCGGAGCCGGACTTCCGGTGGACGGCCTTCGTGGAGGCGGTGGTCACCCTGACCGGCGCGCTGGGGGCGCGCATGGTGGTGGGCCTGGGGGCCTTCCCGGCGCCCGCCCCCCACACCCGGCCCGTCCGCCTGGCCGCCACCGCGCCGCAGGCGTCGGCCGACCTGGTGGCCCGGGTCGGCATCGTCCAGGGCGACATCGACGTCCCCTCGGGCGTGTGGGGGGCGCTGGAGATCGCCTTCGGCGAGGTCGGCATCCCCGTCGTCGGCCTGTGGGCGCGCGTGCCGCACTACGTGTCGGGCATGGCGTACCCCGCGGCCAGCGCGGCGCTGATCGACGGCCTGGCGGGGGTGGCGGGACTCACGCTCGACTCGGCGTCCCTGCACACCTCGGCCGACGCGTCGCTGCGCCAGGTCGACGACCTCATCGCCAAGAGCTCCGAGCACACCGCCATGGTCCGCCAGCTCGAGCGCAGCGTGGACGCGGCGGAGGGCAACCCCCTCGACGTGGGGACGCTGCCCACCGGCGAGGAGCTGGCGGCCGAGCTCGAGCGGTACCTGCGGGGCGACCGCGGCGACGGGTCGGGCGCCGACGAGCCGTGATCCCGCCGGCGGCGCGCCGCCGGGGCCGTCAGGGCACGGAGACGAGGTCCACCACGAACACGAGCGTCTCGTTGGGGCCCACCGGCCCCGACCCCGAGGCGCCGTAGCCCAGCGCCGGCGGGATGACGATCTCGCGCCGGCCGCCCACCTTCATCCCCACGATGCCCTGCTTGAACCCGGGGACGACGTCGCTCAGCGGGAACTGGGTGGGCTGGCCCCGGGACCAGCTGGAGTCGAAGTCCTGGCCCGTGGCGTAGTCGGCCCCCACGTACTGGACGGTGACGCTGTCGGAGGCCACCGCCGTGGTCCCCGTCCCCACCACCAGGTCCTTGGTCTCGAGGCTGCTCGGCGCGGGGGCGCTGCCCGCGCCGATGGTCGGCTCGTGCCCGAGGTCGGTGGCGCCGCTCACGGCGGGCAGCCCCGCTCCGCCCGAGGCCGCCGCGCCCGACCCGCCCCCCGAGGCGGGCGGCGCTCCGGCCGTGGTGGCCGTGGTCGAGGGGCTCGACCCGCACGCCGCCAGCACGGCCGCCAGCGCCACGGTCAGGCCCGTCGTCGCTCCCCAGCGGCCGATGCGTGTGGGCACGGCCGCACATTACCGAGCGCGCCGCCCGGGGCCCGGCCTACCCCCCGGCGCCGACCGCCACCCCGCCCGGGCGGGCCGCCACGCCGGCCCCGAGGTGCTGGGCGCCCGCCGTGACACCGTGCACGTGGGACGCCAGGTACACCCCGATGCCCAGGAGGACGGCGAACAGCACCAGGACCACCACCAGCGTGAGGTAGCGCGGGCCGTTGGTGGACGACGGCCCCGTGCTCCTGCGCCCCATGAGCGCCAGGTCCACGGGGTCCGGCTCCCCGCCCGGCGCGGCCGGCGGGGCGCGGTGCCCACCGGGCGTGTCGGCGGCGACGGCCTCCATGAGCTCCGCCGACCCCGCGGCGTTGATGGCGCGCACGCGCTGGGCGTACTCGGCCACGTCCAGCTGGCCGCCCTCGAGGGCGTCGAGGGCCCGGCGCAGGTAGGGCTGGCGGTCGAGGCCCTCCTCCCCCCCGCCGGCGGGGGTCCCGGGTCGGTCGCCGGGCCCGTCGCCGCAGGCCCCCGGGCCGGGGGCGCCGCGGTCCGAGGGGGGGTGGGTGCGGGGGACGGACATGCCTGGAATTGTCGGCACCGCCGGCGTGCAACTACAGCCCTTCGCGGGGGCGGCGCCAGGCGGGGCGCACCCGGGCACGCCGAAGGCCGTTTTGGGCGTCGGATAGGGTGCCCCGGTGCTCGTCGACGGCGGCATCGGCCTGGACCCCAGCGACGCCATCGACACGGCGCGACGCGTGGAGGCCGACGGCTTCGACGGCCTGTGGTGCGCGGAGACGTCCCACGACCCCTTCCTGGCCCTCATGCTCGCCGCCGAGCACACCGAGCGGGTGGAGCTCGGCACCGGCATCGCCGTGGCCTTCGCCCGCAACCCCATGAGCATGGCCGTCCTCGGCAACGACCTGCAGACCTACTCCAAGGGCCGCTTCATGCTCGGGCTCGGCTCGCAGATCAAGCCCCACATCACCAAGCGCTACGCCATGCCGTGGTCGCACCCCGCGGCGCGCATGCGCGAGTACATCGGCGCCCTGCGGGCCATCTGGTCGGCGTGGCACGAGGGCACCACGCTCGCCTTCCGGGGCGACTTCTACAGCCACACCCTCATGACGCCCATGTTCGACCCCGGTCCGAGCCCCTACGGCGCGCCCAAGGTGTTCCTGGCCGCCGTGGGCGAGCGCATGACCGAGGTGGCGGGCGAGGTCGCCGACGGCCTCCTGGCCCACGGGTTCACCACGGCCCGCTACATGCGTGAGGTCACCATGCCCGCCCTCGAGCGGGGCCTCGACCGGGCAGGTCGCACCCGGGCCGACATCGAGGTCTCGTACCCCGCCATGATCATCACCGGCACCGACGAGGCCCAGACCCGGGCCGCCACCCAGGCGGTCAAGGCCCAGCTCGCCTTCTACGCCTCCACGCCCGCCTACCGCCCCGTCCTCGAGCTGCACGGGTGGGGCGACCTGCAGACCGAGCTCAACGCACTGTCCAAGAAGGGCCAGTGGGCCGCGATGGCCGAACGCATCCCGCCCGACATGGTGGAGGCCTTCGCCGTCAGCGGCGAGCTCGACGAGATCCCCGGCCGCATCGTCGAGCGCTACGGCGACATGGTCACCCGGGTGAGCTTCTACGCCCCCTACCGGGTGGAGCGGCCCCGCCTCCAGGAGCTCCTGGCCCGCTTCCGGGCCTCCTGAGGCTGGCGCCTCAGCGCACCACGTTCACCAGCCGGGGCGGGCGGGCCACCACCCGGGCCGGCTCGGCGCCGTCGAGCGCCCCCGCCACGCGCTCGGAGGCCAGCGCCAGGCGGGTGGCGTCCTCCTCGGAGATGTCGGGGGCCACCTCGATGCGGTCGCGCACCTTGCCGTTCACCTGCACGACCATGGTCACCCGCTCGGGACGGGCCAGCGCGGGGTCGAAGGCGGGCCAGCGCTCGGCGTGCACCATGGTGCCCTCGCCGTGGCGGCGCTCCCAGGCCTCGGCGGCCAGGTGCGGCGCCATGGGCGCCAGCAGCAGGAGCAGCGCGTCGGCGGCGGCCGCGTAGGTGTCGCCGTGGGGGCCGCCGGGGGTGTCGCGCCGGTAGCGGTGCATGGTGTTGGAGAAGTCCATGCACGCCGCCACGGCGGTGTTGAACGACCACCGCTCGATGTCGTCGCTCACCTTGGCGACGACCTGGTGGGTGGCACGGGCCAGGGCGGTGTCCTCGGCGCCCGGCTCGCCGCCGCGCTCGTCGCCGTCGCCCTCGACGGTGAGGCGCCACACGCGGTCGAGGAAGCGGCCGCTGCCCTCGATCACGCTCTCGGTCTGCGTCGTCCAGTCCATGTCGTCGCCGGGGGGGCCGGCGAAGATGTGGAAGAGCCGCAGGGCGTCGGCCCCCACGGTGTCGAAGTAGCGGGCCGGGGTGATGAGGTTGCCCCGCGACTTCGACATCTTCTTGTTGTCCATGCGGATCATGCCCTGGGTGAACAGGCGCCGGAAGGGCTCTCGCCCCAGCCCGGGCGCCAGCCCCATGTCGACGAGGGCCCGGGTGAAGAAGCGGGCGTACATGAGGTGCAAGATGGCGTGCTCGATGCCCCCGATGTACTGGTCCACGGGCATGAAGTGCCGGGCCAGCGCGGGATCGAAGGGCACCTCCTCGTTCCACGGGTCGCAGAAACGCAGGAAGTACCACGACGAGTCGACGAAGGTGTCCATGGTGTCGGTCTCGCGCTCGGCGGGGCCGCCACAGGTCGGACAGGTCGTGTAGCGGAAGCCGGGGTCCCGGGCGAGGGGGGACTCCCCGGTGGGCAGGAACTCGACGTCGTCGGGGGCGAGCACGGGCAGCTGGTCCTCGGGCACGCCCACGATCCCGTGGTCGGGGCAGTAGACGACCGGGATGGGACAGCCCCAGAAGCGCTGGCGCGACACCAGCCAGTCCCGCAGGCGGTAGTTGACGGTGCGCTCCCCGATCCCCTGCTCCTCGAGCCAGGCGATGGCCCGCTCCTTGGCGGCGGCCACGCCGAGGCCGTCCAGGAACCCCGAGTTCACCTTGGTGCCGTCGCCGGTCCAGGCGCCCCCCTCGAAGCCCTCGGGGGGCTTCGTGGTGCGCACCACGGGCAGGCCGTGGACGCCGGCGAAGGCCCAGTCGCGCTCGTCCTCGGCCGGGACGGCCATGATGGCCCCCGTCCCGTAGCGCATGAGGACGTAGTCGGCCACGTACACGGGGATCTGTTCGCCGGTGAAGGGGTTGACCACGTGGCCCCCGGTGAAGGCCCCGCGCTTGCCCAGCATGTCGGCCGATTCGTCCTCGGTCGTCCGGTCGCGCTCGCTCTTGGTCGCCGTGGCGGCGCGCAGCGCCCCCACCGCCCCCAGCTGGTCCGGCGTGGTGATGGCGTCGACGACGGGGTGCTCGGGGGCCACCACGGCGTAGGTCATCCCGAAGCTCGTGTCGGGGCGGGTGGTGAAGACCCGCAGGGCGGCGCCGTCGGTGGCGCCCACGACGGGCAGGTCGAACTCCACGCCCTCGGAGCGCCCGATCCAGTTGCGCTGCATGACCTTGACGCGCTCGGGCCAGTCCAGGTCGTCGAGGGCGTCGAGGAGCTCGTCGGCGTAGGTCGTGGTCCGGAAGAACCACTGCTCGAGCTCGCGCTGGACCACCACGTCGCCCGAGCGCTCGCAGGTCCCGTCCGCCAGGACCTGCTCGTTGGCCAGCACGGTCTGGCAGCCCGGGCACCAGTTGACGGGGGCGTTGGCCCGGTAGGCGAGGCCCGCGTCGAGCATGCGCAGGAAGATGAACTGGGTCCACCGGATGTAGGCGGGGTCGTGGCTGCAGATCTCGCGGCGCCAGTCGTAGGCGACGCCCAGGCGCTTCAGGCTGGCCTTGAGCTCGGCGATGCGGGCGTCGGTGAAGATGCGGGGGTGCTCGCCCGTCTTGATGGCGGCGTTCTCGGCGGGGAGGCCGAAGGAGTCGAAGCCGATGGGCGACAGGACGGCGTGGCCCTGCATGGTGCGGTGCCGCACGAGCAGGTCGCCGAAGGTGTAGTTGCGGACGTGTCCCTGGTGGGCGGCGCCGCTCGGGTAGGGGTACATGCACAGCACGTACTGGGCCGGCCGAGGGTCGTCCGCGCCGACCTCGTAGAGGCGGGCGTCCGCCCAGCGCTGCTGCCACTTCTCCTCGACCGCCTGGACGTCGTATGCCCGCGCCATCCCTCGAGTCTAGGGACGGGCCGCGCCCGCTCCGGACCACTGCTGGCGGCCCGCACGGGCGGGCGCGGCGGTGCTCCGGGCCTCCGGTGGAGGGGAGGGGCGGCCGAGCCGGGCTGGTAACCTCGACTCGCCCCGGGGGCGTAGCTCAGTTGGTAGAGCGCTTGACTGGCAGTCAAGAGGTTCGTGGGTTCAAGTCCCATCGCCTCCACTCGTGTGATGTCTCGGGACAGGGTTCGCACCTGTCTCGGGACATCGTTCTATCCGGACTTGGCCTGGGGCTGGTAGTCGCGACCGGGGTCCAGGGTGAGGGCACGGATGAGCTCGCCGTCCTCTGTGACAACCCGGACGTCGCGCTCGTGCACCAGGAGCATCACCGCGGTGCCCGCATGGCGCCGGCCGATCCCGATGTGGAGGAGCCGGCTCCCGTAACGCAGGCTCACCTTCCCGTATTCGTCGATGACGTCGCGCCGGATGCGGGAATGGGTGAGATCGAGGCGGCGGTCTGAGGGCAGCGCCTTGGGCCGCTCCGCATACGCGAGTGCCGGCGGGCGCCGGCCGAGGCGCGGTGGGGGCGGACGGTGTTGTAATACTCGGCGAAGGTGTCGAGCTGGCGCTGGAGCTCCGGCGTGGAGCGGGCCCGGCGCTGGCACCGGAGCCACTGCTTGAGCGTCTGGTGGAAGCGCTCGACCTTTCCGCACGTCTGCGGGTGATAGGGCCTCGAGTGCCGTGGGGTGGTCCCGCCCTCGATCAGCGCGCGCTCGAGGGCCACCCAGCCATGGCCCCGGTAGGCGCCGGTGAACACTGCCCCGTTGTCGGTCAGGTAGTTGGCCGGAACCCCGTAACGGGCGCTTGCTTCTGCGAAGCACTCGAGCACGTCGGCCGATTTGAACACGAGTCGTGCGTCGGATCCCACGAGGAGCCTGGAGTGGTCGTCGAGCTGGTTGAGGATCTCCACCTCGCGTCCCGAGCGCAGCGTCCAGTGGGTGATATCCGCCTGCCAGCGCTCGTTGGGCTGCTCGGCCTGGAAGCGGATGATCGAGCTCCGGGGGCGCTTGTGGGGCTGGGGGGTGACGAAGCCCCGGCGGTGGAGCACCCGCCAGATGGTGGAGAGGGCCGGGGCCTGTCCCAGGCGCTTCTCGAGGTGATAGGCGATGGTGGCCGCCCCGGCGTCGAGCCCCTCCTCCGACAGCGCCTTGCGCAGCGCCACGATCTCGTCCTCGACCGTCCCCGGCGTCTGGTTGGGCGTCCACTTCGGGCGCCTCGAGCGTGGCGCGAAGGCCGCCTCACCCTCTTCGCCGTAGCGCAGGCACAGCTTCTGGACCCAGCGCCGGGACAGGCCGTAGGTGCGGGCCACCTCCGCCTTGGAGCGCCCCTCGACCTCCACGGCGGTGATCACGAGCCTCGCCAGCGACATCTCGCACCCCCTGATCGGAGGTGCGAACTATGACCCGGGACACCTGCGAACGATCTCCTGCACTCTCACACCATCGCCTCCACTCGTGCGGCCGAGGGCACGGACTCGGCCTGCCAACGGCATCGATGTGCGCCACAAGCGGGGCGAGCCAGCGCTCGTCGGCCTCAGCATGACCGACTGGGGTCGGTGGGCTCACACGAGATACAGAAACCCGTACCCCTCGTCGCGCACGGCCACCCCGGCGTCGGCCAGGGCGACGTCCCAGTCCCCCGTCACCTCGGTGTCGGCCTGCTGCATGCCGTGGTCGGCCACCAGGATGAAGGCCGTTCGGTCCCAGGCACCGGCCTGCTCCACGGCCTCGAGAATCCGCCCGATTCGGGCATCGGTGTCGCGCACGCCGGCTGCAGCGATCTCGGAATAGGGACCGCCCTCGTGAAAGGCGGCATCGGTCAGGGTGAAGTTGACCCAGGTGAAGGCGGGCGTCGGCCAGGTGTGTGCTCGG
>DATJBC010000218.1:0-2987 GCA_035515515.1 Acidimicrobiales bacterium
CGCGGCAACCCGACCCACTCATTCAAGGACCGGGTGGTCGCGGTCTCGCTGGCCGCCGCGCTCGAGATGGGGCTCAAGGTCCTGGCCTGCCCGTCGACCGGGAACCTGGCCAACGCGGTGGCCGCCGCGGCGGCCCGGGCCGGCATCAGGTCGGTAGTGTTCGTGCCGGCCGACCTCGAGCCGCAGAAGATCCTGGGTACCGCGGTGTACGGCGGCGCGGGCGTCATGGTCGACGGCAGCTACGACGACGTGAACCGGCTGGCCTCGGAGCTGGCCGACGAGCGCGAGGACTGGGCGTTCGTGAACGTGAACGTGCGGCCGTATTACGCCGAGGGCTCGAAGACCATCGGCTTCGAGATCGCCGAGCAGCTCGGCTGGCGGCTGCCGGCCCAGGTCGTGGTGCCGGTGGCGTCCGGGGCTCAGCTCGTCAAGATCGACAAGGCGTTCCGTGAGCTGGCCGCGCTCGGCCTGGTGGATGACGCCGCCTGGCGGGTGTTCGGGGCCCAGGCCAGCGGGTGCGCACCGGTGGCGGAGGCGTTCCGGGCCGGTCACGACGTGGTCCAGCCGGTGCGGCCGGACACGATCGCCAAGTCGCTCGCGATCGGGAACCCGGCCGACGGCCCGTACGTCCTCGACGTGGTGCGCCGCACCGGCGGCGCCGTCGCCGACGTGGGCGACGACGAGATCGTGGACGCCATCCGGCTGCTCGCCGCCACCGAGGGGATCTTCGGCGAGACCGCGGCCGGGGTTACCATCGCCACCACGCGCCGGCTGCTGGAGGCCGGGCAGCTCGACCCCGAGGCCGAGACCGTCATCATCAACTCGGGCGACGGGCTCAAAACCCTCGACGCCGTGGCAGGCTCGGTCGGCATGTCCCGCCCCATCCGCCCGACGCTGGAAGCGTTCGCCGAGTTCGAATCGTCCACTCACCCGAGAAAGGCAGTCGTCGCATGAGCGTGTCCGTCCGCATCCCCACCATCCTGCGCACCTACACGGGCGGTGCCGCCGAGGTCACGGCCGAGGGGGGAACCCTGCGCGAGGTCATCGCCGGGCTGGACGCTTCTTACCCCGGCCTGGGTGGCCGGATCCTCGACGAGGGCGGGAAGCTGCGGCGCTTCGTCAACGTGTACGTCGGCGACGAGGACGTGCGGCTCGCGCAGGGGCTCGACACCAAGGTTCCGCCCGGGGTCCAGGTCTCGGTGATCCCCGCTGTCGCAGGTGGCTGAGGGACGCATGGGGAACCTGGGTAGCTGTGCGCCGGCACTGTGTGATTGTGCCGGGTGGTTCGGATTCAGGGAGTAACTGGGCGCAGGCGGCCACGACACGATGTAAAGTCATGTCCGGTCGCTGTCGGTACGGCAAGCACGGCTCGTAGCTCGTCTGGCCCCCCCGCTCAACGATCGACGGGTTTCGCGGTGACAAGGGCGGAACCCGAAGCCCGAGCAAAGTTAGGGAGTTGTTGGTAATGGCTCAGGGCACCGTCAAATGGTTCAACGCGGACAAGGGCTACGGCTTCATCGCGGTCGACGGTGGTAGGGACGTGTTCGTCCACTTCTCGGCCATCCAGACGGATGGCTACCGCACCCTCGAGGAGGGCCAGCGGGTCGAATTCGACATCACGCAGAGCGATCGCGGACCTCAGGCGGAGATGGTCCGCACGGTCTGAGTCGGTAGAAGGCGCGCCAGAAGGCCCGGTTCCAGCGATGGAGCCGGGCCTTTTGGCATGCCCGCTGCGCTGGCGGCGAACGGGGACCGGCCGGAACCGCTCCGGCTTGCACTCTCACCCTGAGAGTGCTAAACAGGTCGCTAGCACTCTCGGGGTGAGAGTGACAACGCAGTGACGTGACTGGGGCGATGAGGCCGACCCCGCGGCAGGCAGGGACTGCCCGCTGGTGCGGCCGTCCGTCGCGGGCATCGGCCCGGTCGGCACGCAAGGCACAAAAGTTCCGGGAGGACTGGAGCCTATGGCAGCGAAGATGATCGCGTTCGATGAGGACGCCAGGCGCGGCCTCGAGCGCGGCATGAACCAGCTCGCTGACGCCGTGAAGGTAACCCTCGGCCCCAAGGGCCGCAATGTGGTGCTTGAGAAGAAGTGGGGCGCCCCCACGATCACCAACGATGGTGTGTCCATCGCCAAGGAGATCGAGCTCGAGGACCCGTGGGAGAAGATCGGCGCGGAGCTCGTTAAGGAAGTCGCCAAGAAGACCGATGACGTCGCGGGCGACGGCACCACGACCGCAACCGTGCTCGCTCAGGCGCTGGTCCGCGAGGGCCTGCGCAACGTGGCGGCGGGCGCCAACCCGATGTCGCTCAAGCGGGGCATCGAGGCGGCCGTGGAGCGGGTGAGCGAGGAGCTTTCCAAGCTCGCCAAGGATGTGGAGACCAAGGAGCAGATCGCTTCGACCGCCTCCATTTCGGCCGGTGACACCGCGATCGGCGAGATGATCGCCGAGGCGATGGACAAGGTCGGCAAGGAAGGTGTGATCACCGTCGAGGAGAGCAACACCTTCGGTCTCGAGCTCGAGCTCACCGAGGGCATGCGCTTCGACAAGGGTTACATCTCGCACTACTTCGCCACTGACCCGGAGCGGATGGAAGCCGTTCTGGAGGACCCCTACATTCTCATCGTCAACTCGAAGATCTCGGCCAACAAGGACCTGCTGCCGCTGCTGGACAAGGTGGTGCAGTCGGGTAAGCCGCTGGTCGTGATCGCCGAGGACGTGGAGGGCGAGGCCCTGGCCACCCTGGTCGTCAACAAGATCCGTGGCCTGTTCAAGTCGGTCGCGGTGAAGGCGCCCGGGTTCGGTGACCGGCGCAAGGCCATGCTCGGTGACATTGCCATCCTGACCGGTGGCCAGGTCATCAGCGAGGAAGTCGGCCTGAAGCTGGAGAGCGTCGACCTCGACGTGCTCGGCAGGGCCCGCAAGGTCGTGGTCACCAAGGACGAGACCACGATCGTCGACGGGGCCGGCGACGCCGACCAGATC
>DATJBC010000219.1:0-12801 GCA_035515515.1 Acidimicrobiales bacterium
CTCGTGGCTCACCACCGAGGCCATCTCGCCCACGGCCGCCAGGCGTTCGCGGCCCACGAGGGCCCGGGTGAGCGAGTCCACGATGACGAAGGCGACGACGGCGGTGGCCGTCGTGACGACCCAGCCCGCCCGGGCCACGTCGTTGTCGCTCACCACGGCGATGGCGGCCGACGCCAGCACGCTCACCGCCACGTAGAACATGGCCCGCCGGCGGGGGAACCACATGGGGGCGGCGAAGCCCACCCACACGTAGTACGGGGTGAGCAGCCCGACGTGGACGTGCAGCCGGCAGAAGAGGTTGGCCGCCGTGATGAGCACGACGCTCCCCAGGATGGCCACGTCCCCCACGTAGCCCGGCAGGCGCCGGCGCGCCACGAACAGGGCCGCGGCACAGCACAGGACGAAGCCCATGATGACGACCATGCCCACGCGGTTGGTGACGTCGCCGGGGTCGGCCAGCCAGGCGCACAGCACGCCCACGTCCCCCACGACGTAGACACCCGCCAGGAGCTCCCCCCGGCGGAGGTCCATGGGGAACCCGGGCTTGCCCACCCGCCGGTCGGGGCGCGTGCGGGACAGGCGGCGCTGCAGACTCCCCACCTCCATGGACACCGTCCCTGGTAGGCCCTCGTCCCCGGCGCGCCCGAGCAGCTCGGCCCCCCCGCCCAGGGTAACAACCGGCGACGGCGTCCTCGTAGCCTCGTCGGGGTGTCAGGCGCCGAGTCGACCCGGACGACGACCGCCGGCGAGGCGGTGCGGGTGGGCCCCCTGCGCCCCGACGAGCACGACGCGTTGTTCGAGGTCTTCTCCCGCATCGTGGAGGATCACGAGGGCTTCCCCCATGCACCCCCGCTCACGACCGAGGTCTTCGCGGCGACGTGGGTGTCGGGGGCGTCGGTGAGCGTGGCGGCCCGTGTGGTGTCGGGGAGCGGCGAGGAGCTCGCCGGGGCCTACTACCTGCGGCCCAACTTCGCGGGACGGGCGGCGCACATCGCCAACGCCGGCTACGTGGTGGCCCGTCCGTGGCGCCGGCGCGGGATCGGCCGGGTGCTGGTGGAGGACTCCGTGGCCCGCGCGCCGGTGTGGGGGTTCGACGCCATCCAGTTCAACCTCGTGTTCGCGTCGAACCCGGCGCGGGCGCTCTACGAGGAGCTGGGCTGGCGGGCGGTGGGCCGCGTCCCCGAGGCCGTCGACGGCGAGGACGCCGTCATCTACTGGCGGCGCGTCTGAGCGCTCCGGGTCACGTGGCGGGCCCGGTGGCCAGGTGCACCACGGCGCTGTGCTGCTGGCCCGAGGTGTCGACCCACACCACCTTGACGGCGTCGCCCGGGTGGTGCTGCCGCATGAGCGTGCTGAGCGACGACGCCGAGTCCACGGCCTGGCCGGCGAGGCCCGTGATGACGTCACCCACGACGATGCCCGCCTGGCTGGCGGGGGAGTCGGGCTGCACCGTCACCACCTGGGCGCCCGAGATGAACGTGCCGTCCTGGATGCGCACCCCGATGAGGGCCGACGCGCCGATGTGGATGGTGGAGGACGACTTCCCGCTCAGGATCTGACGGGCGATGGACATGGCCTGGTTGATGGGGATGGAGAAGCCCTGGCTGGCGCCGGCCTGGAACTGGAAGCCGCTCGACGCCGCGGTGTCCATGCCCACCACCTTGCCGTGGCCGTCGACGAGCGGGCCGCCCGAGTCTCCCGGCTCGAGGATGGCGTCGGTCTGGATGAGGCCGCTCAGCTGTTCGGAGGAGTTCTCGGACTCGTCCTGGGCCGTGATGGCCTGGTCGAGGGCGGTGACGCTGCCCGCAGCCGTGCTCGGGGTGCCGCCCGCTCCTTCGGCGTTGCCCACGGCGGTGATGGCGTCGCCGACCGCCACCGACGACGAGTCGCCCACGGGCACGGTCCTGAGACCCGACGCCCCGGCGAGCCGCAGGACGGCGACGTCGCTCGTGGAGTCCGACCCCACCACGGTGGCGGTGTAGGTCTGGCCGTTGCCGACGTCGGTCACGCTGATGCTGGTGGCGCCGTCGATGACGTGGTTGTTCGTGAGCACGACGCCCGAGGACTCGATGACCATGCCCGTCCCGGCCGCCTCACCGTTGTCGTAGCCGAGCTCGGTGTTGATGTCGACGACGCCGGGGTCGATCTTGTCGGCGATCGTGGAGCTGGCCGCCGGGGGCGTGCTCCTCTGGCTGGGCACCGACGCCTGGGGGGTGCCCAGGCCGCCGGGGGTGCCCGTGGTGGTGCGCCCCACCTCCACGCCGATGGCGGCCACGAGCGCCACGGCCACCACCACGGCCACCACGCGCAGGGGGTGGGGGCGGGGGGCCGGCCCCGGCGGGGGCGCCCATCCGCCCTGGGGCGGCCACTGCCCGGGGCCCCATTGCCCGGGACCCCACTGGCCCTGGGGGCCCCACCGGGCGGGGGTGGACCAGAACGCCTGGGGGTCCCAGGGGCGGCCCGGACCGGGGACGGGCCCGGGCGCCACCCACATCCCCGGCGGCCCCTCCGCCCCGCCACCGGCCCCGCCCTCCGCCCCGGCGGGAGCCGGGGGTGGCGGGGGGGACGCCGGGGGAGCGGCCCACGGTGGCGGTGTCCCGGGGGAGGGAGGGGCCCCGGGTATCGGCGGGTAGGCGGGCGGGGGGGCGCCCGGGGGGGTGGAGGCGAAGGCGGCCGCGTCGCCCGGCGCGTCCTCGCCCGGAGCGTCGGGGGGTCGGGGGGTCTGGTCCGGGTCGAAGGTCTCGCTCATGTGCCCGTCCTCGTGGGGCTCGTGGCTACGGTCCTGGCGCGTTGGCTACTCCCGAGTAGACCGCTGCCACCTGTGCGCCTGCTTTGATGCAGCTTTGGACCCGGTGAGACTTCCCCATTCTGTCGGCACTCGGACCCTATTGGCGCGTTCTGCGCCGTCGGTCCAGGACGCCCGGGGTCCACGGCGTGCTCCGCGCCGGACCCCGCGGTGGGCCCGTCGTCCCTGGTCAGGGCCCTGTCGGCGCAGCGGGGACGAGGCCGGCTCAGGCCGGGCCTGCGTCGAGGCGGGCGCTGGCCACGGCCGCCGCGGGCACCTCGGCCCGCACCACCGGCGCCCGGGTCCCGGCGCCGCGCCGGCGCAGGTCGTAGGGCCCGGGCGCCAGGGAGCCGAACAGCGCGGCGTGGAGGACCCTCCCCTGCACGTGCCGGGCCCGCACGGCGGCGTGCGCCCCGCCCCACGCCTCGCCCGCGGGGCGGATCTCGATCTCGGTACCGTCCCAGTCGGCGGGGGCGTGCACCACCAGGGCGCCGGCGTGGGGCCCGATGTCGAGCACCACGCCCGCCCCGGGGATGAGCACTTCGTGCACCAGCGGGTTGCCGAGCCGCGACACCTGCACGAAGGGCCCCGTCCGCACGTGGTCGCCGCCGCCGTCGTGGATGTGGACCGTCTGGCGGTAGGCCGAGGTCCACACGCCGATCACGGCGTTGGGCGATGACACGGGGCCGGCCGGGCCGCCGTTGGCCGTCAGCTGGGTCATGGGGACCTGGATGGCGATGCGGTGCACGTTGAGGCCCTTGGTGGCGTTCACCCCGGCGGCCATCGGGCGATGCCCGTGCCCGACAGCCCGAACGTCTGTGGTCCTGCTCGAAGCGCCGCAGGCGCCGAGGTCGAAGATCGACCCGAGGTCGACGAAGAAGCCCTCGGCCCGCTTCCCGGCGAAGACGCGGCCGCCGGGGCCCATCGTGTGCACGGCCGCCTGCGCCAGCGAGGCGTAGTCCGGGGTCGACAGCGGGCCGATGTTGCACGGGGGGCACGACAGGCCCGACCCGAGCACGTTCACGCGCCGGCGCCCGTTGCGAGTGTCCACCCGGGTGACGGTGTAGGACTGCCGGCGGTTCCAGTTGGGATCCATGAGCGACGACATGGGCCCGGTGTTGTACAGGAACGTGTCGGGGTCCTCGACCGTCGTCTGGAAGCGGAATTCGTAGACGATGTCGGCGTCGCCGTCGCTGTCGTTGTCGATGTTGCTGGTGTACAGCACGTCGTCACCGCGCCACTGGACCGACACGGTGCGCCACGGCACCCGGCCATCTCCCGCCGCAGGCCCCATCCGGGTACCATGCCGGCCATGCACCGAACCGACATCGACGACACCCTGGCCGACGTCCTCGTGGGCCGCCGTCTGCTGGCGCACCCCTTCTACCGGCGATGGGAGGCGGGCACGCTCGCTCCGGGCGAGCTCGGCGCGTACGCCGCGCAGTACCGGCACTTCGAGGCGGCCCTCCCCGGCGTCCTCGAGCGCGTGGCCTCGCACAGCGACGAGCCGGGGGCGCGCGCCTTGGTCGAGGCCAACCTGGCCGACGAGCGCGGGGCGCCGGCGCACATCGAGCTGTTCGACGGGTTCGCCGCCGCCGTGGGGGCCGGCGCTCCCGGGCCCATGACGCCCGCCACCACGGCCCTCGTCGGCCTGTACGACGAGCTGGCCGACGGTCCCGCCGTCGCCGCCCTGGCTGCGCTGGCCGCCTACGAGGTGCAGTCGGCGGAGATCGCGGCGTCGAAGGCCGACGGGCTGCGCGCCCGCTACGGCCTCGACGGCGCCGCCACGCGCTTCTGGGACGTGCACGCCGCCGTGGACCAGGACCACGGGGCGTGGATCGTCGGCGCGCTGGCCGCGCTGGGTGCCGGCGCCGAGGACGTGCGGCCCGCCGCCCACGCAGCCGCCGGGGCGTGGTGGGCGTTCCTCGACGAGCGCGAGGCCGCAGCCCCTCCGTCAGCGAGCTGACGGCGCCGGGCGCGGCGCGCCCGGCCGACGGGGGCGCACCGATGCCCCGGTAACCTCGGGGCGACCGATGCCCGACGCCCCGACGCCCGACACCACGACCGTCGTCCCCGGCGACCAGACCAGCGGGGGCCTGTCGCACCGCCAGGTCCTCGTCATCCTGAGCGGCCTCATGCTGGGCATGCTGCTCGCCGCCTTGGACCAGACGATCGTCGCCACCGCGCTGCCGACCATCGTGGGCGACCTGCACGGGCTCAACCACCTGTCCTGGGTGGTGACGGCCTACCTGCTCACCACCACGCTGTCCACGCCCCTGTACGGGAAGATCTCGGACCTCTACGGGCGCAAGACGATCTTCCAGGTCGCCATCGTCATCTTCCTGGTGGGCTCGGCTCTCTCGGGCCTGAGCGCCAACATGGACCAGCTCATCGTCTTCCGCGCCGTGCAGGGCCTCGGGGGCGGTGGCCTCATGGCGTTGGCCATGGCCATCGTGGGCGACATCGTGAGCCCGCGCGAGCGCGGCCGGTACCAGGGGTACTTCGGGGCCGTGTTCGTGGTGGCCAGCATCGGGGGCCCGCTGGCGGGTGGGTTCTTCACCGACCACCTCACGTGGCGCTGGATCTTCTACATCAACCTCCCCGTCGGGATCCTGGCCCTCCTCATCACCAGCGCCGTGCTGCGCCTGCCACGCCCGCAGCCGCAGCGGGGCGTCGACCTCCTGGGCGCCACCCTGGTGGTGGCGGCGGTCACCCCGCTCATCCTCGTGACGGTGTGGGGCGGCACCACCTACGCCTGGAGCTCGGGCACCATCGTCGGCCTCGTGGCGGGCTCGCTCGTCATGATCGGGGCGGTGCTGTGGTGGGAGCGGCGCGCCCCGCAGCCCATCTTCCCGCCCCGTGTGTTCGCCCAACCCGTGGTGCGCGTGGCGGTAGCCATGACCTTCTTCGTCACCGCCTCCATGTTCGCCGTCATCATCTACCTGCCCGTCTACCTCCAGCTCGTCGACGGGGTGTCGGCCACCCGTTCGGGGGTCCTGCTCCTGCCGCTCATGGCCGGCATGCTCACGACGTCGATCGCCTCGGGTCGCCTCGTCACTCGCCTGGGCCGCTACCGCGTGTTCCCCATCGTCGGCACGGCGCTCATGTCGGTGGGCATGTGGCTCTTCACCCACCTGGGGGCGCACACGTCGTTCGCCGTGACGAGCGCCTACATGGTCGTGTTCGGCGTGGGCATGGGCATGACGCTGCAGATCGTGGTGGTGGCCGTCCAGAACGCCGTCGAGCGTCGCGACCTCGGCAGCGCCACGTCCTCCATCAGCTTCTTCCGCAACATCGGCGCCGCCTGCGGCACGGCGCTGCTGGGCGCCGTGCTCGCCGCGCGCCTCGGGTACTGGTTGCCGCGCCTGGTACCGGCCCACAGCGGGCTCAACCTGTCGCAGTCGTTCACCATCACGCCCCAGGCGTTGCACGCCCTGCCGCCCGCCGTCCACGCCGGGGTGACGGAGTCCTTCGTGCGGTCCCTGCACCTGGTCTTCTTGGTGGGCGTCCCCCTGGCCGTGGTGGCGTTGGCGTGCGCGCTGGGCCTGCGGGAGCTGCCGCTACGCGACAGCCTGCGCGCCGTCGAGACCCACCAGCACGGCGCGCAGCCCCGCCCCGCCCCGTCCGCACCGGTGGCCGTCGTCGACCCCGTCGCCGAGCGCCTGTCCGACCCGGTGGGCACGACCGCGGCCGACCCCGGGGGCCAGCCGGTGGCCGGGGGCGGGCAGGCCGCACCGGGGGGCTGACGCCGCGCGCGCGGGCACGCCCGTCGTGGCCCGGGGGTGGGCGTCCCGCCTACGGTGAGCCCGACCGAGCGATGAACTTCTTCTCCTTCCATCTCATGCCCTGGCCGCACCTGCCCGGGCCCCGGCAGTTCCTGGCCGACAACGAGGCGGCGTGGGTGACGCTGTCCAACGCCCACTACGACCCCGCGCAGGGCGCCGTGCTCTACGAGCGCTACCTATCGGAGCTGGTGCGGGCAGAGGAGCTCGGGCTCGACGGGGTGGTGGTGAACGAGCACCACCAGAACGCCTACGGTCTCATGCCGTCTCCCAACCTCATGGCGGCCGCCCTCACCCGTGAGACGTCGCGCGTGAAGATCTGCGTGCTGGGCAACGCCCTTCCCCTCTACAACCCGCCCACCCGGGTGGCCGAGGAGATGGCCATGCTCGACGTCATGAGCGGCGGACGGCTCATCGCCGGCCTGGTCGTCGGGGGAGGGCCCGAGTACTACTCCACCAACGTCAACCCCACCGAGGCGCGGGCGCGCTTTCGCGAGGCGGTGGACCTCGTGCTCGAGGCGTGGACTCGACCGGGCCCGTTCGCCTTCGACGGCCGCTACTACCAGCTCCCCTACGTGAACCCCTGGCCCCGCCCCCTGCAGCAGCCCCACCCGCCGGTGTGGATACCCGGGCTGGGCTCGCCGGGGACCATCACCTACTGCGCCGAGAACGGCTTCGGCTACATGGGCGTCGCCTACTACGCCCCGCCCGAGAGCTTCGTCCGCCAGGCGGCCGCCTACCGCCACGCCGTGGCGGAGGCCGGCCGTCGCTTCGACCCCGAGCTGCTGGGCTGGCTCACCACGGTGTACGTCGCCGACACCGACGAGCAGGCCGTGGAGGAGGCCGCCCCCCACCTCGCCTACTTCCAGGGAACGCTGGCGGCCGGCTTCGTGGGGCCGGGGAAGGTGTGGATGCCGCCCGGCTACATCGACCCGCCCGCGCTGGTGCAGTTCCTGGGCGAGCTGCGCGCCATGGTGGAGGGCCCGCGGCCCTCGGACCCGGCCGCCGCGCTGTGGCGGCGCTCCCCGCTCGTGGGGAGCCCCGACACGGTGCGCGAGCGCCTCCTGGCGGTGGTCAACGAGCTGGGCGTGGGCACCGTGCTGTCGCTGTTGCAATTCGGGTCGCTGCCCGCAGACCTCACGGCCCGTTCGACCGCGCTGTACGCCCAAGAGGTGGTGCCCTACGTGCGCGCCCACGCCAGACCGGAAGCCCTGCGGTGACGGTGGGGACCGGGCCGGTGCGCGCCGTGCTGTCGGTGGGGGACGACCGGGTGACCGTGGTGCGGGGCGGACGCGGCGATCCCGTCGTCTACCTCCACGGCGTGTGCGACATCCACGCCGCGTTCCCGGGTGACGCGTGGACGCCGTTCCTCGCCCGCCTGGCCGAGCACGCCGAGGTCGTCGCCCCGGCGTTGCCGGGCTACAACGCCAGCACCGGCACCGACCGTCTGGAGGACGTCGAGGACTACGTGTGGCACCTCGGCGACCTGTGGGCCGCCCTCGGCCTGGGGCGCGTCGACGTGGTGGGCCACAGCCTGGGCGGATGGCTGGCGGCCGAGCTGGCCCTGCGGCGCCCCGAGCTCGTGCGCCGGCTGGCCCTCGTCGCCCCCCTGGGGCTGCACGTCCCGGGGCTGGCCGTGCCGCCGTTCTTCGGGGCGGTGGCCCCCCGGGGCGTCGGCGGCGCCGGCGAGGCCCGGCGACTGCTGTTCGCCGACCCCGACGGCGATCCCGCCGGTGCCGCCTTGCCCGACGTGATGGCCCGCGACCAGCAGCTGCTGTGGTTCGGCGGCTTGGCGGGCGCGGCGCGCCTGGGGTGGAAGGCCCCGCACTTCCAGAGCAGGAAGCTCGCCGCGCGCCTGGGGCGCATCGGCGTGGACACCCTCGTGGTGTGCGGTGACGGCGACGTGCTCGTGCCCGCCGTCATGGCCCGGGCGTGGGTCGACGGGCTGGCCTCGGCGCGCCTTGTGGCGGTGCCGGGCGCCGGGCACTGCGTGGCCCTCGAGGCGCCCGAGGCCGTCCACGAGGTGGTGCGCTTCCTCGCTGCGGGGGCCGGGCCGTGAACCTCGCCGGGTCGCGGGCGCTGGTCACCGGGGGGGCGAGCGGCATCGGGGCGGCCACGGCGGCGCTCCTCGGGGCGGCCGGGGCGCGGGTGGCGGTGCTCGACGTCGCCGACCCGCCCACCGCCGCCCCCGGGGCGCTCGTGCTGCGCTGCGACGTCACGAGGGAGGACGAGGTCGTGGACGCCGTGGCCCGCGTGGCGGAGGAGTTCGGGGGGATCGACGCGGCCGTGCTGAGCGCCGGGGTGGGCGGCTTCGGCGCCCTGGTCGACCTCAGCACCGCGGAGTGGGACCGGGTGCTCGGCGTCAACCTGCGGGGGACGTTCCTGTGCCTGCGCGAGGTGGCACGGGCCATGGTGTCGGCGGGCCGGGGCGGGGCCGTCGTGGCCGTGGGATCGGTGTCGGGCTTCCTGGCCGACCGCCGCATGGCGCACTACAGCGTGTCGAAGGCCGGGGTGGCCGCCCTGGTGCGGGTGGCGGCGCGCGAGCTCGGCCCCGCCGGCGTGCGCGTCAACGCCGTGGCGCCGGGCACCACCGACACGCCGCTGTTCGCCTCCACGGCGCGCCTGCCCGGCTACCGCGAGCGCGTGGCGGCGCGCAGCGCCCTGGGCGCCGTGGGCAGCCCCGAGGACGTGGCCCGGGCCATCGTGGCCCTCCTCCAGCTGGAGTGGGTCACGGGCCAGGTGGTGGCGGCCGACGGCGGGGTGTCGTTGTGGAGCCCCATCGACCCCGCCGAGGGCATGGGGTCATGACGGTGCCGGCCCGGGTCCACCACAGCGCCATCACGGCGCGCGACGTCGAGGCCAGCGTCCGCTTCTACCGGGACGGGATCGGGCTGACGCTGCTCATGGACCGGCGCTTCGACGGCGACTGGCCCACGCTGTTCGGGGTGCGGTCCACCAGCCTGCGTTCGGTGTTCCTGGGCGACCCCGCCGCCCCCGACGCCGGCGTGGTGGAGCTCGTGGACTTCGGCGAGGCGCCGGCACCCGCCCCGCCCGGCTCGGCCGGGGGCGCGGGGTTCCTGTTGTTGTCGTTCTTCGTGGACCTCGACGCCACCCTGGCGCGCCTGGCCGCCCTGGGACACGACGACGTGCGCCGCATCGCCCAGCCCGCGCCGGGCGGGGCGGTGGCGATGGCCACGGTGCGCGACCCCGACGGCGTGCTCGTCGAGCTCATCGACACCGCCGCCGTCGGGGACGGCTGAAGCCGTGCTGCGCAGCGAGTCGCGCCTGCTCGTCACGCACGCCGGCAGCCTGCCGCGGCCCCGCCCCTTGGCCCTACTGCACGGCCGGCGCAGCCGGGGCGAGGAGGTGGCGCCGGACGCCTTGGCCGAGGCCGTGGCGGCGGCCACCGCCGAGGTGGTGGCCGCCCAGGTCGAGGCCGGGATCGACGTCGGCAACGACGGGGAGCAGGCCCGGGAGAGCTTCGTCACCTACGTGCAGCACCGCATGACGGGCTTCGGCGGCTCGTCGCGTCGTGCGCTCATGCGCGACCTGCGCGACCACCCCGACTTCCTGGAGCTGGTCGTGCCCCGCCAAGAGCGCCGCCAGGTGGACCTCATGGCCGCGCCCGCCGCGCTGGGGGCCGTCTCCTATGGCGACGCGGCCGAGGTCGAGGCCGAGTGCGCCCTGCTGTCCGCGGCGCCCTTCGCCGAGACCTTCATGACCGCGGCGTCCCCGGGGATCGTGGTGGCCGCCATGGAGAACCGGTACTACCCCTCGACGGATGAGTACCTCGCCGCCGTGGCGACCGCGCTGTCCACCGAGTACCGCGCCATCGTGGGCCACGGCCTCCTGCTGCAGGTCGACGCCCCGGACCTGGCGCTCGAGCGCCACACCTCGTTCGCCGACCGGCCCCTGGGGGAGTTCCTGGCCTGGGTGGAGCAGGTGGTGGGGGCCCTCAACGGCGCCCTCGAGGGCGTCGACCCGGCCCGGGTGCGCCTCCACGTGTGCTGGGGGAACTACGAGGGCCCCCACACCGCCGACGTGCCCCTCGACGAGGTGCTGCCCCGGCTGTACGGGGCGCACGTCGGCGGGCTGGTGGTGTCGATGGCCAACGCCCGCCACGCGCACGAGTACCACTGCTTCGAGCGCCACCCGCTCCCCGACGGGATGGTCCTGGTGGCAGGGGTGGTCGACACCACCTCGAACTACGTCGAGCACCCCGAGGTGGTGGCCGAGCGCCTGGAGCGCGTCGTCGGCGCGGTGGGGGACCCCCGCCGGGTCATCGCCGGCACCGACTGCGGGTTCGACACCTCGGCGGGCATCGGCGACGTCGCCCCTTCGGTGGTGTGGGAGAAGCTCCGGGCGCTGCGGGCGGGCGCCGATCTGGCCAGCGGGCGCCTGTGGTGAGCACCGGTAGGGTGAGGCGCGGCGCCGCCCGTCCCCGGCCCGAGGAGTGAGGCGAATGGAGTACGTGAACTTCGGAGGCACCGGCCTGCGCGTGTCGCGCGTCTGCCTGGGGATGATGAGCTTCGGCAACGCCAGCGACCGGGCCTGGGCCCTGGACGAGCGCGCCGCCGAGCCCATCGTGCGGGCCGCCGTCGAGGGGGGCGTCACCTTCTTCGACACCGCCGACACCTACTCCAACGGGGCCAGCGAGGTCGCCACCGGCCGCCTGGTGTCCAAGATGCTCACCCGTGACGAGGCCGTCGTCGCCACCAAGGTCTTCATGCCCGTCACGCCGGGGGAGAACGGGGGAGGGCTGGGCAGAAAGCACGTCCTGTCGGCCATCGACGCCTCCCTGCGCCGGCTGAGCATGGACTACGTCGACCTCTACCAGATCCACCGCTGGGACCCCCGCACGCCCATCGAGGAGACCATGGGCGCCCTGCACGACGTCGTGCGTGCCGGCAAGGCCCGCTACATCGGCGCCAGCTCCATGTTCGCCTGGCAGTTCGCCAAGGCGCAGCACGTGGCCGAGCGTCACGGGTGGACGCCGTTCGTGTCCATGCAGCCGCACTACAACCTCCTCTACCGCGAGGAGGAGCGCGAGATGATCCCGCAGTGCATCGACCAGTCCGTGGCGGTGATCCCCTGGAGCCCGCTCGCCCGCGGGGTGCTGGCCGGCAACCGCGGCCGTGACGGGGCGCGGCACACCACCCGCTCGGGCACCGATCCCTTCACCGACTACCTCTACAGCCAGCCGTCGGACTTCGACGTCGTCGACAGGGTGGCCGAGGTGGCCGCCGAGCGCGCCGTGCCGCCCGCCCAGGTCGCCCTGGCCTGGCTCCTGCACCGCCCCGGCGTGACCGCCCCCATCGTGGGGGCCACCAAGGTGGGCCACGTCCACGACGCCCTGGCGGCCGAGCAGCTCGAGCTGAGCGACGAGGAGATGAAGCGGCTCGAGGAGCCGTATGTGGCCCATCCCGTCCTCGGCCACTTCTGAGGGCCCACCGGGGCCCCGCCCTCAGACCAGGATGCGCTCGTCGGGGGCGCGCACCCCGATGACGGCCAGCACCCGGCCGAGCCCCAGGAACATCCCGCAGCACATCGTGAGGTCGGCCACCTCCTCGTCGGCGAAGACGGCCCGCAGCCGGGCCCAGAAGTCGTCGTCCATGGCCAGGTGGTCGAGGGCGAATCGCTGGGCGAACTCGGCCGCCAGGCGCTCGCGCGCGGTCAGCACGGTGCTCGCCCGCCAGTTGGCCACTTCGGAGTAGAAGCCGTCGTCGATGCGGGCGGACTCCGCCTCGCGTGCCCGGGTGTCCTGGCACACGGCGCAGTCGTTGACGAGGGCGATGGTCCACCGGGCCGCCTCGCGCTCGCGCACGGGCAGGGCGCTGTTGGTGTAGACGGCGTCGGACAGGGCGCCCATGCCGGCGGCCATCTTGGGTCGCAGCAGCGCCCAGTCGACGTGCTCGCCGTAGCCGCGCTCGGGGAAGTCGATGCGTGCCATGGGGCGACGTTACTTCCGATCGGCGTGGCGTACCGGGCCCGGGTCCGGGTGCCCGGCCGAGGTGGCGGCCGACGGTCACCGGCCCACCCCGCGCCGCCCTCCCGTGGGACACTGACCCCGTGGGACGGGAGCGACCGACCTTGCCGCTCATGCCGGAGCGTGACGGCCGGACGCTCCCGGCCCTCGTCAACTCGCAGATGACATTCTACGAGTTGCGTGCCCCCGACTACGGGGACCGCTCCAAGCCCTCCGACCGGCTCGGCCGCGACAGCCGTGGCGTCCGC
>DATJBC010000220.1:0-12899 GCA_035515515.1 Acidimicrobiales bacterium
GGTGCGCAGCGTGGTGGAGGCATCGGACCGGGCGTTGCTCGCATCGGTGATCGCGTCGTCCTGCGCCTGGGTGGCTTGGCCGTCGGTGGGCTCGATGACCTGCAGGGCGTTGATGTAGCCCGAGACGTCGGCTTCGAGCGCCTGCGCTGGCCGTGTGGCGGCACCGCTGAAGGCGATGGCATGGAGGCGGCCCAGGAACGCCGAGTCGATCTGGATCTGGAGCTGGATGATGGGCGCGGTGTCGGCGCCGCCGTCGGCCTGGAGCATCTGCGTCACCTGGAGCCAGCCCGGAAGGGCAGCGTTGGTCGCCTGCAGGTAGGCGACGGCCTGGGGGCTCGCACCGGCGGGGGGCGATTCGACACAGGGGTCCGGCGGGACCGTCGAGGACGGAGGGCTCGGACCGCCCGAGGGAAGCGAAGGATGGCCCGCGTTGCTCGACGGGGCCGACGGTGCATGCCCCGTGTCCACGAGGACCACGGCGGCGACCAGCGCCCCCACGCCGAGCAGCGCCGCCAGGGTGATCGCGACGACGACGGCGATCCCGCGCGGTGGCGTTCCCCCGCTCGCCGGGGCGGCGAGAGCGCCGTCCCCGTAGCTCGCCGGCGACCATCCCGGCGCGGCACCGGGGCCCGCCGGCCACGGGCCGGGGACGAAACCCCGTGGGTCCCCAGGGGTCGCCGGAGACGGGTGCCAAGTCCCGTCGGGTGCCTGCGCCCAGCCGGGAACGTGGTCGACCCACGCCACGCCGTCCCAGCGACGCTCCGCCGTGTAGCGAGTGCCGTCCCAATAGCGGATGACCGCCGGATCAGCGGGGTCGGGGAGCCAGGCCGGTTCCGCGGAGGTCACGGCAACCACCTCGTGTGGGACACGCAGACAGCATCGGTTCGCGTGGGCACGGACTGAAGGGGCGCCCGGGGTACCTCGCCGGCCTCGGGTCACGCGGCGGCACACGGGACCCTGGCGGGCCAACGCGGGTCGGGCACCATCCGACCTGCGTGCACGGCATCCGCCGGCCCAGCGCCTCCGCCGACCCACAATCTCCTGCGTGAACGGGACCGTCACGAAGGCGGACGGCACGGCGACGGCTGCCGCCGCGGATGATGTCCGAGGACTGTGCCAGAGCACGGAGTTCTTCTGGCTCGACCTCAACGGCCTGGACGCGGAAGGGGTCGACCTGCTCCTGCACGGGTACGGCTATCACCCGCTGGCGGTCGAAGACGCCCAGCACTTCGGGCAGCGGCCGAAGCTCGAGGACTACGACGACTTCACGTACCTGGTCGTCCACGGCGCGCAGACCGACCACCCGGCTGTCACCGCCGAGGTGCACCTCTTCTACTCGCCCGGACGGCTCGTCACGGTCCACAACGGGCAGGACGCCCAGATCGACGAGGCGAGGTCGCGGTTCTCGCGTCATCGCGCCGGTGAGATGTCCCCGCCGGAGGTGTCGGCCCTCTACGTCGTCGTCGACACGTTGATCGACAGCTTCTTCCCCGTTCTCGGCGCCTTCGACGACCGGATCGACGACATCGAAGACGCCATCCTGCGACAGCCCACCGAGGAGCAGCTGGGCGAGTTGTTCGACATGAAGCGCATTCTCGTGTCACTCAGAAAGGTCGTCACGCCCCAGCGCGACCTCTTCGCCAGCCTGCTTTCGGGGGTCTCCACGCTTCCCGGCATGACGCCGGAGGACGAGCGCTACTTCCGGGATCTCTACGACCACCTCATCCGGATCAGCGACCTGGTGGACTCCTACCGGGACCTGCTCACGGGCGCCATGGACACCCACATCTCGACCGTGTCGAACCGCCTCAACGTCGTGATGAAGCAGCTGGCCATCATCGCCACGCTGTTCCTGCCCCTGAGCTTCCTGACGGGGTTCTTCGGGCAGAACTTCAGCCTGCTCGTGAACCACCTCCTGGTGCCCTCGTGGGTCTTCTGGACGTTCGGGATCGGGTTGGAGGTCGTCGCCGTCGCCGGCTTGATGGTCATGTTCCGGCGCCGGGGCTGGCTGGGTGGCCCGACGGCCTGACGGGGAAGGATCACACCGTGGACCTCGACGCGGTCACCGACGAGCTCTACGCCGTGCCGCCCGGTGCCTTCGTCCCGGCGCGCAACGCCCGCGCCAAGGAGCTCGCCGCGGCGGGCGAGCGGGAGGCGGCGGCGGCCGTGCGCACGCTCCCCAGGCCGTCGGCGGCGGCCTGGCTCGTGAACCGCCTCGTGCGCGACCACGGGGCGGACGTCGACCGACTGCTCGCCCTACGGACGGCGTTCGAGAAGGCGCAGGGGGGCGGCGACCGGGACCGGCTCCGGGCGCTCTCCACCAGGCGCCAGGCGCTCGTCGCGGGGCTCGTCGAGCACGCCGGCGCGCTGGCGCGCGACGCCGGGCACCCCCTGTCGGCGGCGGTGCAGCGGGAGCTGGAGGGGACCCTGGAGGCCGCCGTGGCCGACGAGGACGCCGCCGGGGCCGTGCGCAGCGGGCGCCTGGCAGCGGCTTTGTCCCACGTCGGCTTCCCCGGCGTGGCCGCCGTCCCGGCACGGCCACGGCGCGGTGGCGCCGCCGCCACCCGTGCGGACCGCTCGGCGACGGCGTCCGCCCGGGCGCGTCAGGCGCGGGACAAGGCGGAGGCCGCCCGGCGGCGGGCCGAGGCCGAGGTCACGGCGCTGCGCAGGGCCCGACGGGCGGCCGAGCAGGAGCAGCGGCGCGCGGCGAGCGAGCTGCGCCGTGCCGATCGGGCGCTGGAACGCAGCTCCACCGCCCTGGCCGAGGCCGAGGCCGCGCACCGGGAGGTCGTCGACGAGCTCCGGCACCTCGGTGACGGGTAGTCGCGAGGTCAGGCGGCCCGGCGGTAGGAACGCACGGCGAGCGGCACGAACACGGCCACGATGCCGGCGAGCCACAGCGCGCTCTGCCAGGCGTGCAGGGTGAGCGGGCCGCCGAGCGCCAGGGACCGCATCTCGTCGATGACGGTGGTGACGGGCTGGTTCTTGGCGAAGGCCTGGAGCCATCCGGGCATCGAGGACACCGGGACGAACGCCGCGCTCACGAACGTCAGGGGGAAGAGCCACACGAGCCCGAACGACCCCACCGACTCCTCGTCCTTGATGGCCAACCCCACGAAGGCGCTGATCGTGCAGATGGTCACGCCGAAGACGACGCCGAGGACGACCATGACGACGGCGGGCAGGAACCCGTTCTGGAACCGGAACCCCACCGCGTAGCCCACCGCCAGGATGATGAGGACCGTCACCGTCAGGCGCAGCGTGTCGGAGACCAACCGCCCGAGCAGGACGGCGGACCGGGCCATGGGCATGGCCCGGAAGCGGTCGATGACCCCCTTCTGGAGCTGGCGCGCCAGGGCGATGGCCGTCCCGAACGAGGCGAACGCCGCCGATTGGGCGATGATCCCGGGCATGAGGAAGTTGACGTAGCCGCCGGGCACCTTGACGGGGATGGCCCCGCCGAACACGTAGCGGAACAGCAGCACGAACATCACGGGCTGCACGAAGGTGAAGAAGAGGAACGCCGGATTGCGCTGCCAGATCCGCAGGTCGCGGATCGTCAGCGTGATGGTGTCCATGAACCCGAACCGCAGCCGCTCGGTGAGGGCGGGCTTCGGTGCGTCGAGGGGGACCAGTGGCGCGAAGGCGGTCGTCGTCATGCGGACCGCTCCGGAGCGCGGCGACGGCCACCTCGGCCGCCGTCACCGGTGGGAGGATGGCGGTCGTCCTCCTCGGCGCCGTGGCCGGTGAGGGCGAGGAACACGTCGTCGAGCGAGGGGCGCCGGATGCTCAGCCCCTCGGTCCTGATGCCCTCGGCGTCGAGGCGGCGGACCGTCTCGACGAGGGACTCCGAGCCCCGGTCGCCCACCCGGATGCTCACCCGTGCGGTGTCGGGGTGGTGGGTGGGATCGGCGTCGGAGATGGCCTGCACGGCTTGCAGCGCATGGGGGACCCGGTCGGGGTCGACGACCACGAACTCGACCACGTCGCCGCCGATGCGGTTCTTCAGGTGGTCGCCCGTGCCCGCGGCGATCACCCGTCCGTGGTCGATGACCACGATCTCGTCGGCCAGTTCGTCGGCCTCCTCGAGGTACTGGGTGGTGAGCAGCAGCGAGGTGCCGCCGGCCACCAGCTCGCGGATGACGTCCCACATGCCCAGCCGGCTGCGGGGGTCGAGCCCCGTGGTGGGTTCGTCCAGGAAGAGGACCGACGGCCGTGCCACCAGGCTGAGGGCGAGGTCGAGGCGGCGCTGCATCCCGCCCGAGTAGCCCTTGGTGGGGCGGTCCGCCGCGTCGTGCAGCTCGAAGCGCTCCAGCAGGTCCTCCGCCCGCTCCTTCCGGGTCTGGGGTTCGAGGTGGTAGAGGCGGCCCATGATCTCGAGGTTCTCGCGGCCGGTGAGCTCCTCCTGGATGGCCGTCGACTGGCCGGCCAGGCCGATGATCTCGCGCACGGCCGCCGGGGAGCGCACCACGTCGCGGCCCTCCACCAGCGCCCGGCCCCGGTCGGGGGCGAGCAGGGTGGTGAGGATCTTGACGGCCGTGGTCTTGCCCGCCCCGTTGGGCCCGAGCAACCCCAGCACCCTGCCGCGCTCGACGGTGAGGTCGATGCCCCGCAGGGCCTGCACCTCGCCGAACGACTTGTGCACGTCCTCGACGTAGATGGCGGGCCCGCTCCAGGCGCGCTCGGGGCCGTTCATCGCCGGGACCGCCAACGCCCGGCCGGCGAGCAGCCGGTCGGCGACGAACAGATCAGTGCCACGACGCGCCTGTCCACTGTGGGCCTTTCCTGGTGCATGTACCGGTAGACGCTCGACGAGCCCCCGACTCATCGGTGCACGCCCAGGTTACCGGCCGCGTGGGACGGTCCGATCCAGGGCGTGCGGCACAGGGGCCCCCAGCCACGGCCTGGAGCAGGCGAATCTCCGAGGGAGCCCCTGCCGCGCCCCGCGGGATGGCACGAGCGCGCGGGGCGAACCTGCGTCGGCGGCCCCGGTCGGCTCCCGGGCAACGGGCAACGACGTTGTTCCGTCGTTGCGCGTGACGACCGGCCGTGCTGCAGGCGTCGTCGGGAGTGCATGTCACAACTCCCCCCGCTGAGGGGTCGTAGTGGGTAGGACCCCGACAGAGGAGGAGCCATGCAACCGAGGATCGAGAACCCTGCCCAGAGTCTTCCCGACGCGATGGGGGCGCTCCTGGGCCTGGCCAAGGTGGCCGGCGAGGCAACCGTCACGGCCGGCCTGCCGGCGTCGACGGTCGATCTGGTCGAGACCCGCGCCAGCCAGATCAACGGCTGCGCCGTGTGCCTCGACATGCACAGCCGCGCCGCCAGGAAGCACGGCCTCTCCGACCAGCAGCTCCACACCCTGGCCGCCTGGCGTGATTCGCCCTACTTCGACGAGCCCCAACGGGCGGCCCTGGCCCTGGCCGAGGCCGGCACCCGTCTCGCCGACCGGCCCGACGCCGTCCCCGACGATGTCTGGGACATGGCGGCCAAGCACTTCGACGAGCAGGCGCTGGCCGCGCTCGTCCTCCGCATCGCGCTCATCAACGCCTGGAACCGCCTCAACGTCATCACCGGTCAGGTCGCCGGGGAGTGGACGGCCCAATACGGTGGCTAGTGCCACCGGGCCGACGCCCGTCGTCAGAGGCGCGCTCTCCCGGTCGTCAGCTCGAATGCCTCGAACGTGAACGGCGGCGCCACCGTGCAGCCCACGAGCGTCCAGGGACCCAGCGTGCGAGCTGACTGCCAGGCTCCGGCGGGCACGACGGCCTGAGGACGCTGTCCCGATCCGAGGTCGGCACCGAGCTCGACCTCCTGCGTCGCTCCCGTCCCCGGGCCGTCGCCGTCGACCCGGAGCCGGAGGGGCGCCCCGGCGTAGAAGTGCCAGATCTCCACCCGGTCGCGTACCCGGTGCCACGCCGAGTCCTCACCGGCCCGGAGAAGGAAGTAGATCGCCGTGCAGGCGGCGTCGGCCCACGTCTCCCGGTAGTGGCCACCCTCGGGGTGGGGCTCGAGGGACAGGGTCCTGATGACGGCGTCGGCGTCCACGCCATGAGTATGTCCGGCGTGGGCGGCGGGACGGTCGTCGGGAGGCCCCGTCGGGGTACGCCGACCGCACCGACCCTCACGGTGTCGAACCCCGTCGGCCGGACAGGCGGGCACCGACTCGGCGGGGCGTTGTCCCCTGGTCCTCGCTGACTCGGGCTCCCGGGCTGCCCCGGCCGGGGCGGGGGCGAGGTCTCCGGGAGGTCCGAAGCGTCGTGTGATCCGCCGTGCCGGCCGGTGGCGAAGCAGGTGAGCCAGGGTCCCATTTCACCATCATCGAGCGCGGGAGGTTCGATCCATGGCGCAGGCGCGGCAAGCGGCGGAACGGTTCTTCGAGCTCTTCTCGGCTGGGAAGATGGAAGAGGCCATGGACCTCTTCGATCCGTCGTGCATCACCCTGATGCCGACAGGACCACTGAGCCAGGCGGAGCACCTCGGCATGGGTCACGCGTTCAAGTCCGCCCTCCCGGACGCCTCCATGCACGTCGACCACGCCGTGGAGTCGGAGAACGAGATCGTGATCCTCGGACATTTCCGCGGCACCCACCGCGGTGACTTCGTGTCGCCGAATGGCACGATCCCGGCCTCGGGCAGGTCGCTGAACCTGCGCTTCATGGACTACTTCAAGGTCGAGGGGAACAGGATCGTCGACCACCAGACCCTGTTCGACCAGATGGAGATGCTCGGCCAGCTCGGCGCGCTCCCCGGCTCTTGAGATAGAGCCTCCCTCGTCGTTGTGAGGACCGGGATTCCACGCCCCGAGCCACCTGGCTCCTCGAAGCGAGAGAACGCACCGGCGGCCCGACCGGCGTGAACAGGCACGCCAGCCTGCCCGACTTCCTCTGGCTTGCCCCGCAGGTGACAGGGCGTCGGATGGCGGGACAGGGCACCTTGGTGCCGACGGCGCGAGACTTGTCCTGTGGGCTCGGAGGGAGTCAAGCGGCGGAAGCCCAAGCGGACACGTGCACCGCATCCCCGGGCTCCGTCGGCTGAGACGGGTCTGCCACCCCGTGAGCCCCCCGGTGTCATGTGGCCTGCGGGGGGCTTTGACGCCAGTCCGTTCAGTCCCGCTGGAGAGGTCCAGGGGCTCTTCCGCTTCGCGATAGGAGCCAAGGGCCTGCGTGGGCGAAGACCTCCTTGGCCCGCCACCGTGGCCGCCGCGGTGATCATCGGCTTCGTCGTTGCCGTCTTCGTCGTGCTCTTGGTGACCCATTGAACCCCCAGGGCGGGCCCCGCCTCGTTGATCCGACACGCGACCGGGTGCGCACGCCGAATTGGTTCGTGCCAGTGCCGTCGCGACTCCTCATCCGGTGTGGTGAGGTGCGGCAATCGCCCTCTCGCCCATGGAGGGCACACGCCCCGTCGCCACCGCCGTCACCGGCCCCTCGGGCACGGGCGTGACCACGGCATGTTCCGGTCGCAGCTCTCGGTGCACGATGCGGCCGGGATCGCCCGGTACTGGGATGTCGGGTGAAGACAGCCCCACTGCCAAGGCCTGAGTCCGCACGCGACGTTCCTGACACGCCCGATATGACCTATGACCCTGGCGGTGCCATCCCGAAGGCATGACACTTGATCTGAGGCAGCGTGTTGCCCTCCTGCAAGGAGGGGCAGAAATGACGCTCGTTGAACGGCGTGGCGAATCTAGCGTCAGGTCCAGTCTCGGCTACGCCTATCTGATGACGGCTGTCGCCGTCGGGTGCATCTGCGTCAGTGGGGTCTTTGGCAGCATCTTCAGCCCGGACTTCGTCAGCACGTCGGGGACCGCCACCGGTTACGTCCAGCAGCACAGCCCGGTGGCGGCCTACTCAGGCTGGGTCTGGGATGCGATCGCCCTGGCGATGGTGCTGCCGGCGGCGATGCGGGGGATCCGCGCCAAGGTCACCGACCGAGTCCCCTGGACCGTGTTGGGCCTCGGCACAGGCGGAGTCTGGCTCGCCGTCATGTTCGTGAGCATCTTCGCACCAGTCATGGTGAGCGGGACGGCCCCCTGGCTGACCTGGACCCCCCTGGGAGAGATCTTCGCCGTCATCGCCGGGATCATCCTGACGTACATCCTCTGCAAGTTCGTGAAGATGACGTTCTTCCCGGCGGAGGTGCAGGCACCAGCTGAGCAGACCACTCGAGAGGTTGTTCCGGAGTTCACAGCCGGCGAACCCGCGACGCGGTTGCGGCAGTTGGCCCAACTCCGTGACTCTGGGGTGATCACCGAGGCCGAGTTCCAGGCGAAGAAGGACGAACTGCTGACCCGCTTCTAGCCGAATCGGCGTTGCCACGATCCTCAAGCGCACGTCACAAGTCCGCTCCGACGGCGGTCATCTGCTCATCGCCAACCCTGAGACCGCAACTCGTGGGGCGACGTCTCCCGCCACCTGCAGGGCTCGCCGGCGAGGCTTGCCACCGGTCCGGCGAAAGCCGGCCGGTTGCAGGCCGCTCTAGCACGACAGTCTCCACACGGACCTTGAGTTTCCGGGGGCTCGGCTGGACCAAAGAACGTTGTAATGGTACAACATCTGTGTGCCTACCACTCGTTCGGCAACAACACCGGCAGAGTTGAGCGACGCCGTTCTGAGCGCCAGCCGGGTACTGGTAGCCGTCGCCGCCCGGTCACTCGCCGAGCACGAGGACGAGGTGTCGATCTCGCAGTACCGCGCCCTGGTCCTCCTGGCCTCGCGCGGACCGCAGCGACCGGTGGACCTGGCTGAAGCGCTCGCCATCGACCCGTCGACGGCGACCCGCCTCTGTGATCGCTTGGTCCACAAGCGCCTCATCTCCCGGCGCCGCCAGGGTGCCGATCGAAGGGAGGTGCGCCTCGACCTGACCGCTCGGGGACAGCAACTCGTCGAGAGCGTCACTGCCCGACGCCGCCTCGAGATCGAACGTGTCCTCAAAACGATCCCGGCCAGCGAGCGCCCCGGTCTCGCCCGCGCCTTCGCCTTGTTCGCGGCGCATGCCGGGGAAATCCCCGAGGCCCAATGGCCCCGCAGTTGGGAACTCTGAGCCGTGAAGAACCAGTATGAGTGACCCGGCCAAGTCGGCAAGAGCCGAAGTCGCCCCCGAGTCTGACGGCGCCCCGCCCGAAGCGGTGCTGAACGCCGTCCCCGGGCCTCTTGGTCGATCATCTCTCCGGGCGCTGTCCGGGTGGCTGCGGGCCTCACGCCTCGGTCTCGTCACCATGGCGGTGGTGGTGGGGGTCGGTGCCGGCTTCGGCGCCGTGGGTTTCCGATGGTTGATCTTCGCCCTCACCTGGCTGGCGACCGCCCACCAGCAGTTCGGCCAACAGGGCCGGATCGGGAGTGCCCATCTCCCCTTCCTCGGGATCTGGTTCCTCCTCCTCGTCCCCGTGATCGGCGGACTGCTCTACGGGCCGCTCATCGAGCGCTTCGCGCCCGAAGCGCGGGGACACGGGGTGCCCGAGGTCATGCTGGCGGTGGCCGAGAACGGCGGTCGGATCCGCCCACCGGTGACGATCGTCAAAGCTCTGGCATCGGCCATCTGTATCGCTGTCGGCGGCTCGGTTGGGCGTGAGGGGCCGATCGTCCAGATCGGCTCAGCCTTCGCGTCCTCTTTGGGACAGTTCGTCCGGATGTCCGAGACCAGGCTGCGCATGATCGTGGCCTGCGGAGCAGCCGCCGGCATCTCAGCGACCTTCAACGCACCGATCACCGGGCTCTTCTTCGGCTTCGAGATCATCCTCCGCGAGTTCTCCCTCGACGCCCTGTTCGCCACCATCCTCGCCTCCGTGGCCGGCGATCTCGTCAGTCAGGCATTCTTCGGATCGGCCCCGTTCTTCTCGAGCATCCCCCACGACCTGTCGGTGCACCATGACTACACCTACCTCCTGCTCGCCCTGCTGGGCGTGGCTGCCGCACTGGTGGGCTACGGGTTCAAGACGGTGCTCTACAAGCTCGAGGACCTGGGCGACGTGGTGTGGAAGGGTCGACCCGAGTGGGCCCGTCCGGCGGTCGGTGGTCTGGCCCTCGGGGCTGTGCTCCTGGCCCTCCCCCAGATGTACGGCGTCGGCTACCCGGTCCTGGACAAGGCGGTATCCGGGCACATCGTGCTGTGGTTACTGCTCGTCTTGATGGTGGGAAAGATCCTCGCCGTCAGCCTGACGCTGTCGATCGGCGGCTCGGGGGGCATCTTCGCTCCCTCGCTCTTCACCGGCGCCATGGGCGGCATGGCCTTCGGGATCGTCGTCCAGCACCTGTTCGGCTCGATCGTGAGCTCGCCGGCCATCTTCGGGGTCGTCGCCATGGGGGCAGTGTTCGGGGCGGCGGCCCAAGCCCCCCTCACGGCCATCGCCAGCGTCGTCGAGATGACGGGCAACTTCACGCTGATCGTGCCTGTCATGCTGTCTGTTGGGATCGCCACCGCCCTGTCGAAGCGCCTCAGCCACGGCAGCATCTATACGACCAAGCTCCTGCGCCGCGGCATCGACATCGAGCGGGTGAAGGCGACCAACGTGCTCCAGCTCCTCACCGTCTCTGATGCCATGTTGCCCATCGCCCCCTACGAGAACGAACGCGAATCGTCCTCGAAGGAAGAGGGTGCTCCCCTCCGTGGGCCTGTCACCCCTGAGACGTGGGCAGAGGTTGCGGGAACGGTCTTGCAGAGCCGCAAGCCACAGGCCATCTTCTCCGACGAGACGCTCGAACAGGCCCTGCGCCAGCTGGTTCTCTACGGGCGCGTCGGCCTCCCCGTACTCTCCCCGGACGGCCAGCATCTGCGCGGCTGGGTGACCCGGCACAACGTCCTTTCGGTTCTGGCCGACAGGGTCGGTTCCTCGGCTCGGGACGCCGAGCGGGGCACCGCCGCCTCAGAGTTCTACGAAGAAGATCCGCAGTCGAGAGCCCACGTCCCCCGAAACCCGCTCGACGGCTACGAGACGGTCGAGATCACCATGCGACCAGGTGCTCCGGGCATCGGTCGGCGGATCGACCAGATCGACTGGCCGCCGGGCGCCATCGTCGTGGCCGTGAGCCAGGGACGAGAGCTCCTGGCGCCGAAGCGCGATGTCGAGCTCCGCAGCGGAGAGCGGGTGATCGTCCTCGCCCCCACGGCAGATGCGTCCGGTCTCGCCCTGGAGGCGATCGCCGATCAGGACCACGGAGGCTGAATCCCGGTGCCCGTTTCGGCGATTGCCACGTTCGGCCTGACCAAGTTCTACGGGCACAACCGCGGTATCGAGGACCTCTCGATCAGCGTGGAGCGCGGCGAGGTCTTCGGCTTCCTCGGACCCAATGGTGCCGGCAAGTCGACGACGATCCGGGCGCTCATGGGGCTGCAGCGTGCGACCAGGGGTCGGGCCAGCATCCTCGGGTTCGACACCTGGTCCGAGGGCGTCGAGGTCCACCGCCGCGTCGGCTACCTGCCCGGCGAGCTCGCCCTGTTCGACCGCATGACCGGCCGCCCGCACGTCGAGTGGGTCGCCCGGGCCCGGGGCGTGGACGTGTCGAAAGACCTGGCCGTCCTGGTGGAGCGACTCGAGGTGGTCCTCGACCGCCCGGTGGGGCAGCTGTCCAAGGGGAACCGGCAAAAGATCGGGATCGTGCTCGCGGTCATGCACCGGCCCGACCTCCTCGTCCTCGACGAACCCTCCTCGGGTCTCGACCCGCTCATGCAGCAGACGTTTCACGAGCTCTTGCGCGAAGTGGCCGCCGAAGGGCGCACGGTGTTCCTCTCGTCGCATGAGCTCGACGAGGTGCAGCGGGTCGCCGACCGGGTGGCCATCGTGAAAGAAGGGCACTTGGTGCTGACCGATTCGGTCGACCACCTGCGAGCCACCGCCCCGCAGACGATCGAGCTGGATTTCCGGGCTCCGGTCGACCCGAGGCGCTTCGAGTCGATCGAAGGAGTGCAGCAGGTGCGCGCGGAGGGCACTCGGATAGCCCTCGAGCTCACCGGGGCGATCGGTCCCCTTCTCCGGCTGGTCGCCGAGCTCGATCCCGTGGACCTCGTCGCCCGCAAGGCCGATCTCGACGAGCTGTTCCTCCAGTACTACCGCTCTGAGGAGCCGGTCCATGCGCCTTGAGGTCGTCCGCCTCGAGCTCTGGGCGCGCCGTCGGTCCACTGTCGGATACGCCCTCGGCATGGGGCTCTACGCCTTCGTCATCGTCGCCCTCTACCCGTCGTTCCAGCACGACACGAGCCTCGACAAGCTCACGAAGAGCGCTCCCACCCTGTCGGCGCTCTTCGGCGCCATCGGGGCGCTCACCTCGCCGACCGGATGGCTCGACGCCAACATCTACCAGAACTTCTTCCCGTTGATGATGCTCCTGCTCGCCATTGGCTACGGTGCCTCGACGATCGCCGGACGGGACGAGGAGGGATCGTTGGCCTTGGTGGCGACTCTTCCCATCGCCCGGGGCCGGATCGTGGGCCAAAAGGTGCTCTCCATGATTGTCCAGGCCCTCGCGTTGACGTCGGTCGTGGCCGTGGTGGTCGTGGTCGGCCGGTCCTTCCACCTGTCGCTATCCGTCGGGCACGTGGTCGAGGCTTCGCTGGCCACGCTTCTCCTGGGTCTCGATCTGGGGCTGTTCACCATGGCCGTCGGGGCGCGGACCCGGAGCAGGGGCACCGCCCTCGGGGTCGGATCGGCCGTGGCGGCGGCGTCCTACCTTGTGAGCTCGCTCGCCCCCGTCGTGGCATGGATCCGCCCGGCGCGCTTCGCCTCGCTCTTCTACTGGTCCGTCGGCAACGGTCAGTTGTCGACTGGGCTCACCCTCATCGATGCCGCTGTACTCGTCCTCGTGGCCGCGGCGACCGGCACGGCGGCAATTCGGGCCTTCGCCCACATGGACCTCAACTGAGGAAGCCAGCAGGGCGGTGTGACGGTGAGCCGGCCTGTAGGC
>DATJBC010000221.1:0-20166 GCA_035515515.1 Acidimicrobiales bacterium
GGTCAGCCGCGGGGTCAGGCTGCGGGCGCACCCGGTCCCGACGTCGGTGGCCGACGACATGGTCTGCTTCGAGGCCATCGTGCCGGCGCACGAGGAGTGGACCGGGTGCCTCGAGATCCACCCCGTCATCGAGGGCAAGGCCATCGATCCCCGCTATCTGTGCGGACAGCCGGTCGACCGCGCCGCGCCGGCCGAGCGCCTGGCCAAGTGGCGCCGCCAGGTTCCCCAGATCGAGACCGACCACGAGGGCCTGCGCACGGTGATCGCCTCGAGTGCCGAGGACCTTGGCGCCCTGCGCATCTTCGACCCCGACTTCCCCGAGCGGGTGGTGCTCGCCGCCGGCGCGCCCTGGTTCATGACGGTGTTCGGGCGCGACTCGCTCATCACCTCCTGGATGGCACTGCTCGTCGACCCCGACCTCGCCCTCGGGGTGCTGCAGACCCTGGCGCGCTTCCAAGGGCGCAACATCGACCCCCGCAGCGAGGAGCAGCCCGGCCGGATCCTGCACGAGATGCGCTTCGGCGACGCCCCGTCGCTGTCGCTGGGCGGGGGGAGCATCTACTACGGGACCGCCGACGCCACGCCGCTGTTCGTCACCCTGCTGGGGGAGCTGCGGCGCTGGGGCCTGGCCCGCGAGGTGGTCGACGAGCTGTTGCCCAACGCCGAGCGGGCCCTGGAGTGGATCGAGAACTACGGCGACCTCGACGGCGACGGCTACGTCGAGTACCAGCGGATGACCGACCGGGGCCTCGCCAACCAGGGCTGGAAGGACTCGGGGGACGGGATCCGCTACGTCGACGGGCGGGTGGCCCAGGCGCCCATCGCCCTGTGCGAGGTGCAGGCCTACGTGTACAGCGCCTACCTGGCCCGCGCGCACTTCGCCCGGGAGGCGGGCGACGAAGCCACCTTCGAGCGCTTCCGCGCCAAGGCCACCCGCCTCAAGGCCGACTTCAACCGCGACTTCTGGCTCGAGGACAAGGGATGGTTCGCCGTCGGCCTCGACGCCGAGAAGCGCCCGATCGACTCGCTCACCTCGAACATCGGCCACTGCCTGTGGACGGGGATCGTCGACCAGGACAAGGCACGGACCGTGGCCGCCAAGCTCATGTCGCCCGACATGTTCAGCGGATGGGGGGTGCGCACCCTGGCCACCTCCATGGGCGGGTACAACCCCATCAGCTACCACTGCGGGTCGGTGTGGCCGCACGACACGTCGATCGTGGCCGCCGGGCTCGCCCGTTACGGGTTCATGGAGGAGGCGTTGTCGCTGGTGTGCGCGCTGCTCGAGGCGGCGTCGACGCTGGGGGGCCGGCTGCCCGAGCTGTTCTGCGGCCTGGACCGTTCGGAGTTCTCGTCGCCCGTGGCCTATCCCACGTCCTGCTCGCCCCAGGCGTGGTCGGCGGCGTCACCGCTGCTGGGGCTGCGCATCATGCTGCGCCTGGACCCCTGGGTCCCCTACGGCAAGACGTGGCTGGCGCCGCAGCTCCCCGACGGTATGAAGTACCTGAAGGTCGAGGGCATCCCGCTGGCCGGGTCGCGCGTCACCGTGGAGGTCGAGGGCGACGACGTCGACGTCCAGGGGCTGCCCCCTGAGGTGGAGCTCGTCACCGAGCCCCGCCACCCGGCCACCGCGGTGTAGGCGGGTCAGCCCTCGGACAGGGTGTGCAGCCCGGCCACGGGCCCGAGCGGCGCGTGCAGGACCTGGCTCTGCGCGCCGCCCAGGGGCACCACGCTGTCCACCGTCTGGGTGGTGGCGGCCGTGCTGGGGCACCCGCTGTAGGGGCGCCGCGCCACCACCTGCAGGCTGGTCGTTGCCGAGGTGGGGACCTCGGTCCAGCCGTAGTAGCTGCCGCAGGGCGGGACGCTCACCGTGACCGCCGTGCTGGAGGGGCCGACGACGCTCCACGGCACCGACACGAGTTCGTCGGGGGCCTCGGCGTGCGGTCCCTGCTCGTCCCCGCCGCAGCCCTCGACACCGGCACTGGTGTAGGCGACCACGTCCCGGCCGGTGTCGGCGTCGACGATCACGGCCACGTACGCCCCGGTGGCGTGACGGGCCGCAGTCGTGGTCGTGGCGGGCGACGCCCCGCAGCGCGGGCCCCAGACGATGCCCACCCACGCCAGGCGGCCGTCGTAGCGGGCGATCGACGCCGCGGGCGGGCCCGACGTGCTCGTCGTGCCCGGCGCGCTCGACGCGGGTGGTGACGTCGTGGTGCTCAGGGACGTCGTGGTGCTCGACGCCGCCGTGGCGGCGGCCCGCGCCGTGGTGCTCGTGGTGGCGTTCGTGGTCGTGGGGGAGCCGGGCGCCCCGGCGGCCGCGGTGGACGTCGTGCCGGCCGGGGCGCGCGCTGCGGGGGCGGTGCTCGACGTGGGGCCGGTGACGTCCTGGGCGATCGTCACCAACCCCAGGCCGAAGACCGCGAACCGGTAGTCAGCGGCGACGGCGTCGGCGGCCCGGAAGACGGTGTTGGCGGCGGACTCCGAGAGCCGGGCGCGCTGGTGCCCGGGCGGCTGCACCACGAGCCCGCCGTCGTCGAGGTCGACGGTCGAGGCGAACTTGCCGCCCGACACCGACGAGATCGACGGCAGCCCCGAGGCCGGCGCCGAGCTCGACACCCCGGTGGGGGAGGCCTTGGCGCACGCGCACAGCCCTGCCGCCACGCCCACCAGCACGGTCACCCGCACCAGTGTGGTCGCCGGGCGCACGGCCCACAGTCTGCCCGCGGCGCGGCGTTAGGCTGCGTCAATGCCGCCGGGACTCCACGACAGCGGCGTGTCGGCGGTGTCCCAGGAGGACGCATGCGTCCTGGCCGTCGACCTCGGCACCGGCGGCCCCAAGGCCGCCGTGGTGTCGGCCCGGGGCGCCGTGGTGGCCAGCGCGTCGGAGCCCGTCGCCCTCCGCCTGCTGCCGGCCGGCGGCGCCGAGCAGGATCCCGAGGCGTGGTGGGCCGCCATCGCCGCCGCGGCGCGCCGCGCCGTGGCCGACGCCGGCGTCGAGCCGTCGCGGCTGGTGGGCGTGGGCTGCACCGCCCAGTGGTCGGGCACGGTGGCGTGCGACGCCGAGGGCAGGCCGCTGCGGCCCGCGGTGATCTGGATGGACTCGCGGGGCAGCGCGGCGATCCGGCGCCAGGTGAGCGGCACGGTCAACGTCCTGGGGTACGACGTCCGCAAGATCCAGCGCTGGGTACGGCTCACCGGCGGCGCGCCGGGCCAGTCGGGCAAGGACCCCACCGCCCACATCCTGTGGATCCGCGAGGCCGAGCCCCAGGTGTACGCCGCCACGCACAAGTTCCTCGAGCCCGTCGACTGGGTGAACCACCGCCTGACGGGTCGCTTCTCGGCGTCGTTCGACTCCATCGCCGCGCACTGGGTCACCGACAACCGGCGCATCGCGGCGGTGGACTACGACGAGACGCTGCTCCGCATGGCGGGCATCGAGCGTGCCAAGCTCCCCGACCTCGTGCCGTCGGCCACCGTCGTGGGGCCGCTCACCGACGGGGCTGCCGCCGAGCTGGGCGTCCCCGCCGGCCTTCCCGTGGTGACGGGGACCGGCGACGTCCACTCGGCGGCGGTGGGGTCGGGCGCGGTGGCCGACTACGCCGGGCACCTCTACATCGGGACGTCCTCGTGGATCTCGTGCCACGTGCCGTTCAAGAAGACCGACGCCATGCACAACGTGGCGTCCATCCCCGCGGCGGTCCCCGGGCGGTACCTGGTGGCCGACGAACACGAGACGGCGGGCGCCTGCCTCACCTTCCTGGCCGACACGCTGTTCCCCGACGGCGCGCCCGGGGGTGCCACGAGCGTCTACCGCCATCTCGACGACGTGGCGGCCAAGGTCCCGGCGGGGTCCAACGGGGCCATCTTCACCCCCTGGCTGAACGGAGAGCGCTCACCGGTCGATGACCACACCATCCGGGGCGGCTTCCACAACCTGTCGCTCGCCACCACGCGCGACGACATGGTGCGGGCCGTGTACGAGGGCGTGGCCTTCAACAGCCGGTGGCTGCTCGGCGCCGTCGAGCGCTTCGTGGGCCGGCGCTTCGACGATCTGGCCTTCATCGGGGGCGGGGCGAACTCCGACGTGTGGTCCCAGATACACGCGGACGTCATGGGGCGGCGCATCCGGCAGGTGTCGGAGCCCGTGCTGGCCAACGTGCGCGGCGCGGCCATGCTCACCCTGCTGGCCCTGGGACGCGCCCGGGTCGCCGACATGGCGGCCATGGTGGAGACGGGTGCCAGCTACGAGCCCGACCCGTCGCACGCCCCCGCCTACGACGAGCTGTTCGCGGAGTTCGTCAACCTCTACAAGCAGACCAAGCAGATCCACCGGCGGCTCAACCGCCACTGAGGCCCACCCGCCACGCCGGGGGTGCCCCCCGGATGCGTCAGATCCGTTCGAAGTTGCGGCGCAGCTCCCAGTCGGTGACGGTGCGGTTGGCGTGCAGCGCCTCCTGGCGCGCCGTGTTCACCAGGTGGTGGTGCACCTCGTCGCCGAAGGCGTGGGCCGCGATGGGGCTGCGCTCGAGCTCGCCGATGGCCTCCACCAGGGTGGTGGGGATGCGGGGCACGTCGACCGCGGCGTAGGCGTTCCCCGGGTAGGGCGGACCGAGCTCGAGGCCGTGCTCGATGCCCCACATCCCCGCCGCCATGACCCCGGCCAGGGCCAGGTAGGGGTTCACGTCGGCGCCGGGGATGCGGCACTCGACCCGCCGTCGCTCGCCGCCGCCCACCACGCGGAATCCGCACGTCCGGTTGTCGACGCCCCACACGGCGGCGGTGGGGGCCCACGAGCCGGGAAGGTAGCGCTTGTAGGAGTTGACGTACGGCGCCCACAGCCAGGCCAACTCCCGGGCTCCGTGGAGCAGGCCGGCGAGGAACTGCCGACCCTCAGCCGACAGCCGGTCGGGGCCGGCGTGGCCCGCCATGCGGCTGGCTCCGCTGGCGGCGTCCCACAGGCTGGCGTGGATGTGGCACGAGGACCCCACCTCGTCCATCGACCACTTGGCCATGAACGACGCCGAGCGCCCGCACTGCTGTGCGATCTCCTTGACGCCGTTCTTGAACACCAGATGGCGGTCGGCAACCTCGAGGGCGCGGCCGTAGGTGACGTTGACCTCGTGCTGGCCCCTGCCCGCCTCGCCCTTGGAGAACTCCACCGGGATCCCCGCTGCCTGCATCTCGTTGCGGATGCGGCGCAGGACGTACTCCTCGCGCGAGGTCTGCAGCAGCTGGTAGTCCTCGAGCGTCGAGACGTGCGGGTGCAGGTCGCGCCATCCCCGGGCGGCGGCCTCCTCGTAGGTCTCGTTGAACAGGTAGAACTCGAGCTCGGTGGCGCACCGCACGTCGAGCCCGGCGGACAGGGCCCGCTCGATCTGGCGCCGCAGGACCGTGCGCGGCGCCACCTCCACGTCCTGGCCGTCCGGGCGCGTGACGTCGCACACGACCATGGCCGAGCCCTCCAGCCACGGCAGGAGCCGGAGCGTGGAGAGGTCGGGCAGGGCCACCACGTCGCCGTAGCCGGTCTCCCAGCTCGTGAACCGGTAGCCATCGAGCGGTTCCAGGTCCACGTCGACGGCCAGGAGGTAGTCGCAGGCCTCGATGCCGTGCTCCAGCACGTGCTCGAGGAAGAAGCCCCCCGTCACGCGCTTGCCCACGGGGCGACCCTGCATGTCGGGGAACGCCACCACCACGGTGTCGATGTCGCCCGACCCGATGCGACGCCTCAGCTCCTCGAGCTCGAGCATGCCCGCACGATTGCACGGGGTGGGGGTGGCGTCCAGAACCGCCGGCCCGCCGCCGGCGCTACTCGGGCGTGACGTACGCGGCGGTGATGCCGCCGTCCACGACGAGGGCCGATCCCGTCATGAACGAGGACTCGTCGGACGCCAGGAACAGCGCCGCCCGGGCGATCTCCTCGGGGCGGCCCAGGCGCCCCATGGGGACGTGCACCAGGCGTCGTTCCCGGCGTCCCGGGTCCGACAACAGCTCCGCCAGGAGCGGGGTGTCGATGGGGCCCGGGCACAGGGCGTTGGCCCGGATGCCCGAACGGGCGTACTCCACGGCCAGCTCCCGGGTGAAGGCCAGCACACCGCCTTTCGACGCCGTGTAGGCCACCTGCGCCGTGGCCGCCCCCATGAGCGCCACGAACGAGGCAACGTTGACGATCGACCCGCCTCCCGAGTCGAGCATGGCGGGGATGGCGCCGCGACAGCACAGCCACACGCCCTTGAGGTTCACCGTCATGACGCGGTCCCATGTGCCGGGGGGCGTGTCGAGGACCCCGCCGTCGTCGCCCGGGAAGATGCCTGCGTTGTTGAACAGGACGTGCAGCCCTCCGAGCTGCCCGGTGGCAGCGGCCACGACGTCGCCCACCTGCGACTCGTCGGCCACGTCGGCGGCCACGGCCAGCGCCCGGCCCCCGTGGTCGAGGATGTGGGCGGCCGTCTCGCGTGCCGCCTCGCCGGCCACGTCCACCGCAACGACCGCCGCGCCCTCGGAGGCGAAGAGCCCGGCTGCCACCTTTCCGATGCCGCTGCCCGCACCGGTGATGACCGCCACCTTGGCGTCCAGTCGTGCCGTCACGCTCAGACCCTATCCGGGACGCCGCACCACGCCCGGGGGCGCGCGGGCGGATGTGATACTGGTCGCCGTGCTGTCGTCGTCCCCGCCCGTCGTGGGTGTGACCACCTACCGCCAGCGGGCGTCGTGGGGCCCCTGGGACCGGGTGGCCGCGCTGGTGCCGGCCTCCTACGTGGCGTCGGTCGCCGCCGCCGGCGGGCTGCCCGTGCTGCTCCCCCCCTGCGAGGTCGGCGACGACGCCGCGCCCGCCCTGGTGGGCGCCCTCGACGCGCTCGTGCTCGTCGGCGGGGGAGACATCGACCCCGCCCGCTACGGCCAGGAGCCCCACCCCGCCACGGCGGGGGTCGACGCCGGCCGGGACGCCAGCGAGATCGCCCTGCTGTGCGCCGCGCTGGAGGCCGAGCTCCCCGTGCTCGCCATCTGCCGGGGGATGCAGCTGCTCAACGTGCACCTCGGAGGCACGCTCATCCAGCACGTGCCCGAGGCGCTGGGCCACGCCGGTCACCAGCCCGCCGCGGGCTGCTTCGCCGACGTGGAGGTGCGCACCGAGCAGGGGACGCTCGCCGCCCAGATCGTGGGCGAGTCCACGGTGGTCCGCTGCTCGCACCACCAGGCGCTGTCCGACGTGGGTGCCGGCCTCGTGGTCTCGGCCCGCGCCGCCGACGGGCTGGTCGAGGCGGTGGAGCTGGCCTCGGCCCGGTTCGTCCTGGGCGTGCAGTGGCACCCCGAGGAGGACGGCGACGGCCGCCTGTTCGACGCCTTGATGGACAGCGTCCGGTGAGCATTCCGGACCCGACGGCGCCGCTGCGCGTCGTGAACCCCGCCACCGCCGCGACCCTGGCCGAGCTCCAGCGCCACGGGCGGGCGGCCACCGACGCGGCCGTGCGCCGTGCCAACGATGCCCTCGCCGCGTGGCGGGGGCTGGCCCCCGGCGACCGGGCCCGGCAGCTGCGGCGCTTCGCCGAGGTCGTCGAGTCGCACGCCGAGGAGCTGGCGGTGCTCGAGACCCGCAACGTGGGCAAGCCCGTCGCCGACAGCCGGAGCGAGCTGGACATGGTGGCCGAGGTCCTCCACTTCTATGCGGGCGCCGTCGACAAGCACCGGGGCCACACCATCCCCGTGGCCGGGGGCGTCGACCTCACCTGGCACGAGCCCCTGGGCGTGGTGGCGGCCATCGTGCCGTGGAACTTCCCCCTCGTCATCGCGTCGTGGAAGATCGGGCCCGCCCTCGCCTGCGGCAACACCGTCGTCCTCAAGCCCGCCGAGCTCACCCCGCTGTCGGCCCTGCGCCTGGCCGAGCTGGCCCTCGAAGCGGGGATCCCCGAGGGTGTGCTGCAGGTCGTGGTGGGCCCCGGAGCGGTGGTGGGCGCCGCGCTCGTCGAGCACCCGGGCGTGGCCAAGGTCAGCTTCACCGGGTCGACCGAGGCGGGCCGCGACGTCATGGCCCGCGCCGCCGGCACGGTCAAGCGCGTCACCCTCGAGCTCGGGGGCAAGTCGGCCAACGTGGTCTTCGCCGACGCCGACCTCGAGCGCGCCGCGGCCTCGGCCCCCGCGGCGGTGTTCGGCAACGCCGGGCAGGACTGCTGCGCCCGCAGCCGCATCCTGGTGGAGCGGGCCGCTTACGACCGCTTCGTCGAGCTGCTGGTGGCCGCCACCGAGGCGTTGGCGGTGGGCGATCCCGAGGATCCCGGCACCGAGATGGGCCCGCTCGTGTCGGCCGAGCACCGCGACCGGGTGGCGGGCTTCGTGGGCCCGCCCGCCGAGGAGCCGGTGGCGGGGCGCAGCCCGGTCCCGACGGGCCCCGGATGGTGGTACCCCGCCACGGTCCTGGCCCCGGTCGACCCCGGGGCGCGCGTGTGGCGCGAGGAGGTGTTCGGGCCCGTGGTGGCGGTGACGCCCTTCGACGACGAGCAGCACGCCGTGCAGCTCGCCAACGCCACCGCCTACGGGCTGTCGGGCTCGGTCTGGACCCGTGACGGCGCCCGGGCCCTGCGCATGGCGAAGGCCGTCCAGGCCGGGGTGCTGTCGGTCAACTCCAACACGTCGGTGCGCGTCAGCGCGCCCTTCGGGGGGACCAAGCAGTCGGGGTTCGGCCGCGAGCTCGGCATGGAGGCGCTGGCCGGCTACTCGGACGTGAAGAACGTGTTCATCTCCACCGATGCCTGAGCGTGCCCAGCGGCCGGCCCTCGCCGCCCCCGCCGGCCCGGTACCATCGCCCGCATGAGCAGCGGCCGGAGATTCGTCAAGCCCGTGGTGGCGGCCCTGGGCCTGGCCGGCACCATCGCCAGCATCTGGTGGTTCGCCTTGAAGCCGCGCCGCAAGCGCGCCAAGAGCGCGTCGCAGTAGGGGCCGCCCTCAGCGCACGGGGAGGGTGGCGACCACCTCCTGCTCGTCGATGGCCGTGGTGCGCACGGTCACCTTGAGCACCCAGTCGCCCGCCAGCGGGATGTCGACGTCGGCCGACAGGTAGTGGCCCGGGCCGGCCACGACGATGGGAAGGGCGATGGGGCCGATGCCCTGGGCGGGGAGCGAGATGGCGGCGTCGAGCTCGGGGACGCCAACGGGCTGGCCGAGGCGCCCCAGGACGTAGAAGTGGACTTGGTTGCCCGGCCCCGTCCGGGCCGGGGCGACGATGGCGTTCACCTGGACGCCGAGCACGTTGAAGCTCTGCGAGAACGGCTGCTCGGCGGCCTGCTTGGCGGGCACGGCGTTCACGAGCAGGGCCGTCACCGCCAGCACGGCCAAGGCGATGACCAGCTCGGCCGTCACCGACCGCTTGAGGGCCCGCCGGCCGTCGCCGGGCTCGGGGACCGACGGTGGGTGGTGGTGGACCACGGCGGTGGCCGCTTTGCCCGAGGGCGGCGCCCCCAGGGGCGCCGCCCGTCGCCCCCGGCGGATGAAGCGGTTGACGCGGCCGCCGGCGCGGTGCACGGCGCGTCGGCTCACCGCCCCCCCGCCGACGAGGACGATCACGAGGGCGACCTTCACGATGAGGGTGACGCCGTAGGAGGTGTGGAACAGGGCGTAGAAGCTGCCCACCTCCCGGATGGCCTGCACGACGCCGCTGGCCACGACCGCCACGACGGCGCCGAAGGCGTAGGCCAGGAAGCGCGTGGCCAGCGCCCACAGCTCCTCGGAGCGCACCGCCTCCGCCCCGGGGTAGAGGACGAGCCCCAGCACCGCCAGGCCGCCCAGCCACACCGACACCGCCCCCAGGTGTACGACGTCGAGCGTCTCGCCCACCCAGACGTTGCCCGCCGTGCCGGGGTGGCCCGACAGGCCCGGGGTCATGAGCAGGACCACGCACAGCACCGCGCCCCCGGCGTTCCTCCACCGCACCGAGCCCCGGCGTCCGCCGTGCGGCACCGTGGCGAGGAGCACGCCCAGGACCACCAGCACGACGATGCGCAGCAGCTCGACCTCGCCGAAGCGGGTGTGGAGCACCTCGTCGAACAGCGACGGCTTCACGATGTCGAGGAAGGGGAGGCCGCCCGCGTACACGCCCTGGATGGCGATGCCCGCCACGCTCCCGGCCAGCGACAGCGCCCACGCGGCCCACACCATCCGCCGGTGGCGCCGGCGGCCCCAGCCGGCCGGCCACAGCAGGGCGAGCACGGCGGCCGCCCCCACGGCCACCACCAGTCCGGCGAACTCGGCGGCGCGGACCACCCAGAAGACGACTCCCACGAAGCGGCTGCCGTTGGCGCTGGTGAGGGCGCGCGCCACCACGTTCGCCTTGGCGGAGCCCCGGGCGCTGCCGACGCTGAAGATGAAGGCCCCGTGCACCGGATGTGAGTCGGCCGAGATGACGCGCCACGCCACCACGTAGGTGCCGCGGGGCAGGTGGCCGGGCAGCGAGACGGCCACCGAGTGGGTGTCACCGGGAGGATGGTGCGTGCCGCCCTCGTCGACGCGCTGACCGCCGGGGCCGAGCACGCGCAGCGAGCCGAAGTCGATCTCGACCGGCTCGTCGAAGTGCAGCACGACCTGACGGGGCGAGGTGAGCAGCACGGCGCCCTGGTTGGGCTGCTCGGACTCCAACTGGGCGTGGGCGCTGGCCGGGCCGGCCATGCCGGCGACCACGACGACCGTGACGAAGGCCCCGGCGAGCACTCGGGCCAGGCCCCGGCGCCCAGGCCGCGGCGCGCCAGCCCCCGGGCGTCCCCCCACCGTCGGCTCCGTCGTCACACCGCGCCCGCGCTCTCCTCAGCTGGTGGGTCGAAGGGTCATTATCGGCGCTGGTCCCGGCGCGAGGCCGTCGACCCGTCCCGGGCGCGTCCCGGCGGGGCGTCGTCGTGTCCGGCGCGCCCCCTCCCGCCCCCGCTGCCCAACAGGCGGCGCGCTACCGTGGCGTGGTGGGTCGCCGGGGGATCGTGCTCGTGGGGGTCGCCGCCGCAGTCGTTGTAGCTGCAATCGTTGTCACGACAACCGTCGGCATCGGCCATTCGGCCTCGGCGTCCTCGTCGTCGACGACGACGACGTCGTCGGGGCCCCCCGTCACCACCGTCTCCCTCGAGTCGGCGCACTCCTACACGCCCCACGCGCCCTCGGGGGGCACCGACGACTATCACTGCACCCTGGTCGACCCGCACCTGACGGCCGACTCGACCATCGTGTCCAGCCAGTTCTTCCCCAACAGCCCCGAGGTCCACCACGCCATCCTGTTCCTCGTGCCGCCCGACCTGGCCGCCCAGGCCAAGGCGGACGACGACGTGGGCGAGGGCTGGACGTGCTTCGGCGAGAGCCCCCTGCCGGGGTCGAGCCTGAGCCAGATCTCCGATACCCCCTGGCTCACGGCCTGGGCGCCGGGGCATGGCCGGGACGTGGCCCCGAAGGGCACCGGGGTGTCGTTCCCCAAGGGCAGCCTCGTCATCATGCAGATCCACTACAACCTGCTCGTCGGGGACAAGCCCGTGAGGAGCAAGCTCGTGCTGTCCACGGTGCCGGCCTCCACGCCCCTCAAGCCCCTGCACCTCGACCTGCTGCCGGCGCCCCCCGACATCCCGTGCCCGGCCGGTGTGACCGGGCCCCTGTGCAACCGGCTGGCGTCCCTCGAGGACGTGGCCCAGCGCTTCGGCAAGTCCCAGGTCCAGTTCGTCAACATCCTCGAGCAGGCCTGTGGGCGCAACGTCCTGGAGCCTCCCGCCGGGGACTCCACGTCGTGCGTCTGGCCCGCCAGCCCGGGCACGGTCGTGCGCCTCACGGCGCACATGCACCTGCTGGGCAGGAGCATGCAGATCGTGCTCGACCCGGGCACGTCCAAGGCCCGGACACTGCTGGACGTCACGAACTACAACTTCGACTACCAGCGCTCCTACAACCTGGCCACGCCGGTCACGGTGGCGGCGGGGGACACCATCGGCGTGACCTGCACCTACAACCCGCAGCTGCGCCAGCAGCTCCCGCAGCTGCGCAAGCTCCCGCCGCGCTACGTGACCTGGGGGGACGGCTCGTCGGACGAGATGTGCCTGGCCCTCATCAACTACGTGTCCTCGTGACGTGCCGGGCGCGGGGCGCTCCGACGTCGTGAGCGGCGTCCTCAGAGCTCCACGATGGCGGGGAGAACCTCGCTGATCTTCCCCCGGAGCACGACGTCGGCCATGCCGTCGTAGTCGGTCGCCTCGTCGTTGAGGATGATGACCTGCGCGCCCGCCATGCTGGCACTGGGCACGAGGCCGGCGGCGGGGTAGACCGACAGCTTCGATCCCACCGCCAGAAGGACGTCGCACTCCCGGGCGGCGCGCTCGGCCCGCAGGAGGTCCTGGGGCACGAGGTTCTGCCCGAAGCTGATGGTGGCCGACTTGAGGATCCCCCCGCACGTGTCGCCGCCCCGGGGCGCGCGGCACGACGGGTCGTCCTCGCCGGCCCGCACCCGGTCCAGCACAACGGGCATGGGGCTGCGGGCGCCGCACGACATGCACATGACCTCGCGCATCGTCCCGTGGATCTCCACCACGCGCTCGGGGTCGCTCCCCGCCGCCTGGTGCAGGCCGTCGACGTTCTGGGTGACGAGCGTGTGGAGCACGCCGCGCCGCTCCAGCGCCACCAGGGCGGCGTGCCCGGCGTTGGGGCGCGCCTCCCACGTGGGCGACTCGAGGCGGTGGCGCCAGGAGCGACGGCGGACCTCGGGATCGCGCAGGTACACGTCGATGGTGGCCATCTTCTCGGCGGCGGGGTCCTTGGTCCAGATCCCCTGGGGGCCGCGGAAGTCCGGGATGCCCGAGTCCGTCGAGATGCCCGCCCCGGTGAGCACGGTCACGGCGCGGGCCGCCGCCAGGATTTGGCGCGCCCGGTCGATGCCGGGGCGTGCCGCGGTGCGCCCGTCGTCCACGGCCGCAGTCTCGCGCGTCGGCAGTAGCCTCAAAACACCGTGCTCTCGTCCCTGCGACCCCTGCGCTCGAGGAACTTCGCCCTGGTGTGGACGGCGGCCTTCGTCTCGAACATCGGCTCGTGGATGCAGACCGTGGTGCTCGCCATCGTCGTCACCGACCGGTCGCACAATCCGCTGTGGACCGGCACGGTGGCCGCGGCGGCCTTCGTGCCCGTGGGCGTGCTGTCGCCGGTGGGGGGCGCGCTGGCGGACCGCCTCGACCGGCGCCGCTGGCTCGTCACCACCACGGTGGCCGAGGCCGCCTTCGCCGCCACGCTGGCCGTGCTGGCCGGCACGGGCCACGCGGCGTCGTGGGCGCTGGTCGGCGTGGCCTTCCTGGGCGGGGTGGCGGCCGCCATCGGGTTCCCCACGTACCAGGCCATGCTGCCCGACCTCGTCCCCGCCGAGGACCTCCTGGGCGCCGTGTCGCTGTCCTCGGCGCAGTTCAACCTGGGCCGGGTGATCGGCCCCGCCCTGGCGGGCCTGGTGCTGGTGGTGGGCTCGCCGGCGTGGGCCTTCGCCGTGAACGCGCTGTCGTTCGGTGCCGTGGTGGCGGCGCTGGCGCTCATCACCCTGCCGTCGCACCGCCCGAGCCCGGCGGGGGTGGGCATCATGGGGCGCATCGTCGAGGGGGCCCGGCTGGCGGCGGCCGAACCCGGCTGCCGCAGCGCCATCACGCTGATCGCCGTGGTCGCCCTCATCGGGTCGCCGTTCATCGCCCTGGCGCCCGCTCTGGCCATCGACGGCCTGCACAGCAGCAAAGGGGGCGCGTCGATGCTCGTCACCGCCCAGGGTGTGGGCGCGGTGTGCGGTGCGCTCGTCCTCACCCCCCTGGCCCAGCGGCTCGGCCGCCGCCTCGTGGTCGGCGCCCTGTTCGCCTTCCCCGTGGCGCTCGTCCCCTACGGGTTGTCGCGCTCGCTGTGGACGGCGGTGCCCGCCATGGCGGTGGTGGGGGCGTGTTACATCGGCGTCCTCACCGGGCTCAACACCGTCGTCCAGCGCCGGGCGCCCACGGCGGCCCGGGGGCGCGTGCTCGGGCTCTACATGATGGCCCTGGGCACCATCTATCCCGTCGGCGCCGTGGTCGAGGGCGCCATCGCCCACCGTGCGGGCATCCGCGCGGTGACCGCGGCGTCGGGGGTCCTGCTCCTCGGCGTCATGGCGGCCATCGGGCTCAGCCGAGGACGCCTCTTCGCCGTGCTCGACGGCGGCCCGGTGCCGGCACCGGCGTCGATGTCCGGCCGGCCGCAGCCGGCGTCGGTCCTCGCCGCCGAGGCCGCGGCGGTGCCGGACGGAACGTCCCCCGCAGGGCCGTGAGCCCCCGTGGGCGCGCGGCGAGGGCCCTGCCGTGAGCGCGCCGCCCGTGGAGGTGCTCGGCGCCGCCGACGCCGAGCGGAGCCAGCGCCGGGCCGCCGGTGCCCTGGCGCGTGCCGGCGTGGGCCCGGGCGATCGCGTGGTGTTCTGCCTCCCCTCGTCGGGCGCGCTGTTGTGCGCCGTGCTGGGGGCGGCGCGCCGGGCGGTCGTCCCCGTCCTGTTGAACGCCACCCTCCTCCCCTCCGAGCGCGCCGCCCTCGTGGCCGACGCGGAGCCCGCCCTGGTGGTGGAGGACCGCGCCGCGCTGGACGCCCTGCTCGACGGGCCCGACACCGGGCTGGCCCCGTTCCCGCTCGTGCGCCCCATGCACTACACGTCGGGGACCACGGGCCGGCCCAAAGGGGTGTGCTCGGGCATCCTGGAGGAGGACGCCGCCCGGGCCCTGTTCGAGGACGAAGCCGACCTGTGGGAGTTCGACCGGGCCGACACGCACCTGGTGTGCTCGCCCATGCACCACTCCGTCACCATCCGCCTCGCCGCCGGCGCCCTGCTGCGGGGCGGGCGCGTCGTGGTGCTGGCCCGCTTCGAGGCCGCCGCCGTCCTGCAGGCGCTCGAGGCCCATGCACCCACGACGACGTTCATGGCGCCCACCGCCCTGCGCCGGGTGCTCGAGGCCGCCGGCCCTCGAAGCCCGTTCCGGTCGCTGCGGCGGCTGGTGCACGCCGGATCCCCGTGCGCGCCGTCGGTGAAGCGGGCTGCGCTGGCGCGCGCCGGCCCCGGCGCCGTGTGGGAGTTCTACGGCTCGACCGAGGGCCAGTTCACGGCGTGCTCCCCCGACGAGTGGCTGGAGCGGCCGGGCACCGTGGGCCGGGCCCGCCCCGGCCGGCGGCTCGAGGTGGGCGGGGACGGTGTGGTGTGGTGCCACGCCCCCGCCTTCGCCCGCTTCGCCTATTGGCGGGACCCGCAGGCCACGGCGGAGGCGTGGCGCGGGGACGCCTTCAGCGTCGGTGACCTCGGCCGGCTCGACGACGACGGCTATCTCTATCTCGAGGGGCGCCGCGACGACCTGGTCATCACGGGCGGCGTGAACGTCTACCCCGCAGAGGTCGAGGCGGCCCTGGCCGAGGCTCCCGGCGTGGCCGAGGTCGCCGTCTTCGGGGTGGACGACGACGACTGGGGGCAGCGGGTGTGCGCCGCGGTGGTGGGCGACGCCCACGAAGACGCCCTGCGACGCCACGCCGCGGCGCACCTCGCCCCCTACAAGAGGCCCAAGGACTACGTCTTCGTCGCCGAGCTCCCCCACACCGCCACCGGCAAGCTCCGCCGGCGCGCCCTGGCCGACGAGCTCGCCCGCCGGCTGGTGCGCAAGGGCCCCCGGCGCTGAGCGGGTGCCGGGGGAGGGGGCGTGGGCGGCGCCGGGGCGGGCTTCGCCCGGCCGGCTGTCGTGGGTGATGATCTGGGCATGCCCATCGCCACCATCAATCCGGCCACCGGCGAGACCGAGCGCGTCTTCGAGCCCGACAGCCACGACGCGGTGGAGTCGAAGGTGGCCGCCGCGGCGCGTGCCGCCGCCGCCTACCGGCGCGTGCCGGTGGCGGACCGGGCGCGCCTGGCCTCGTCCGCCGCCGACCTCCTCGAGGGGGAGCTGCCCGACATCGCACGGGTCCTCACCACCGAGATGGGCAAGACCTTCGCGGCCGCCAAGGGCGAGGTGGCCAAGTGCGCCATGGCCCTGCGCTGGTTCGCCGAGCACGCCCCGGCGATGCTCGCCAGCGAGGAGGTGTCCGGCGCCGCGCCGCGCCGGGTCGTGCGCTACGAGCCCATGGGCCCCGTGCTCGCCGTCATGCCCTGGAACTTCCCCATGTGGCAGGTCACGCGCTTCGCCGCCCCCGCCCTCATGGTGGGCAACGTGGGCCTGTTGAAGCACGCCTCCAACGTCCCGCAGACGGCGCTGCTCATCGCGGACGTGTTCCGGCGCGCCGGCTACCCCGACGGGGCCTTCCAGACGCTGCTCGTGGGGTCGGACCGTGTGCCCGGGCTGATCGAGGACGACCGGGTGCGGGCGGTGACCCTCACGGGATCCGAGGGTGCGGGCCGCTCGGTGGCCGAGGCGGCCGGCCGGGCCCTCAAGAAGTCGGTGCTGGAGCTGGGGGGCAGCGACCCCTTCGTCGTGCTGCCCTCGGCCGACCTCGAGCGGGCGGCGGCGGTGGGGGTGGAGGCCCGGGTGCAGAACAACGGCCAGAGCTGCATCGCCGCCAAGCGCTTCATCGTCCACCGGGCCGTCTACGACGAGTTCGCCGCCCGCTTCACCGACGCCATGGACGGCCTGGTGGTGGGCGACCCCATGGACCCCGCCACCGACGTGGGGCCGCTCGCCACCGCGCAGGGCCGGGCCGACGTGGCCGCGCAGGTCGACGACGCCCGGGGGCGCGGCGTGGAGGTGTTGTGCGGCGGCCGTGCGCCGGAGGGGCCGGGCTTCTTCTACGCGCCCACCGTGCTGGCCGCCATCACGCCGTCGATGCGCGTCGCCCACGAGGAGGTGTTCGGCCCGGTGGCGCTGCTGTTTCGCGCCGAGGACGCCGCGGACGCCCTGCGCCTGGCCAACGACACCGGGTTCGGCCTGGGTGCGAGCGTGTGGACGAGCGACCCCGCCGAGCAGGAGCTGTTCGTGGGCGGCCTCGAGGCGGGCATGGTCTTCGTCAACGCCATGGTGGCGTCGACGCCCGAGCTCCCCTTCGGCGGCACCAAGCGCTCGGGATACGGGCGCGAGCTCGCCCTCCAGGGGTTGCGGGAGTTCTGCGAGATCAAGTCGGTGTCGGTGGCGTAGGGGGAGGCGGGCGGGGCGCCCGCCCCTGGTATCCGCCGGCCCTCAGTACCAGCCCTGCCCCCAGTGGATCTCGGGCGCCTCGTCGGCCGCCGCGGCCAGCAGCTGCAGCGAGTTGACCAGCTGGCGCCGCAGCGGGACGGGGATGGCCTGCAGCATGTCGCGCACCTCCGCGCGCCGGCGCTCGATGACCGCGGCGACGATCTTTCGTCCCGCCGGCGTGATGGTGAGCTTGACCTCGCGGCGGTCGAGCTCGTCGCGGGTGCGCGACACCAGGCTCTTGCGGACGAGGCGGTCGCACATGCGCGTGGCGGTCGACGGGCTCACGTTGAGCGCCTCGGCGAGGTCGGCGAGCCGGCGGGGTCCCTCGTAGGTGAGCACGACCAGCGTGCGGTACTGGGGCAAGGTGACCTCGTCGGAATTGCCGGCCAGCGACCGCACGGCGATGGCGACCATGGCCCGGCTGGCCAGGATGATGGCGCCGATTACCTCCTCGTCGTTGGGGACGGCGCTGTCGTCGGCCCCGGCGCCCCGGGTGGGAACGGCGCTGGCTCGGGCGCTCCCCGCGCCGGGGGGCGGGCGCTTCTTGGTGCGCGTCGCAGGCGCGGTGTCGGTCGGCCCCACGGCCAGAGTATGGCCCATGGGTGCGTGGCACGCCCGGGCCGCCCCCCGCCCCTACCGGCGCTCGGGAGGGGGGTGGGCGGGCGGTGGCGCGCCGGGCGGCCCGGCCCCGGCGGCGTCGAGGAACGCGTCGAGCGTGCGGCGGGCCTCGTCCGTGCGGCCGGCGCGCACCAGCTCGGGGAGCGGGCCGTCGAGCAGCCCCCGCCAGTCGAGCGCCTCGGTGCTGCCGCCGGCGTCGTGCACGGCGCGGCGCGCGCCCTCGAGCAGCGCGGCCAGTTCCCCCAGGCCGGGCCCGAGGAGCGCGGCGACGCGGTCCCGCAGCCACGAGGCCAGCGCGGGGCTGGCGCCCGCGGTCGACACCGCCACCGTGACCGACCCGTCGCGGGCTACGGCGGGGAGGATGACGCTGCAGCGCGCCGGGTCGTCGGCGACGTTCACCCACACGCCGGCGGCCGACGCGTCGCGCTGGACGGCGTCGTCGACCGACGGGTCGCCGGTGGCCGCCACCACCAGCGCGTAGCGCGCCGCCTCGCCCGGCTCGTAGGGGCGGATGCGGACGTCGAGGGGCGTGTCGTCGATGGCGCCCAGCGCCCCGCTCCCGGCCAGCGCGCCGACGGCCACGTGGACCTCGGGCGCCACGACGGTGACCGCCGCGCCGCACTCGAGGAGCCCGGCGATCTTGCGGGCCGCCACCCGCCCGCCTCCCACCACCAGGCAGCGCCGGCCCCGCACCACCAGCCCCACCGGGTACACCGGCGCGCCGCCGGTCATAGGCTGGGGCGCGCCGCGGGCATTCTCCCTGGTCGGAAGGGTGAGCGCCGGCGCTGAAAAGGGTTAAAATCCGACCTGATTAGTCATATATAGTGGTGGCCGGCTGGCCGGACAAGTCGTGGCCGCCCCGCCGCCCCCGGACCCGGGCGAGGGCCGGGACCGGGCGGGACGAGCGAACACGGAGGGCGATCTGTGGGGTCAGGGATCGAGGCCGGCGTCGATCTGGACGAGCTGGCCGCCCGCAACGCCGCCTTCGAGGCCGCCCCCGCCGGCAAGGTCATCGGCTGGGCCGCCGAGCGCTTCGGCAAGCGGCTCAGCCTGGCGTGCTCCTTCCAGGACTGCGTCATCGTCGATCTGGCCGTGGCGGTGGACCCGGGGTTGGAGGTGCTGTTCTTGGACACCGGGTTCCACTTCCCCGAGACGCTCGCCTACGTCGAGACGGTGCGGGCCCGCTACGACCTCAACCTCAAGGTGATGCACCCCGGGCCCGAGGCCGAGTCCTGGCCGTGCGGGACCGCCCGGTGCTGCGAGCTGCGCAAGGTGGAGCCGCTCAACCGCGCCCTGGCGGGACGGGCGGCGTGGCTGACCGGGCTCAAGCGCAGCGACGCCGCCACCCGCGCCGACGCGCCCATCGTGTCGTGGGACGCCGAGCGCCGCCTCGTGAAGGTCAACCCCCTGGCCACGTGGACCGACGAGGACATCGCCAACTTCGAACACGACCACGGGCTGCCGGTCCACCCCCTCATGGAGCGCGGCTACCGGTCCATCGGCTGCGCACCCACCACCCGGCCGGTGGCGCCGGGCGAGGACCCCCGGGCCGGGCGCTGGTCCGGCACGGACAAGACCGAGTGCGGGCTGCACGGCTGATGGCGCGCGACCGCGACAAGCCGCTGGGCGTGGAGATCCGGGGCAACGAACGCTCCATGCAGTTCGTCCGGCCCTACCGGACGGTGGGCGAGCTCAACCAGGTCGAGCGGTGGAAGCTCGACCGCCATCCCCTCGAGGTGGCCGACGCCGTCATCTCCCGGTACGCCAAGGAGGGGCCCGGGGCCATCGCAGAGGTGGCCGGCGAGCAGGAGCGGCTCAAGTGGGTGGGCCTCTATCCCCAGCGCCAGGGGGGAGACGCCTTCATGCTCCGGGTGAAGATCCCCGGCGGCGTGCTCAGCGCCGAGCAGGCCCGGGAGATCGGCGTGGTGGCCGACGCCTTCGGGGAGGGCCCCGACGACAGCGCCGTGTTCGGCAACCGCTACGCCGACCTCACCACCCGTCAGGACATCCAGATCCACTGGATCCGCATCGGGGACGTGCCCCGCATCTGGGAGCGCTTCGCGGCCGTGGGGCTGACCACGGTGCAGGCGTGCGGCGACTCGGCCCGCAACGTGTTGTGCTGCCCCGTGTCGGGCGTCGACGCCGAGGAGGCCCTCGACGCCCTGCCCGTGGCCCTGGCCGTGTCGGATTTCTTCACCGGCAACCGCGAGTACGCCAACCTCCCCCGCAAGTTCAAGATGAGCGTCACGGGGTGCCGGGAGGACTGCGCCCAGGCCGAGATCAACGACATCGGGCTGTGGCCGGCGCGCGGCGGCGACGGCGAGGTCGGCTTCAACCTGCTGGTGGGCGGGGGCCTCTCCGACGGCGAGCGCATGGCCTCCGACATCGACGTCTTCGTGGCCCCCCACGAGGTGGT
>DATJBC010000222.1:0-17872 GCA_035515515.1 Acidimicrobiales bacterium
GCGCAGGGCGCGCCGGGGCGCCGGACCCGCTCAGGAGGGCCCGCCGTGGGCCTTCTTGGCCTCCATCCAGCCCTTGATGGCCGGGGCGAAGTTGGCCGGGTTGTACACGTCCTCCTCCGAGGAGAAACGCATGTCACCCGCGTACGTGAGGATGGTGACGTTGGCGGCCTGGTACACCTGCCCGTCCCCGGGGTCGTTGAAGCGGTTCTCGATCTGGCAGATCCACCAGCCCCGCTCCTCGTCGCACACGCACCAGTCGTGGGGGAACATCGTCATCTCGGTGTTGGGCCACTCGGCCATGGTCTTGGAGATCCACTCGAAGATCCGCTCGCGCCCTTCGAAGCGGCCGAAGAGATGCTCGATGTACACGGCGTCCTCGGTGAACAGGTCCGCCCACGGCCGCCAGTCACCGGTGCGCCCCGCCTCGGCGGCCACCGCCACGTAGTTGTCATGCGCCCGCTGGAGCTCGGCGCGGTCCCAGCGGCGCCGGGCCGAGTCGCCCACGGTCGGTCGCCTACGGTCAGTCGAGGGCCAGGCCCGCGGCCCCCACGAACAGGTCCCGAGCCAGCGCCGCGTCTCCGGTCACCACGGCGGCCAGCGTACCGGGGTCGACCCTGTTGGCCACAAGGCGGCAGAATTCCACCGCGTCCACCACGATGCGGACGTCGACGGGGCCCTCGTTCACCACGGCTGCGGGCCCACCGGCGGCCGACGGCGGGCCGAGGCCGCGCTGCCAGGTCCCCCCGCCGGGTCCCGTGAGGACGATGCGGGCCGACAGCCCCTCGCCCGACCGCTCCGTCCGGGCCAGCGCGGCGGGGAGCAGGGTGACGGCGAGCGACGTCATGAGCGCCAGCGTGGCGGCTCCGGGGGCCCGCAGGTGGCGCCCGGTGGCGCGCCGGATGTCCTCCTCGTGGGTCCACAGCTCGAAGGTGCGCACCACCAGGAACGGCCCCAGTTCCAGGCGCAGCCCGTAGAGGGCGACCGGATGTTCGCCGTCGGCGCCCGACGACGGCACCTCGGCCAGCAGGCGCGCCGTGGTGGCCACCGAGGCGCGCCAGGCGTCGAGCGTCTCGGCGGGTGGGCGTCCCGAGTGCTCCTGGGCCACGGGATCGGTGGAGGCAACGTGGTCGGCTCGGGCCTCGTGGCCCTCGGGGGCGCCCAGAGCGGCCTGGAAGTCGCGCTCGACGCCGATGAGATGGCCGACCAGGCCCTGGACGGAGAGGGCCCGGATGCAGGGGCGGCGCCACTCGGCAGGCCTGAGCGAGCCCAGCAGCGAGTCGAGGGAGGCCGAGGCCTGGGCCAGCGCTTCGACGGGGGAGATCGGCTCGGGGTCGTCGACGGGCCGGCCCGCGCTGCGCGCGTTGAGGGCGGCCGCCATGACGGCGTCCGCCAGGGCGGCCGAGGGGCGCTGGGCATTGCCCTCGGCGAGCGCGTAGCGCAGCTCGTCGAGAGGGTCGGTAGAGGGTCGGCGGTCGTTCATACGAGCTCCAACAACGCGGGGTCGAGCCAGGACTGCAGCTTGGCCTGGGCCAGCCGCAGCCGTGACTTGGCGGTCCCTTCGGGGATGCCCAGGGTGGTGGCCACCTCCCGGTGGGTCAGGCCGTTGAAGTACGCCAGCTCCACGGCCTCGCGTTGCTCGGCGGGCAGTCGGCAGATGGCGTCGCGCACCGCGTCGGACAGCACCGAGCTCTCGGCCTCGTCGCTCGGCTCCGGTCCCGCCGGCGGGTGGAGGCGATGGTGCCGGTGCTCGCGCTCGGCGCGGCGGCCGTCGCGCCGGAGCGCGTCGATCGCACGCCGTTGGGCGTGCACGCCGAGATAGGCGCGCAGCGACCCGCGGCTGGCGTCGAAGCGCTCGGGGTGCTGCCACAAGGTGACGAACACCTCCTGGGTCACGTCCTCGGCGATGGACGAGTCTCCGGTGAGGCGCCGGGCCAGGCCGAAGACCAGCGATCCGTGGCGCTGCCAGATCTCGGCCAGCGCCTCGTCGTCACCGGCCGCCAGCCGGGCGGCGAGCAGCGCCTCGAGCGAGTCCACGGCGCGCACGATACTTGGCGGATCCTGTGAACGGGGGGGAACCGGGACGGGCGCGACGGCGACCGACACATCGTCGCCGTGCTCGCGGTGCCCGCGGGTCCCGCGGGTGAGGACCGCGTTCACGCTGTCGTGCCTGGCCTGCGGATCGACCGGCCCCGTTTCCGGTGCACGGAGCCTCCCTTCGACGTCTCCGTTGCAGTTCTCCGACAGTTCGGTGACGGGCCCCCCGCCGGATCACCCACCCCGCCGCGCCCCCGTCCCCACCGGCCCGAGCCTCCCGTGTCAGGGGCACGTGACGGCGCGGGCGAGTGATCCGCACCTCGTGGCACCGGCGAATGGCAGGGGGACAGGGCCCGTCACGCGGGCCCGGAGCGACAGGAGCGCCCATGGCCGTCATCGCCCACACCAAACTGCGCGGCGTGACGCCCGAGCAGTACGACGCGGTGCGAGCCGAGGTCGGCTGGCTGCAGGACGCCCCGACCGGCGGGCTCGTCCACATGACCTGGTGGGAGGGAGGCGACTGCCACAACCTCGACGCGTGGGGGAGCGAGGCCGCCTACGGCGCTTTCGGCGAGGGCCTGCTGGGCCCGGCCATGGCCAAGCTCGGCATCGCCGCCGAGCCCGAGGTGACGTTCTTCCCGGCGCACGAGGTGTATGCGCCCAAGGCCGCCACCATCACCGCCAGCTGACACCCACCACCGACGAGAACACCAGGACCACCCGACCACAGCACCGATCACGCGATCGAAAGGAGTCTTCCATGGGGGCAGACGACAACATCAAGACGATCCAGTCCATGTACGAGGCGTTCGGCCGCGGCGACGTGGTGGCGATCCTCGACAACGTCACCGACGACGTCGACTGGGCCACCGACACCAACTCGGCCGCCGCACCCTGGTACGGCGTGCGCCACGGCCACGACGGTGTGACGTCGTTCTTCGAGGCCTTCGGCTCCACCATGGAGGTGGACGAATTCACGCCCCTGACGGTGGCCGCCAACGAGGACTCGGTCCTCACCGTGGTGCGCTGCCGGGCGCGGGCACGCTCCACGGGCCGCGCCATCGACAAGAACCAGCACCACTACTTCCGCTTCCGGGGCGCGAAGGTCTTCTACTACCGGGGCACCGAGGACGTCGTGCAGACCGAGGCCGCCCTCCGGGCCTGATCCCGCACGCCGCGCCTACCCTGGGGTAGGTGACGGCCGCCATCTGGACCTGCGCCGAGGGGCGCGGCGAGCACCGGGGCTGACGGGCGTGCGCGACACGACGATCGTCGTCCTGGCCTCGGTGTTCGTGGCCAGCCTGGTGGAGATGGTCGAGGCCCTCACCATCGTGGTGGCAGTGGGCGCCATCCGTGGGTGGCGCTCCGCGCTCGAGGGCGCCGCCGTGGCGCTGGGCTCGCTCGTCGCGCTCGTGCTCGCCATCGGCCCCGCCCTGGTCCACTACGTGCCGCTGAACGGGTTGCGGGTGGTGGTGGGGGCGCTGCTGCTCGTCTTCGGCCTGCAGTGGCTGCGCAAGGCGGTGCTCCGGGCCGGGGGGCTGAAGGCCAAGCACGACGAGGATGCCGTCTACGCCGCCCAGGTGGCCGAGCTGTCGAGCGCCCCGTCGGGCACCGGGCGCGATTCCACGGCCTTCACCGTCGCCTTCAAGGGTGTGTTCCTCGAGGGGCTCGAGGTCGCCGTCATCGTCATCACGTTGGGCGCCACCGGGCACGACCTCGGCGCGGCCGCCGTCGGCGCCGCCGCCGCGGTCGTGGTGGTGGCCGTCCTCGGCGCGCTGGTGGCCCGTCACCTCGCCGGTGTGCCCGAGAACGCCATGAAGATGGTGGTGGGCATCATGCTGGTGAGCTTCGGCAGCTTCTGGTCGGGGGAGGGCGCCGGCGTGCGCTGGCCCCACGGGGAGCTCGCCCTCCCCGTGCTGGTGGGGCTGTACGCCCTGGTCGCCCTGGCTTCGTCGACCGTGCTGGGACGCGTGCGGAGGGCCGGTGTCGACGTCGCCTGAGCCCACACGCTGGCGGCGGCTGTCCCGGGCCTTCGGCCACTTCTGGGTGGAGTTCCTGGTTGGTGACACCCCCGAGCTGGCCCTGGGCGGGCTCGTGGCCGTGGTGCTGGTGGCCGCGCTGGCCCACAACGGCGCGGGCCGCCTGGTCACCGTGACGGCCATGCCGGTCCTCGTGGTGGGGGCGCTGGCGGTCTCGTTGCGCCGGGCCGCCCGCTCGGGGCGCCGCAGCGGCGGCTGACGCCCTCCCTCCGGCCCGGTGCCCGCCGCCCCGCGCCGGCGGTCAGCCGGGGAAGGGGCGCCCGGCCAGCTCGTCGCGCAGCTTGTACTTGAGCACCTTGTTGAGCGTCTTGTTGCGGGGGAGCTCGGCGACCACCTCGAGCTGCTCCGGCACCTTCTGGGTCATGAGGCCCGCCGCCCGCAGGTGCGCCACCATCTCGTCGAACGTGAGCGGCGCGGCCCCGGCCGCGGTCTCCACTACGGCGCACACGCGCTCGCCGCGGGCGCGGTCGGGCAGCCCCACCACGGCCACGTCGCCCACCTTGGGGTGGGTGTAGAGCAGGTCCTCGATCTCCTTGGCCGAGATGTTCTCGCCCTTGCGGATGATGATGTCCTTGAGGCGCCCCGTGAGCACGACGTGGCCGTCGGGGCGGACGTGTCCCACGTCCCCGGTGCGGAAGAAGCCGGCCGCGTCGAAGGACTCGGCGCTGAGGGCGGGGTCGGTGTAGCCCTTGCACACCATGGGGCCCCGCACGCGCACCTCGCCGTCGGTCCCGGTGGGGGCCTCGGTCTCGTCCAGGGTCACGATGCGGACCTCGGCCCCCGAGACCGGCTTGCCCACCGTGTTGGCCAGCTGCTCGTCGGTGTCGGCGGGCGATCCCATGCAGATCATGGGGATCTCGGTCATGCCGTAGCCGTGGGCCACCTTCACGCCCATCTCCCGCCCCACCTCGTAGAAGACCTCGGGGGGCATGGGCGCCCCGCCGCCCGACAGCAGGCGCAGCGACGGGATGAGCGTGGTGCCCGGGCGCTTGCGCTGCTCGTTCAGGTAGGCCATGTAGAAGGCCGTGCTGCCCCCGGCCATGGTGGCCCCGTGCCGGGAGAAGACCTCCACCGCCACCTCGGGGACGAACGACTCCAACAGCACCGTCGAGCACCCGTTGGCCAGCACCATGACGAGGTAGTCGGGACCGGCGATGTGCGCGAAGGGGAAGGCGATCGACCCCACGTCGTCCTCGCTCATGTCGAGGGCGATGGCCAGGCCGCGCCCTCCCGTCAAGAGGGTGGAGTCGGTGTGGCGCACGCCCTTGGGGTCAGAGGTCGTCCCCGACGTGTAGTAGACCCAGCGGACCTCGTCCCCCCCGGGCGCAGGCGGAGGGGGCAGCGTGGCCGGGTCCCCTTCGGGGAGGGCGTCGTAGGCCACGACCACGCGGGGCGGGTCGTCCATCTCGGCGCCGATCTTCTCGGCCATCGCCACGTAGTCGAAGTCCTTCCACACCCCGGGCACGAAGAACAACGACGCCCGCGTCTGGGCCAGGGCGAAGGCCACCTCGCGCTCGCGGTAGATGTGGATGATGGGGTTCTGGACCGCCCCCAGGCGGGCCAGGGCGAGGGACAGGACGATGGTCTCGATGCGGGTGGGGAGCTGCCACGACACCACCGACCCGGGGCCCACGCCCATGGCGTGCAGCCCGGCGGCCACCACCTCGCAGCGGTCGCGGAACTCGCCGAAGGTGACCTCGCGGTCGGACTCGTCCACCAGCATGCGCCGGGGCCCGGACGCCGCGGCGCGCGCCTCGACCAGCTCCCACATCGACCCCACGTCGTAGATGGCGCCGCCCACTACGACAGGCGCTCCACCACCATGGCCATGCCCTGGCCGCCGCCCACGCACATGGACTCGAGCCCCCAGGTCTTGTCCTCGTCGTCGAGGGCGTTGAGCAGCGTCGTCATGATGCGCGCCCCCGTCATGCCGAAGGGATGGCCCAGGGCGATGGCGCCGCCCTTCACGTTGAGCTTCCCCCAGTCGATGCCGAGGTGCTTGGCCGAGGGGATGATCTGGGCGGCGAAGGCCTCGTTGATCTCGACCAGGTCGATGTCGTCGATCGTCTTGCCCGCCCGGGCCAGGGCCTGGCGGCAGGCCTCGATTGGCCCGAGGCCCATGATCTCGGGGTCGAGGGCGGAGACCCCGCTGGAGACGATGCGGGCCAGCGGGGTGATGCCCAGGGCCTTGGCCCTCGTGTCGGACATGACCACCACGGCGGCGGCCCCGTCGTTGAGCGGGCAGGCGTTGCCCGCCGTCACCGTTCCGCCCTCGCGGAACACCGGCTTCAGCTGCGAGAGGGCCTCCAGGGTGGTGTCGGGCCGCGGGCCGTCGTCCTTGGTCACCGTCGTGCCGTCCTCGAGGGTGACGGGGATGATCTCGCGCTCGAAGAAGCCGTTCTTCTGGGACTCCACCGCCCGGGTCTGGGAGAGGAGCGCGAACTCGTCCATCTCGGCCCGCGGCACCTTCTCGTACTCGGCGACGTTCTCGGCCGTCTGTCCCATGGCGATGTACACATCGGGCAGGCCCGCCGGCGGCGTCCAGGGCTCGGTCACGGCCGGGCCGCGGGCCTTGGTGCGGGTCTCGGCGTCCCCGAAGCGCGGGTTGTGGGGGCCGGTGTCCGACGCCCCGAACTGGAACCGGCTCACCGTCTCGACGCCGCCCGCCACGAACACGTCCCCCTCGCCGGCGCGGATGGCGTGCGCCGCCATGCGGATGGTCTGGAGCGAGGAGGAGCAGTAGCGGTTGACGGTGACGCCCGGGACGTCGACGCCGGCCAGGACGGCCGCCACCCGGGCCACGTTGTAGCCGGCCTCGCCGCCGGGCTGCCCGCAGCCGATCATGACGTCCTCGACGCTGCCCGGGTCGAGCTGGGGCACCTTGGCCAGCACCGCCGTCACCGCCAGCGCGGCCAGGTCGTCGGGCCGGCAGCTCACCAGCGAGCCCTTGTTGGCGCGCCCGATGGGCGTCCTCCCGGTGGCGACGATGACGGGCTCGGGCATGGAGCGGCTCCTCGGTAGGCGGGCGGCTGGCGGCGTGCGCTCGCCACGGTGTCCCTAGGTTGGCACAGGCCGGCGGCGTCGACCCACCCGGCGGGCGGCGCGGCTCACGTCGCCGGCCCGCCCCCGAGGGCGCGCCACATGCGGACGTGGGGGCCGATCAACGGGACCTCGAAGGCCTCGCCCCGGACGGCCATGCCGGCCCGCTCGTAGAGGGGGCGCGCCGGCACCCGGGCGTTGCACCACAACAGCGTGCCGCCCTGGCGACGGGCATGGTCGACGAGGGCAGCCAGCACCGCGCTGCCGTGCCCCCGGCCCCGGGCGTCGGGGCGGGTGGCCATCCCCCGGACGCGCCACGCGTCGGGGCGGCCGGGCTCCCACGGGGGTGCCTCGCACAGGACGGTCCCCACGGCGACGACGTCGGGCGCCCGCACGGCGGCGTGCGCCGTGCGGGGGTCGTCGTCCTCGGGGTAGTGCGACGCGGTGGCCGGCTGGCCGGGGCGCAGCACGGCGTGGCGCAACGGGCGCACCACCGACGCCTCCACCAGCGTGGGGAGGGGCGCGTCGTCCACCGTGTCGGAGGATAGGGCGTGTCAGGACCAGGGCAGTTGCCCCCGCGGCCTAGGGTCCTCCTGGGGACCTTCGGGAGAGCTGGCGGCTGAATCGACGATCCCGAAGCCGAATGCCCACAGCGGTGAGAGCTCCTAGTGCCGCCGCCCCCGCGACCCAGAGATTGAGCCCCAACGTGAGGGCGAGAAAGACGATGCACCCGATCGCTACGGGTCGTCCCCACACCCCAAATCGCGGGCGGTGCACGCCCCAAGGCTACTGCAGCGTGACGCCCTGCCCTGAGCCTGAGTTTCGCCGTTCGTCTTCGCGGACCGTATGCGTCTGGCCCGGCGAGCAGGCCGAACTGTAACCTGTTCCAGGTTCGACGCCGGAGAAGGGCAGGGCGGCCATGGAGATCGGCTACACCGAAGAGCAGCTGGCGCTCCGCCAGGAGCTGCGCCAGTACTACGCCACCCTCCTCACCCCCGAGGTGGAGGAGGAGCTGTCCCACAGCCACGGCATCGGCCCCACGGTGCGCCGGGTGGTGAAGCAGATGGCGAGCGACGGCTGGCTGGGCATCGGGTGGCCCAAGGAGTACGGGGGCCAGGGCCGCTCGGCCATCGAGCAGTTCATCTTCTTCGACGAGTCGATGCGCTCGGGTGCGCCGGTGCCCATGCTCACCATCAACACGGTGGGCCCCACCATCATGAACTTCGGCACCCCGGAGCAGAAGGACTTCTTCCTCCCCAAGATCCTGGCGGGCGAGATCCACTTCTGCATCGGCTACTCGGAGCCCGGGGCGGGCACAGACCTGGCCGCCCTGCAGACCCGCGGCGTGGTGGACGGCGACGAGCTCGTCATCAACGGGCAGAAGATCTTCACCTCGCTGGCGGGCGACGCCGATTACTGCTGGCTGGCGGTGCGCACGGACCCCGAGGCCTCCAAGCACAAGGGCATCTCCATGGTGATCGTGCCCATGAACACGCCCGGGGTGCGGGTGGTACCCATGGAGCTCATCGGCGAGCACAACATCAACTACACCTTCTGGGAGGACGTGCGGGTGCCGCTCACCAACGTGGTGGGAGGCCTGCACAACGGGTGGAGCCTCATCACCAACCAGCTCAACCACGAGCGGGTGACGTTGTGCTCGCCCGGCATCATCGAGCGGGCCCTGGGCGACGTGCGGGCCTGGGCACAGCAGACCACGCTCGACGACGGGAGCCGGGTCATCGACCAGGAATGGGTGCGCATCGCGCTGGCCAGGGTGCACGCCAAGCTGGAGTTCCTGCGCCTCATCAACTGGAAGGTGGCGTGGAACGCCACCCGGGGGCACCTGGACGTGGCCGACGCCTCCTCCATCAAGGTGTTCGGCACCGAGTTCTACATGGAGGCGCTGCGCACGCTGTCGGAGGTGCTGGGCCAAGCCGGCTACCTGCGCCGCGGGTCGGCGGCCGAGGTGCTGCGCGGCCGCCTCGAGGCCTACACGCGGGGCCTGGTGATCCTCACCTTCGGGGGCGGCACCAACGAGATCCAGCGTGACCTCATCGCCATCTTCGGGCTCGGCATGCCCCGGTCCCTCCGCTAGGAAAGGAGACGAGGTGGACTTCTCCTTCACCGAGGAGCAGGAAGCGGTCCGGGAGCTGGCGTCCCGGATCTTCTCCGACCTGGCGACGCACGAGCGCCTGAAGGAGATAGAGAGCACCGACGACCGCTTCGACGCCAAGCTGTGGGGCGAGCTCGCCTCGGCCGGGTTGCTCGGGATATGGCTGCCGGAGTCGGTGGGCGGGGCGGGCCTGGGATTCGTCGCCGCGGCGATCGTGGCCGAGGAGGCAGGGCGCCGCGCGGCGGCGGTGCCCGTGGTGGCTTCCACCGTCCTGGGCGCGGGCCCCATCGCCCGGTTCGGCGACGACCGGCAACGGCGCCGCTGGCTCGAGCCCATGGTCGCCGGCGACGTCGTGCTGTCGGCGGCGCTGGTCGAGCACGGCGGCGACCCGGCCCGGCCCCGTCTGGCCGCCACCCGCGACGGCGGCCGATGGCGGCTGGAGGGCGCCAAGTCCTTCGTGCCCGCCGGCATGACGGCCGGCGCGCTGGTGGTGTCGGCCCGGGCCGACGACGGCGTCGGCCTCTTCGTGGTGGACGCCGGGGCTGCCGGGCTGGGGCGCGTCCCCCAGGAGGCCACCAGCCGCCAGATCGAGGCCGAGGTGACCTTCGACGGCGTGACCGTGGCCGACGACGACGTCCTCGTGGCCGGGGCAGCCGGGGACGACGCCCTGCGGTGGCTGCTCGAGCACGCCGAGGCGGCCCTGTGTGTGCAGGTGGCCGCGGCGTGCGATGCGGCCGTGAAGCTCACCGCCCAGTACACGAGCCAGCGCGAGCAGTTCGGCAAGCCCATCGCCACCTTCCAGGCCGTGGGACAGCGCGCCGCCGACGCCTACATCGACGCCGAGGCCGTGCGCCTCACCGCGTGGCAGGCCGTGTGGCGCCTGTCGGAGGGCCTGCCCGCCACGGCCGAGGTGGCGGTGGCCAAGTACTGGGCCGACGAGGGCGCCCAGCGGGTCGTGCACGCCGCCCAGCACCTCCACGGGGGCATGGGCGTGGACCGCGACTACCCGCTGCACCGCTACTACCTGCTCGTCAAGCACCTCGCCCTGACCCTGGGCGGCGCCACCACCAGCCTGCGGCGCCTGGGCGACGTGCTCGCCTCCGAGCCCGCCTGAGGGCGCGCCGCGCGGCGCGCCCGGCGAGGCGCCGGGCGCGGACGGCGCCACCCGTCTCGACGGGCGCGGCGTGCGGCGCCGCCTCCTCCCTGACAACGGCCCCCCACGGTGCGGGCAACACGGGGCCGGTCCCGGGTCCCGGCACGCTTTCGGGGGACAATTGCGCCACGGCACGGCGACCCCCGGAGGCCCCATGGCGACAGCCCACCTGAGCGTCATGCCGCGTGTGGAGGCCGGCTTCGGCGTCCCCACGCGGCAGAACCGGTGGACGGTGGCGTTCCGTCTCGTCCTGCTCGTCCCGCAGCTCGTGGTGACGTGGTTCCTCGGCGTCGTCGCCACCGTGCTCGTCGTCCTCGGGTGGTGCGCGGCGCTGGTCACCGGCCGCCTGCCCCCGGCGTTCCTGCCTTTCGTCACGGCCTTCATCCAGTACCAGGTGCGCGTGTACGCCTACGCCGCGCTGCTGACCGACGTCTACCCGCCGTTCTCGTTCGAGGCCCCCTATCCGGTGACCGTGGACGCCCCGGCCACGCCGGTGCGCCGGCTGGCCGTGCTGTTCCGCGTCGTCCTCTGCGTCCCGGCCAACCTCGTGCTGACCCTGGCGACGTCGGGGATCGGCATCGCCTCGGTCGTCATCTGGCTCATCGTGCTCGTCAACGGCTCCATGCCCCCCGCCCTGTTCGGGGCCGTCGCCGCCGTGGCGCGCTTCTCTGCCCGGGCCTCCGCCTACGCCTGCATGGTGACCGCCACGTACCCGGGCGAGCTCTTCGGCGACGCCACGTACACCATCCGCAGCGGCGCCCCCGCCGTCCCCGTGGGGCCCGCCTACGGGGCGGCCCCCCCGCCGCACTACGGGGCCCCGCCCCCGCCGCGCCACGACGCCGGGTCGGCGCCCACCCAGCCGGCTCCCGTCCTCCCCGGCGGGTACGCCCCGCCGGCGGTGGGCGCCCCCGCGCCGGGGCCGCGGGACCCGGGCGCCTCCCCGCCGGCGTACTTCGGGCCCCCGCCGGCCACCGGCGCCTACGTCGACCCCGCCGGCGCACCGCCCGCCTACCCGCCCACCCCCACCGTGGCGCCCCACCCGCCGTCCCCGGCGGCCGCGCCACCCCCCGGCGCGGTGGCGGCCGCCCCCCGCACCGGGCCCCTCGTGCTCACCCAGGCCAGCAAGGGGATCCTCGTGCTGTTCCTCGTCCTGGGCGGGATCGGCTGGGTGACCTACGTCGTCGCCGTCGCCGCCGTCGTGGGGAACGGGGTCACGGGGCAGGACGCGGCGCGCGCCGTGCTCGCTGCGCACGAGCAGCTGTCCGCCACGCTGGCGACCGTGGAGCAGAGACAGGCCGGGTGCGGCGCCACCCTCTCCTGCGTGCAGTCGGGCGACGCCGACCTGGCGTCCGCCTTCGCCGCCTACCAGGCCCGCCAGGCCCAGATCGCGTTCCCGTCGGGCTCGCAGTCGGCGGCCTCGCAGGTGGCACAGGCGTCGGCCACGCTCGTCGCCCTGCTGCGCCAGTTGTCGAGCGACAGCCCCGGCGCCTATGCGAACGACGCCTCGCGTCTGCAGACGGCGGCCGACAACTTCGACTCGTCGTTCCAGGCGCTGGAGGGCACGCTCCCCGCGCCGTGACGGCGCGCTCGCCGGACGGCCGGCGTCAGACGGGGTCCTCGATCTTCGCCCCGTCCAGCTCGCGCACGAAGTCGGCGCCCAGGGCCTGCGACGGCGTGTAGGCACCGGGCGCGATCGTCCCCGCCGCGAGGCGCCGGGCGATGCGCACCACCGAGTCGGCCGTCAGGTCGTAGGGGTCGAGCGTGGTGACCTTCCCCGACACGCTGCGGCCCTGGGCGTCGGTCGCCTCCCCCCACAGCTGGCCCTGGTTCTTGCCCCTGGTCTCGGCCGAGGGGCCCGGCAGGCGGCCCACCACGCGCTTGAGCAGCCCCTGCACCGCCCGGCTGCGGGCCGGCGGTCCCACCGCCTGGGCCAGCGCCATCACCGGGCCGATGGCCGGGGGGAGCGCGGCGTAGACGACGATGTCGCCGATGCCCGTGGAGTGGTACGCGGTCGACACGTCGCCCCAGGCGATGGCGTGCGCGGTGGCCGTGCCGTCGGCGAAGGGCACCTGGCGCCGCCGCCGCCCGGGCGGCACGGGCCCGATGACACCGTCGACGCGGGCCCGTCCGGGGATCCCGAGCGACTCCATGGCGGTCTTGGCCGTGCCCGGGCTCACGCCGCCGGTGGCGTGGATGGCGAGCTCGAGGCGCACCGCGCCCGGAAGGGCGCGCGCCAGCATGGCCGCCAGGCAGTCCGAGGGGACGACGTCGAAGCCCGCGCCGGGCAACAGCACCACGCCTGCCCGGCGGGCCTCGTCGGCGCGGGCGAGCACGGCTTCGAAGACGTCGATCTCGCCGGTGATGTCCATGTAGTGGGTTCCCGTGGCCAGGCAGGCGTCGACCATGGGCGCCGAGGTGGCGGAGAACGGGCCGGCGCAGTGGGCCACCACCGACACGCCCTCCAGCGCGCCGCGCAGGGCGTCGGGGTCCGACAGGCCGACGGTGCGGTGCTCGAGCTCGAGGCGCTCGCCCAACGCCCGCAGGCGCCGCTCGTCACGCCCGGCGATGATGGGGAGCTCGCCGCGCTCGGCCGCCAGCGCGGCCACCAGCCGGCCGGTGTAGCCGTAAGCCCCGTAGACCATCCAGCTCATGCGGCCACCTCGGCTCGACGACGATGGCCACCCTACCGGGCGTGCCCGGGCTCGTGCTCCTAGAGCAGCAGCTCGGCCATCATCCGCAGCGTGTCGGGGCTGCCCGCCACGAGCAGCGTTGTGGCCATGGAGGCCTTCCAGGCGTCGAGCTCGTCACGGATCTTGTCCCTGGGTCCCACCAGGGCGATCTTCTCGACCATGGAGGTGGGGACGACGGCGGCGGCCTCGTCTTTGTGGCCGTCCAGGTAGAGCGCCTGGATCTTCTGCGCCTCGGCCTCGAACCCCATGCGCACGAACACGTCGAAGTGGAAGTTCATGTCCCGGGCCCCCATGCCCCCGATGTAGAGGGCGAGCATGGGGCGGTAGAAGTCGGCGGCCCGCTCCACGTCGTCGTCCACCACCACCGGGCAGAAGGCGATGACCTCGAAGTCGGCTGCGCCGTGCCGGGCGCCGGGGCGGGCGAAGCCCTCGTCCAGCGACGCCGCGAACTCGCCCATGTGCTCGGGGGAGAAGAAGATGGGGAACCATCCGTCGGCGATCTCGGCCGCCAGGGCCACGTTCTTGGGCCCCTCGGCCCCCAGCACGATGGGGATGTCGCCGCGCAGCGGGTGCACGATGGGCTTGAGCGGCTTGCCCAGGCCGGTGCCCCCGGGGAAGGGGAGCGGGTAGTGCGGCCCGTCGTTGGTGACCGGGGCCTGGCGGGCGAGCACCTGGCGCACGATGGACACGTACTCGCGGGTGCGCGCCAGGGGCTGGGGGAACGACTGGCCGTACCAGCCCTCCACCACCTGCGGCCCCGACACGCCCAGGCCCAGCACGAAGCGCCCCCCGCACAGGTGGTCGAGCGTCATGGCGGCCATGGCCATGGCGGTGGGGGTGCGGGCCGACAGCTGGCACAGGGCGGTGCCCAGGCGGACCCGGCTGGTCCGGGACCCCCACCACGCCAGGGGCGTGAGGGCATCGGACCCGTAGGCCTCGGCCGTCCACACCGAGTCGAAGCCCAGGCGCTCCGCCTCGGCCACCAGCTCGGGGGCGTTGGGCGGGGGAGCCGCCCCCCAGTACCCCAGCTGCAGTCCCAGCTTCAGATCCGGCATCGGGCCTCCTCGTGCTCGGGCCTCATCGCATCTTGGCGAGCACGTCGTCGGCGAAGCGAGCCGAGGCGTCGAGGCGCGTGCGCAGCTGGGCCTCGGGCGGGTCGCCGGGGTCGACCTTGGCCACCATGGCCGGGGCGCACAGGATGTCGGTGACGCCGTAGTCCTCCTCGAAGGCGCGGTAGAGGTCGACGTCGGGGCGCGCCCACAACGACAGGTAGATCGAGAAGGGCTCGCCGGCGCGCCCCGCGGCGCGCCGCTCGGCGGCCAGGGCGTCGAGGTAGGCGCGGGCCTGGTCGGGCTGGTAGGCGCCGGCCGCCACCCAGCCGTCGCACAACGTCGCCGCCCGGCGCAGGGCGGGTGGTGAGTGCCCGCCCCCGATGATGGGGACGGGGCCCGGCGGGGCGGGCTCCATCTTCATGACGGGGACGTCGTAGTAGGGCCCGTGGTACTCGACCCACCCGCCGGCCCAGATGGCCCGCAGGGCCGGGATCATGTCGTCGAGGCGCTTGCCCCGGGTGTGGAAGTCCTGGCCGGTGGCGTCGAACTCCTCCTTGCACCACCCCACGCCCACGCCCATGGCCACGCGCCCCGAGGAGAGCACGGCGGCCGTGCCCACCTGCTTGGCCACCGTCATGAGGTCCCGGGCCGGGGCGACGTAGACACCGGTGGTGAACTGCAGCCGCTCGGTCACCGCCGCCATGGCCGAGATGAAGCACCACGTGTCGGGCCAGTGCGTGTCGGGGTCCCAGTGGTCGCCGAAGCCCGGGGCGCCGTCCTCGCGGGTGGAGTACGTGTAGCGCGACTGGCGGTCGCGGGGGAAGAACATGTGGTCCGACACGTAGATGCCGTCGTATCCCTGGGTGTCGGCCACCTTGGCCAGCTCCAGGGCGTGCAGCGTCGGCAGGAACGTGACCGCCTGGTGGAACCGCATGGTTGGCCTCCCCCAGCCGGTCCGGTGCTCAGCTACCGACGCGCGGGCCCGGTGTGAAGGCCACCGGGATGTGCTTCACGCCGTTGATGAAGGCCGACTGCAGGCGCTGGACCTCGCCGTCGAGGCGGATGTCGGGCAGCCGGTCGAGCACGTGCTGGAACATGACCCGGATCTCCATGCGCGCCAGGTTCGCCCCCAGGCAGAAGTGCGGGCCGCCGCCGCCGAAGGCCATGTGGGGGTTGGGGCTCCGGGTGATGTCGAAGCTGTCCGGGTCGTCGAAGACGTCCTCGTCGCGGTTGGCCGAGATGTGGAAGAAGACGACCTTCTGGTTCTCGCCGATCTTCTGTCCCCGGATCTCGACGGGGACGGTGGTCTGGCGCCGGAAATTCATCACGGGCGTCACGAAGCGCAGCATCTCCTCGGTGGCGCTGGGGATGAGCGAGCGGTCGGCGAGGAGGCGCTCCCATTGGTCGGGGTGCTGGAAGAAGGCGTGCATGGCGCCCGAGATGAGGTTGCGGGTCGTCTCGTTGCCCGCCACCGTCAGGAGGAGGAAGAACAGCTCGAGCTCGAGCTCCGACAGCTTGTCGCCGTCGATCTCGACGGAGGTGAGCACGCTCATCAGGTCGGTCGAGGGGTCCATGCGCTTGGTCTCGAAGAGCTGCGCCGCGTAGGCGAAGAGCTCCATGGCCGCCTCCTGGGCGAACTCCTCGCCGCCCGCGGTGTGCTGGAACTCGGGGTCCTCCTGGCCGATCATGCGGTTCGACCAGTCGAACATGGCGTGGCGGTCGTCCTGGGGCACCCCGAGGAGGTCGGCGATGACCTGCAGCGGGAGCTCCGCCGCGATGTCGGTGACGAAGTCGGCCTGCCCCTTCTCGATCACGGTGTCGATGATCGAGTCGGTGGCCTGGTGGATCTTCTGCTCGAGCTCATTGACGATGCGCGGCGTGAAACCCTTGTTGACCAGGCGCCGGTAGCGGGTGTGCAGCGGCGGGTCCATGTTGAGCATCATCAGCCGCTGCTGCTCGAGTTGCTCGTCGGGCATGTCCCACATGAGGGCTGTCCGCTTGGCCGACGAGTAGTGCTCGTAGTCGCGGTTGACGTTGACGCAGTCGTCGTACTTGGTGACCGCCCAGAAGCCCGGGCCGTCGGCCTCGTCGTGCCAGAGCACGGGGGCCTCCCGGCGCAGCTCCGTGAACCACTCGTGGGGGACGCGGGGGACGAACTTCGTCGAGTCGGTGAGGTCGATGTCGCTGAGCGCCATGAGCGGTCCCTCCTCCTCGGTGCGGGTGGCGCCGGGCCGCCGACGTCCTGGCGGCGGGGCGGGCCCGCGGCCCCGGGCCGTGCCCCGTGACCGGCGTTTTCAGAACGTGTTCCAGTCATGATAGGCCCGCCCCCGGGGAGGGGCCAGCGTGGCGGCGGCGCCGGGCGGGGCGCCCCCCGAGGGGCAGGGCGCCGCCGGAGGGAGCGCCCCCGGGGGGAGGGCGGAGGGACGCCGAGGAGCCGCCGAGGAATTGTCCCGGCCCCGGTGGTGCCTGGTACCGTGACGAAACTAGAACGAGTTGCAGCGCAGGCCGGGACCGGCTGGGCCGGCCCGGACCGCTAGACGGACGGCGCCATGTTCCTGGAGGAGTCCCCCGAGCAGTCGGCCCTTCGCCGGGAGCTGCGCGCGTACTACGCCGAGCTGCTCACCGACGAGGTGCGGGCCGGCATCGGCGACGTGGGCGAGGGCGGCGGGATGTGGCGCCAGGTCGTGGGCCGCATCGGCAAGGACGGCTGGCTGGGCATCGGGTGGCCCAAGGAGTACGGGGGCCAGGGCCGTCCCGCCACCGACCAGTTCATCTTCTTCGACGAGACCCGCCGCGCCAGCGCGCCGTTCCCGTTCGTCACCGTGAACACGGTGGGCCCCACGATCATGCGGTTCGGCAGCGAGGAGCAGAAGTCCTCTTTCCTCCCCGCCATCCTGGCCGGTGAGGTGAACTTCGCCATCGGCTACACCGAGCCCGAGGCCGGCACCGACCTGGCGTCGCTGCGCACCCGGGCGGTGCGAGACGGCGACGAGTACGTCATCAACGGGGCCAAGGTGTTCACCAGCGGCGCCGACCTCGCCGACTACGTGTGGCTGGCGGTGCGCACCGACCCCGACGCCCCCAAGCACAAGGGCATCTCCATCATCGCCGTGCCCACCGACTCGCCGGGGTTCTCGTGGAGCCCCATCGTGACCGTGGCCGGGGCCACCACCACCGCCACCTACTACAGCGACGTGCGCGTGCCCGTGGAGCGCAGGGTGGGGGAGGAGAACGAGGGGTGGCGCATGATCACCACCCAGCTCAACCACGAGCGCGTGGGGCTGGCGGCGTGGAGCGGCTTCGCCTCCCAGCTCTTCGACGAGACCGCGGCGTGGGCGGCGGGCCAGCTGGCCCCCGACGGCTCGTCGCTGCTCGACCTGGGGTGGGTGCAGTCCGACCTGGCCCGCTGCAAGGCCGAGCTCGAGGCCATGTACCTCCTCAACTGGAAGATGGCCACCTCGCTGGCGGCCGACGCCATGACCCCGGCGGAGTCCTCCACGGTGAAGGTCTTCGGGGTGGAGCGCTCCATGGAGATCTACCGGCGCCTACTCGGCATCGTGGGGGCGGGCGGGTACCTCGTCCCCGGCTCACCCGGGGCGGTGCTGCAGGGACGGCTCGAGCGCACCGCCCGCCACGCCCAGATCAACACCTTCGGGGGGGGCGTGAACGAGATCCAGCGCGAGATCGTGGCCATGGCCGGCCTGGGCATGACCCGGGCGGCGCGGTGAGCGCCCCGGTGCGCGACCCCGAGG
>DATJBC010000223.1:0-3448 GCA_035515515.1 Acidimicrobiales bacterium
TGAGAATTTCCAACGAGTTGTATCCCGGCGCCTCAGGGGCCACCGCCAGATTCGGGGCCAGGAGTTCACCCAGATGGACCTCCAGGGCGTGCAGCAGGGTGACCCGGGCCACCCCGCGCGGCGCGCCCCGGCCCGGCCCCCGGGGCCGGCGCACCTCGGCGGGCGCCCCCGCACCCACGACGGCGGCGGCCGGCACGGGAGCCGCAGATCCCCCGGGCGTCCCGCCAGCCGCAGGCGCACCGCCTCCACCGGGCCCCGCGACGGCCGCGGGGGGTGGGGCGACCGCGGGCGCCGGGACCGTGGCCGCCGCCGCCGGGCCGCCCTCGCCGGGGATCTCCGACCGGACGCCCCCCGGGAGGTGGCGATGGCCGCTGGCCAGCATCTCGAGGTGGCGCACCCTGGCCTGGGGGGCGACGATCACCCGCGCCCCGAGCACCTGGGCGCGCCAGCACAGGTCGAGGTCCTCGCCCATGGCGAAGATCTCGGGGTCGTACCCGCCGAGCTCGGCGAAGAGGTCGCTGCGCACCAAGGTGCACGCGCCGGGGGCGAGGAAGACGTCGCGCACGGCGTCGTGCTGCCCGTGGTCGATCTCACCCGGCTGGACCCGGTCGACCACCGCCCCGCCCTTGTCCACCGCCATGCCCACGTGCAGGAGCCGGGCCGGGTCGGACCAGGTGACGATCTTGGGCGCCACGATGCCGGCGTTGGAGCGGAACGACTCCTCCACCATGATGTGGACGGCGTCGGGGTCGGGCGCCACGTCGTCGTGGCACAACAGCAGATGCGATGCCCCCTCCACCATCGTGAGCACCGCGTTGGCGCTCGCCCCGAACCCCTGGTTGGTGGGCAGGCGGCGGACGAAGGCGGCGGGCGCCACGGACGCCACGCGGGGGGTGGGGTCGACGGCGCTGGCGGCGTCGAGGACCAGGATGGAGAGCTCGGGGTAGTCCTGGGCGGCGAAGGCGCCCAGGCACTCCTCGAACCACCCCCCCGGATCGCACGTGACGATCACGGCGACGATCGGCGGAGCGATGGTCTCCATCAGGGTCGCGAGGCTACCCGTCCGCCTTTCGGCGCCCCCAGGGCCGGCCGCCGCCGGCGGCGCCCCGGGGCCGAGGTGCGGGGGCCGCTGTGCTTGCAATTGTTAGCACTCTCTCGTACAATAGTTAGCAGAAGGCCCCCCAAGACCGCCGAGAGGAAGGACGGAGATGCCTGAGTTCAAAGACATCACCGACGAGATCACCAAGACCGCCAGGGACGCCGCCTACGTCGTCGTGGGCCTGGGCGTCCTCGGGTACCAGCGGGCGCAGGTCCGCCGCAACGAGCTGCAGAAGCGCCTCGCCGACCCCCGGGCCCAGATCCAGGGCCGCCTGGGCGGCGTGCGCGGCGAGGTCACCAAGCGGGTGAAGGGCGTCGACGACGCCCTGGAGCACGTCATCAGCCGCATCGAGACCACGCTCGTGCCCTTCGAGGACCGCCTGCCCGAGCCGGCGCGCGACCTGGTCAAGCAGGCGCACACCCAGGCCCGTGAGGTGCGGGGCCAGCTGCGCAAGCTCATCGCCCAGGCCGCCTGAACCACCCGGCTCGCCCTGCACCGCTCGCCGCCCCGTCGGTGACGGCGCAGGCCACGTCATCCCCGTCCGATCGCCCCGCCCCGCGGGGCGATCGGCGCGTCCGGGCTCACGCGGCGCGCGCCGCGGTGTCCTCCAGGACGTCGCGCAACGTCTCGTCGAGACCGATCTCGGGCTGCCAGCCCGTCGCCGCCCGGAGCTTGGCGGGATCGCCGCGCACCACCGGGACGTCGACGGGGCGCGCCAGCGACGGGTCCGTCTCGAGCCGGAGCTCGACCCCGGCCAGGACCTGCAGGCGCGCGGCCACCTCGGCGATGGCCACGTCCTTGCCGCTGCACACGTTGTAGACCTCGCCGGGCACGCCGTCGGCGGCGAGCATGCGGTAGGCGCGCACCACGTCGCGGACGTCGGTGAGGTCGCGCCGGGCGCTCAGGTTGCCCACCAGGATGGTCGACGCCCCCGAGCGCCGGGCCTCCACGATGCGCTCGGCCAGCGCGGGGACCACGAACCCCGGCGACTGGCCCGGGCCGACGTGGTTGAAGGGACGGACCCGCAGCACGGGGAGCCCGTAGGCGAGGAAGGCCTGCACCCCGAGGTACTCGGCGGACACCTTGGACGCCGCGTAGGGCGTCACGGGGGCGAGCGGCTCCTCCTCGGTCACCGGGAGGCGCTCGGCGGGGACGGCGCCGTACACCTCGGCGGAGCTCGTCACGAGCACGCGCGGCGGCGACGGCAGGCTGCGGGCGGCCTCGAGGACCAGCAGCGTGCCGATGCCGTTCACCCGCAGCACCTCGGCGGGGTCCGTCCAGGACTTGCCGACATGGGTCACGGCGGCGAGGTGGTAGACGACGTCCGGCTCGGCCTCGGCCATCACGGCGCGCACGGCGTCGGGGTCCGTGATGTCCGCTTCGTGGTCGACCCCCGTGACGTCGTCGCCCCGTTCGAGCAGGTGCGCGGTGAGCCACGAGCCCACGAACCCCCGAGCCCCGGTGACGAGCGCGCGCACGGCGCCGAACCTTACCGGGCCTCGCCGCGCCGCCCCGGAGGCGCGCACGCGCTGCGTGCCGCCGCCCACCGGTAGGCCTCGACGTGGGCGGCCGCGCTCGCCGCCCAGGTGTGGCGGGCCACGGCCTCGAGCCCGAGGCGGCGGCGCCCGGCCACGCCGGGATCGCCGTCGACCACCGTGGACAGGGCCTCGGCCAGCTCGGGCACCGACCCGGGAGCCACCAACAGCGCGGCGCCCCCCGAGACCTCCTCCATGGCGGTGCCGGCCGTCGTCACCAGCGGCGCGCCGCAGGCGAGCGCCTCGAGCGCCGGCAAGCCGAAGCCCTCCTCACGCGACGGGTAGGCGACGGCCGCCGCCCCCCGCAGGAGGGCGGGCACCGCCGCGTCGGGGACGTACCCCACCCGGACGACGCGCGCGCCGTGGCGGGCGGCGGCGACGGCCTCGGTCACCGTGTCGGCACCCCACCCGTCCCGGCCCGCCAGCACGAGCGACAGCCCGGCGCGCCCCCCGGCGATCCGGTCGAAGGCGGCCACCAGATCGGGGACCGCCTTGCGCGGCTCGAGCGTGCCCAGGAACAGGACGTAGGGAGGACGGGCGCCCAGGCGCTCCAGCCAGACGTCGTCACCCGGTTGGCCCGGCCCCTCCCCGGCGACGGGGCCCGGCCGGAAGCGGTGGCCGTCCACCCCGTGCGGCGCCACGAACACGCGCGCCCGGGGCGCGCACAGCTCCTCAAAGCGCGCCGCCGTGCGCCCGCTGACGCAGATCACCGCGTCGGCCCGGCGGGCGGCCACCCGGATGGCGCGCCGGAAGACGGGGACCTTGGCCCGCTCGTGCCACTCGGGATGGTCGAAGAAGGTGAGGTCGTGCACGG
>DATJBC010000224.1:0-2321 GCA_035515515.1 Acidimicrobiales bacterium
GAACGGGTGCAGGATGTCGATGGCGACGTGCTCCCCCCACATCTTCCCCGCCCAGAAGATGAAGGTGATCCGCCCCAGGTTGATGCCCCACAACACGAGCATGCCCCCCACGAGCCACAGCATCTTTCGCACCATGGGCCCGTGGACGACGGCGGCGAACGCCGATCCGATGAGCAGGAAGCCCACCACGCTGTTCACCCCCGAGCACGCCGACACGACGCTCAGGGGGAACGACGTGCCGTGGTGCTCGACGACGAACAACGTGCCGTCGGGGGACGCCACCGACGTGGCGACCGGGATGACCTTCACGATCTCACGGATCCCGACCAGGGTGGCCGCCGTGAAGGCGTCCAACACGCGCAACAGGATCGATGAGTACGGATAGGGCCAGCCGAGAAAGAGGTAGCCAACGGCGAGCTTCTGGCGCCACAGGACGCGCACCCCGAAGATGATGGCGACGGCGCCGGCCACGAATACGGGCAGGGTGAGCAGGTCGATGCGCCACACCCAGAACATGGCCGAGAGCTTGTTGGGAAGCAGCAGGTTGGCGGCCAGCGCTCCCCCCACGAGCGGCAGCCCCACGATGTAGTCGACCTGGCGGTCGTGGATGGCCGGCTCGGGACGGACGGGCCGGGCCCGGACCGCCGCCAGCGCCAGGGCGATGGCCGGGACGAGGCTCACGTAGGCGAGGGGTGTCTCAAGGCCGGCGTTCTGTATCAGCGTCGACAGCGAGTAGTTGTAGGCGATGCACACCACGACGAGGAGCACCGACACCTGCACCGTGGTCCGGGCCCGGGGCGTGGCGCTGCGCCACAGGTGCTGGGCATGGTCCCTCCACCCGCTGACCGTTCCCCGCCGGCTGGCCATGATGGGGTCGAAGCGGGCGACCTGCGTCATCCGAACCGTCCGTGCACGTAGTCGGCGGTGCGGGGGTCCCGCGGGTCCTCGAAGATCTGGTCGGTAGGGCCGGCCTCGACGATGTGGCCGGGCTGGCCCTCACCGTCCAGGAGGAACAGCGCGCACTGATGCGACACCCGTTGGGCCTGCTGCATGTTGTGCGTCACGATCACGATCGTGACGTCGCGGCACAGGACCTTGATCGTCTCCTCGATGACCCCGGTGGAGATGGGGTCCAGGGCCGAGCACGGCTCGTCCATGAGCAGGACCCGGGGCCGCACCGCCAGCGCCCGGGCGATGCACAGGCGCTGCTGCTGGCCACCCGACAGCGACGCGCCTGACTCGTTCAGCCGGTTGCGGGTCTCACGCCACAGCCCGGCACGCTCCAGGCACTCCTGCACCAGGGCGTCGCGGTTGGCCGCCTTGGTGCCCGACAGCCGGAGACCGGCCAGGACGTTCTGGGCGATGGTCATCGAGGGGAACGGGTTGGGCTTCTGGAACACCATGCCGATGCGCAGCCGGGTGTCGGTCACCTTGACGTCGGAGCCGTAGATGTCGACGCCGTCGAGCTCGACCGACCCCGACAGCGCCGCCCCGGGCACGAGCTCGTGCATGCGGTTGAGGATGCGCAGGAACGTGGACTTGCCGCATCCCGACGGCCCGATCAGGGCGGTCACGCGTCCGGGGTCCATGGTGAGCGACACCCGTTCGAGCACCTTCTGTGTGCCGAACCAGGCGCTCACACCGGTGGCCCGCAGTGCCGCCTGGGCGCCGGGCGCGGGCGCAACGGCCCCGGGGTAGCCGGGGGCGCTCGGTGCGTACGGGACGTGCTCGGCCAACGTCATGCCGCTGCCCTCCGGCGCAGGCGCCGCCGGGCCCACTGGCCCACGGCCACCACCACCAGGCCCGTTCCCGCCATCGGCCAGGGATCGAGCCCCGTGGCCGCCAGCTCGGGGCCGCTCCCCTGGTCGGCGTCGGTGCCGTCGGTGCCGTCGGCGGTGGAGGCCGAGCCCGTCGTGGCCGACGCCGTGGCCGCGCTGGCCTGGGCCGCGGAGGGCGTGGAGGTGGTCCCCGACGCCGCCGTCGACAGCCCCTGGGCGGTCAACAAGGCGGCCACCTGCAGGCCGGCGCTCTGCATGGCGGCTGTGGCTGGGGCCGCCCCCATGTCGGTGATGTCTTTCTGGCCGGTGCCGCCCAACACGAACCGGATGAACTGGGCCAGCTTGAGCGCCTTGCCGGGGGCCAGGCCGCTCGTGGGGACCACCAGGTACTCCTCCTCCATGAGGTAGCTGTTGTACGCCGCGGCGTCGGTCGAGCTGGCCTTGAAGGTCACCAGGTTGTCGGTGGTGGGGTCGGCGGTGGACGCCAGGGTGGCGTCGGCTTCGGCCGCGGCAGCCGAGGCCGACGAGGGGGCGACGAACGAC
>DATJBC010000225.1:0-2124 GCA_035515515.1 Acidimicrobiales bacterium
GACGGCGGCGTCGAACTCGGCCACACGGTCCAGCGCCACCAGCGAGCCGGCCACCGACCCCATGAGGACGAAGGGCGTCCCGCCGTTGAACACCAGGTCGCCGGTGTAGAGCACCCGGTGGTGGGGGATCCACGCCACGACGTCGTTGGTGGTGTGGGCGGCCGTGGCGACGTGGTGCAGCTCCACCCGCACGTCGTCGACGTGGACGTCGAGTCGGTGCTCGAAGGTGACGAAGGGGGGCGCGGCGGTGATGTCGCCCCACGCCACGGGCTCCCACAGCCCGTCGGGCCGGACGATGCCGGTCGCCATGATCTCCTGGCGGCACCGGGGGTGGCCGATGATGGTGGCCCCCGGCATGAGGCAGTTGCCGTTGGTGTGGTCCCCGTGCTGGTGGGTGTTGACCAGCAGGCGGGCGCGTTGCGCCCCCCCGCCCCGGCGCTGGTCGCGCCCGGCCACGGTGCGGTCGATGGCGTCGAGCAGCGCCCGGGTGCGGCGCTCGGTGGCGCAGCTGTCGATGCACAGCAGCACGTCGTCGCCCACCACGAAGCCGGTGTTGTTGATCCACCACCCGCCGTCGGGCTGGATGTAGGCGAAGGCGCCCTCGGCCACCTCGACGACGCGCGGCGGGGGCAGCTCGTCGGCCCGGGGATGGTCGTGACGGGTGGACGTCATGGTGTGGTCATAGCACCGCCACCGCCCGCCGGCCCCGGTGCGTCCCCGCCTCAGCCGGGGACGGGGCCAGCGCCGTCCACGTGGACCCGGCGCGCGGCGCGCACGGCGTCGGTGCCGGGTCCGCCCTGCGACGCCGGCTCCGGCCGGAAGTCGGCGTCCAGGACGGCCGCCAGCGCGGCACCGGCCGACAGCCGCAGCGCGTCGAGGTCGTAGCCGCCCTCGAGGAGCAGCGCCAGGCGCCCCGTCGAGCCCGTGAAGCCCTGCACCCGCCGGGCCATGTCGGCGAAGTCGCCCGCGGTGAGCTCCATGCCGGCCAGGGGGTCGGCGCGGTGCGCGTCGAACCCGGCGGAGACGAGGACCCACGTCGGCGCGAAGCGGGCCACCACCGGGGCCACCACCTCGTCGAGGGCACGCAGCACGACGTCGCCGGTGCCTCCCGCCGGGAGCGGGATGTTCACCGTGAGGCCCGGGGCGTGCGGCCCCCCCGTCTCGACCACGCGCCCGCTGCCGGGATACAGCGGCCACTGGTGGGTGGAGACGTAGAGGACGTCGGGGTCGTCCCAGAAGACGGCCTGAGTGCCGTTGCCGTGGTGGACGTCCCAGTCCACGATGAGGACGCGCTCGCCGCGCGCCGTCAGCGCCGCCGCCGCCACCGCCACGTTGTTGAGCAGGCAGAAGCCCATGGCCTGGTCCGCCAGGGCGTGGTGGCCCGGGGGCCGAGCCGCCACGAAGGCCACCTCGCCCTCTCCCCGGGCGAGGGCGTCGACGGCGGCGAGCCCGGCGCCGGCGGCGAGCAAGGCGGTGTCCCACGACCCCGGGCCCACGCGGGTGTCGGGGTCGAGTGCGCCGCCCCCCGCCTCGCACACGGCGCGCACGCCGGCGAGGTGGTCGGGGGTGTGCACCGCCAAGAGCTCCTGCTCCGTGGCGCGCCGGGGCGCCAGGGGGACGACGGCGTCGCGCAGCCCGGCGTCGTCGATCCCCGCCAGCGCGGCCGGGACCCGGGCCGGGCGCTCGGGGTGGGCGCGACCCGAGTCGTGATGGTCGAGCTCGGGAGCGCCGGCGACGAGCAGCACGCGCTCAATCTACGGCGACGGGCTGCGGCGGTGGGCGCCCACGCCGTGCCTCGGCGTCGGCGTGGCGGGGCGGCGTCCGACGTGGCGCGCCGGGCCGCTACGGTGGAAGGCGTCTCATCCAGAGCGACCCGAGGGACCTGGCCCGACGACGGTCCGGCAGCCGGCCACACGGTGCGGTGCCACCGCCAGGATCGATGAGGAGGCACCCCATGAGCACATCGGTGCGACGCGCCGTTCGCCGGGCCGCCCTCGAGGCGTGGCTGTCGCGGGCCGACGAGGTCCTGGCGGCCAGCGTCCCCGCAGCCGACGCGGCCCGCGAGCACGAGGGCAGCAGCGAACCGCCGCCGCCGGGCCCCTGGCGCTGACCGGCCCCTCCCGC
>DATJBC010000226.1:0-2467 GCA_035515515.1 Acidimicrobiales bacterium
GGCGGCGCGCACGTCGTGCTCATGACGGCTCCGTGCTACGACTCGGGCGAGCAGCCCGACGGCCGGCCCTGGCCGCAGGACTCGCCCAGCCGCGTGGGCCGCTACAACCAGCTCGTGCGGGAGGTGGCCGCCGCCAACCCGCAGGTCGTGACGCTGTTCGACCTGGGGGGCCTCGTCTGCCCGGGCGGGCGGTTCTCCCTCACCGTCGACGGCGTGACGGTGCGGGCCCCCGACGGCATCCACTTCCCGGTGTCGGCGGTCTTCTCCCCCGACACGCCGTCACCCGACACCCTGGCCACGGTGAAGGAGTTCGGGGCGTGGATCGGCCGGCGCCTCATCCCGGTGCTGGAGGCGTCCGCGCGCCTGGCGCGCTGAGCCCCGCAGGGGCGGGGCCGGGCGCGTGGCGCGCCGCCGCCCCGGCGAGGGCGGAGCGCACCCATGCCTGGAAGGCCTCGACGCCGCGCTCGTGTCGGGGGCTGAGCACGCCCGCGCCGTAGGCGCCCGCCTCCAGGTTGCGCTGCACCGCCTCGCAGATGCGCCTGTCCTCGTCGAGGACCGTCGTCGACATCGCCACCACGGCGTCGTCCACCTCGCCGGCGAAGAAGTAGCTGTAGGACACACGGGTGGTGGTGGGAGACAGCGGCACGAAGCGCTCGACGTTCATGCCGTCGGGGTAGACGTTGAGCGCCAGGTTCGGCCAGCACCAGATCCACAGTCCGGCGTTGACCGCACCCTCCCGGGCCGGCGCGTCGTGGCGGCACCAGCGCTCGCCCACCGTGACCCGGTAGCGCGAGGCGTCCACCTCGCGGTTGAGGCCCGGGTGGACCAGCGGGATGTGGTAGCCCTCGAGGTAGTTCTCGGCGTAGACCTTCCAGTTGGCGCCCACGTCGTGATGGGCCTCGCCGCCCGGGGTGAAGTGCTCCCACCGCACCCCGGCGCACTGCTCGGCGAAGGCACCGATGGCGTCGAGGAGCGGCGGCGGGTCCGGCGCCAGGTTGACGAAGACGATGCCGCGCCAGGTGTCGCTGGGCAGCTCCAGCAGCGGCCGCGCACCGGGGTCGCACCCGAAGTCGCGCGCCGAGAGCAGGGAGCCGTCGAGGGCGTAGCTCCAGCCGTGGTACCGGCACACCAGCCGCGAGCACGTGCCCGCGCCGTCCCAGACGAGCGGCCCTGCCCGGTGCCGGCACACGTTGTGGAACGCCCGCACCGTCTCCGCCGCGTCGGCCACCACGAGCACGGGCCACCCGGCCACGGTGGTGGCCAGGTAGCGCCCCGGGCGGTCGAGCTCGTGGGTGGTGCCCACCGCCAGCCACGGGCCCGCCCACAACGAGCCGCGCTCGCGCCGGAACACCTCCGGGTCGTGGTACCACTCGGGAGGGAGCGTCAACGCCGGCTCAGGGCGCCGCGGTGCCCGTGCACGACAGCCCCACCATCCTCGTCGCCTTCTCTCTCCCCCGCCCAGAGCGTCACGTGCCGGGACGCCCGGGCCGGCGCGGTTCTCCCGGGCTTCTCTAGCGCGCCACCCCCGTGGTTTCAACCGCGCCGGCCGGCCCGCCCTGGCCCCGGCCGTCGCCCTCGAGACCGCCGGGCGGCCCGGGCGGCGACCGGCGCTCGCACCGGGCCGGGAAGTGGGGTTGGCTGGGGACCCATGGAGCGGGCGAGACGACCGCCACCGCCGTTTCGGCTGGTCACGGTGCGCCGTGGCGAGCGCCTGGGCCCTCGCATGGCACGGGTCACGCTGGCCGGGCCGGAGCTCGAGGGGCTCGTGGTGCCGGACCCGGCGTCGAGCATCCGCCTGCTGCTCCCCTCTCCGGGCGCAGACGAGCTCGAGCTGCCGACGTGGACCGGCAACGAGTTCCTCCTGGCCGACGGGCGCCGGCCCGTCCTGCGCACGCTCACCCCGCGGCGCGTGGACGGCGCGGCCCTCGAGGTCGACGTCGACGTCGTCGTGCACGGCGCCGGCGCGGCGTCGGCATGGGCGGCGGGGGCCGGGGCGGGCAGCCCGGCCGCGCTCTCGGGTCCCGGCCGCGGCCACCAGGTGGACGCCGGCGCACCGCACTACCTGCTCCTCGGGGACGAGACGGCCATCCCCGCCATCAGCCAGCTGCTCGAGACGCTGGCCGCCCACACGGCGGTGCGCGTCCACATCGAGAGCGCCGGCGACCCGCTGCCCCTGCCGCGCCACCCCCGCGCGGAGATCTCCTGGCACCGCCGCGCCGAAGACCGGCCGTTCGGGGCCGCGCTGGTGGAGGCGGCGGCGCGCCACCCGGCACCCGAGGGTCGCGTCTGGGCGGCGGGGGAGGCGGCCGCCATGCAACGGATCCGCCGGACGCTGTTCGAAGCGCACGGCCTGCCCCGGGCCCGGGCCACCGTCCGCGGCTATTGGAAGGCGGGGCGCAGCGCCGACGAGGGCGGCGGCGCTGACCTCTGATCTGACCTGAGCCGCGCCCGCACCTTCCTGCGGTGC
>DATJBC010000227.1:0-2731 GCA_035515515.1 Acidimicrobiales bacterium
AGGACGAGGAACTCGTCGCCACTCAACCGGGCGATGACCTCGGCCGTCCCGTCCGCCGCCTCGAGACGCTCCGCCACCGCCACCAGGACCTCGTCACCCACTTCGTGGCCCAGCCCGTCGTTGATGGCCTTGAACCGGTCCAGATCGAGGACCAGCACGGCCACGGTTCCCGGCGCGCGATTCCCTTTGGCCAGGGCGTAGGCGAGGCGGTACGTGAACAGGGTGCGGTTGGGCAGCCCCGTGAGCGAGTCGTGCAGGTAGGCATGGGCCAGCGCCTCCTCGGCGGCCCGCTCCTCCTCGTGGTCGTGGAGGAACCCGCCGATGCGCAGATCCGGCCCCGAGCCCACCACGTAGGCCGAACCCGACACCTGGATCTCGAGGCCTTCCCGGTGCAGCAGGTGCAGCTGGCGTGGCCGGGTGCGCTCCATGCCGTGCACCGACGACCGCGCCGACTCGAGGTCATGCAGCACCCGGCCGTGGAATCGGGACGGGATGAGAAAGGCGGTGATAGGGCGGCCGAGCACCTCGTGACGTGCCCAGCCGAAGAGGACTTCGGACTGCCGGTTCCACTCCGTGACGACCCCGTTGCCGTCGGTCTCGACGAAGGCGTCGCGCGCCATGTCGAGGACGTGCTCGATGCGCGAGCGCATGCGGCTCACGACGAGCTCGTGGCGGTGGGGCGCATGCCCGGCGCGGTCGCCGGCAGAGTCGTTCACCACCCGCTCTCGCACCGTGGAACCCCCCGTGTCGTGTGCCTGGCGCACGCCGACGCGCCGTCAGCGCCGTCCGGCTGGATGCGCACCGTTGCGTGCGCCATGCGCCGGTCGTGGCCCGGGCGCCCGGCCTGCGGTGGCGGAGGCTGCCAGGCCGAGCGCGTCATGGTACGCAGCTGTTTCTGCTGTGGTCAATGCAACCGGAGTGAAAATAGTGAACTTCCAGCCCCTTTACACGGATACCGGCCACCTCCCCACCCTGCGTCGTGGGAAAGGGGCCCGGGGGGCCGGCGGCGGCATCAGGAGTACCCGGTCCGAAGGGGCTCCTGGGGCGGGCGGGCAGGTTGGTCGATTCCGGGGTTCCCGCCTACGGTGCCGACATGGTCGTGGTCACCGGCGTGCGCCAGAAAGAGGCGTGGGACCTCGACGTCATGCCGCCGGTGGAACGCGTCCGCCCCGGGGTGTGGTCGATCCCCGTCCCCATCCCCGACAACCCCCTGCGGTACGTGCTCGTGTACGCCTTCGAGCTCGACAACGGTGTGGCCATCGTGGACGCGGGGTGGAACACCGACGACGCCTGGGCCGCCCTCAACGCGGGGCTGGCCGAGGCGGGCGGGTCGGTGGCGGACGTGCGGGCCGTGCTCGTCACCCACATCCACCCCGACCATTACGGGCTGGCGGGGCGGGTGCGGGAGGAGTCCGGCGCGTGGATCGGGCTGCACCCCGACGACGCCGAGATGCTCCAGGCCCGCTACATCGACACCGACAACCTCCTGGCGCGCATGCGGGAGTTCCTCCAGGACGCCGGGGTGCCGGCCACCAAGCTTCCCGACCTCAACTTCGCGTCGATGATGATCCGCGGCCAGGTGACCATGGCCGAGCCCGACGTGCTCTTCGAGGACGGGCGGCTGGTGGAGGTGCCGGGGTGGGACCTGCGCACCGTGTGGACCCCGGGCCACTCCCCCGGCCACGTCTGCTTCTACAGCGACCGGCACCGCTTCTTGTTGTCCGGGGACCACGTGCTGCCCCGCATCACACCCAACATCGGGGTGCACACCCAGCAGTTCCCCAACCCGCTCGGTGAGTACCTGGAGTCGCTGCTCAAGGTGCAGAACCTGGGCGTGGACGAGGTTTTTCCCGCCCACGAATACCGGTTCTCGGACCTCCGCGCCCGCCTCGACCAGATCATCACGCACCACGCCGAGCGCCTGGCCGAGATCGAGCGCCTGATCGCCGAGCGACCCGGGACCACGGCCTGGGACCTGTCGGTCAACCTGACGTGGTCCCGCCCCTGGCACGAGATCGCCGACTTCATGCAGCGCGCCGCGGTCGGCGAGACCCTGGCCCACATCGTGCTCCTGGAGAACCACCAGCGCGTGCGCCGCGAAGGGTCGCTGCCGGCGCGCTTCTTCCTCCCCGAGCAGCGCTGAGGATCCGACCGGCGCGTCTGCTCAGGGCGAGCCGCCGCCCTCAGCAGGAGTGGACCCCCAACGCCGGTGTTGGCGGCGCCGCCGCAGCAGCACCACGGCCACGAGCACCACCACCGCGCTCCCCAGGATCACGAGCGCCCACTCCCCCACCGACCCCGCCACGGCCTGGTAGGAGGTCCCGGCGCCGTAGCCGATCAGGACGAAGGTCGTCCCCCACGCCATCCCTCCCAGGGCGTTGAACACGAGGAAGCGGCGATATCCCATGCCGCTCATGCCCGTGAGCCCGGGCACGAGCGCCCGGGCCAGGGCCACCCACCGGCCCAGGAACACGGCCGTGCCGCCCCACCGCACGAGCAGGGCCTGGCCGCGCCTCACCCCGGCATGGCCGCGCAGCGGCCGGTGCTCGAGCAGCCAGGGGCCGAGGACCTTGCCGACCTCGTAGCCCACCGAGTCGCCGACGATGGCACCGACCACCACCGTGACGAGCATGAGCACAAGGTCGACGTGGTGCGTCGACGCCAGCACGCCCCCGATGAGCGCGGCGGTCTCGCCCGGGATCACGAAGCCGAGGAGGACGGCCGCCTCGCC
>DATJBC010000228.1:0-13831 GCA_035515515.1 Acidimicrobiales bacterium
CTGAGCCGCCCGGCGAAGCGCACGCCCCCCCGGTGCCGGCAGGGCCACCCGGGCACGGTCACCCGGGCACGGTCTCGAGCGGCGCCGCCCCGTCGCCGGACGAGGCGCCGTGGCCCAGCTTAGGCAGGGCCACCCGGCCGGTCCGCTGGAGGTCGACGATGCCGAAGGGCTCCATGCGGTTCTCGAAGTCGTCGAGGTCCGTGGGCGTGCCGGCCAGCATCACGGTCAGGCGCTCGCCTCCGGTGTCGACTACCGTGCCCCCGGCCGTGTCGGCCAGGGCGGCCACCTGGTCGCGGGCCGCGCCGGCGGCCACGGTCACCAGGAGCAGCTCCCGCTCCACGGCGTCGGCCGGCGCCAGCTCCGTGATGCTCACCACGTTGACGAGCTTGTCGAGCTGCCTGATGATCTGCTCGAGCGGCGCCGACTCCACGTCCACCACGATGGTGATGCGGCTGAAGCGCTCGTGATGGGTGGGTGCCACCGCCAGCGAGAAGATGTTGTAGCCGCGGCGGCTGAAGAGGCTGGCCACGCGGGCGAGCACCCCGGCTTTGTTCTCGACGACGGCGGTGACGATGTGGTGCCGCGGCGCGACACCCTCGAGGGGGCTCACCGTCCCCCCTCCCCCGACGTCGGGCCGGTGATGATGTCGTCGTTGGAGGCCCCCGCCGGCACCATGGGGTACACCTTCTCGAAGGCGTCGGTCCGGAAGTCGACCACCACGGGCCGGTCGTCGATGGCGTTGGCCTTGTCGATGGCCGGTCCCACCTCCTCGGGGGTCTCCACCCTGAGGCCCACGCATCCCATGGCCTCGGCCCACTTGACGTAGTCGGGGAGGTCGGGCGACAGGTACACCTCGGAGTAGCGCTCGGCGTAGAAGAGCTCCTGCCACTGGCGCACCATGCCGAGGTAGGCGTTGTTCAAGATGGCCACCTTGACCGGGATGCGCTCGGCCGAGGCCGTGACGAGCTCCTGGGCCGTCATCTGGAAGCAGCCGTCGCCGTCGACGGCCCACACCATCTTGTCCGGCCGTCCCACCTTGGCGCCGATGGCGGCGGGCACGGCGAAGCCCATCGTGCCCGCCCCCCCCGAGTTCACCCACGTGTAGGGATGGTCGAAGCGCCAGTACTGCGACGCCCACATCTGGTGCTGGCCCACGCCCGCCACCACGATCGTGTCGTCGGGGGTGGCGTCGCGCAGCGTCTCCACCACGAACTGCGGCTTCAGGGCGCCGCCCTCCTCCTGCTCGTAGGTGAGCGGGTACTGCTCCTGCCACTGCCGGATCCGGGCGATCCAGGGGGCGAGGTCGGGGCGCGCCCCGCCCGCGCCCGGCCGGGCGGCCTCCACGGCGTCGAGGGCGCGCACCAGCTCCTCGATGACGAGGCGGCAGTCCCCGGCGATGGCCACGTCGGCGCGCCGCACCTTGCCCAGCTCGGCGGGGTCGATGTCGACGTGGACGATCTTGGCCTCGGGGGCGAAGGCGGCCACCTTGCCTGTCACCCGGTCGTCGAAGCGGCTGCCCAGCGCCACCAGCAGGTCGGCCTTCTGCATGGCGGTGACGGCCGTGTAGTTGCCGTGCATCCCCGGCATGCCCAGGCACAGCGGGTGGCTGTCGGGAAAGGCGCCGCGGGCCATGAGGGTGGTGACCACCGGGATCCCGGTGCGCTCGACCAGAGCCGCCAGGGCCTCGGCGGCGCGCGCCTTGAGGATGCCCCCGCCCGCGTAGATGACCGGACGCGCCGCGCCGGCGATGAGCTCGGCCGCCCGCCTGATCTCGGCGGGGTCCCCCACAGTCTGGGGCCGGTACCCGGGCAGGTCGAGATCGTCGAGCGACTCCGGCCAGTACCACTCCATCGGCGCGTTGGACACGTCCTTGGGCACGTCCACGAGCACGGGCCCGGGGCGCCCGGTGGTGGCGACGTGGAAGGCCTCGGCCACCACCCGGGGGAGGTCCTGGGCGTCGGTGACGAGCCAGTTGTGCTTGATGATGTCCATCGTCACGCCGGTGATCGGGCATTCCTGGAAGGCGTCGGTGCCGATGGCGGTCGTGGGGACCTGGCCCGTGATCACGACGATGGGGATCGAGTCCATCATGGCGTCCGCCAGGGGCGTGACGATGTTGGTCGCCCCCGGCCCGCTGGTCACCATGGCCACGCCGGGACGGCCGGTCACGTGCGCGTATCCCTCGGCCATGTGCCCCGCGCCCTGCTCGTGGCGCACGAGGACGTGGCGGATCGTCGAGTCGAGGATGGGGTCGTAGACCGGCAGGATGGCCCCGCCGGGGAGGCCGAAGATGACCTCCACGTGCTGCATCTCGAGGCTCTTGATGAGGGCCTGGGCCCCTGTCAGTTGCATGGTCTTCCTGTCACTCGGGGGTGGTCGGGTCGGTCGTGGGGTCGCGTCGCTCGGGGCCTGGGCTCGGCGCGGGCGCCGTCCCCGGAAAATGAAACGACCTCCCGTCTGGGAGGTCGCAAGGCGCACGGAGCCGCAGGCGCGGCGACGTGCGCTACCGGAGGACTACGAGGACGCTGATGGTCAGGGGGGTCACCTCGTTCATGACCCGGACATTCTGACACGGACCGCCGCGCGCGGCAACCCTTCGCCCGGCCCGCTCGCCGAGCGAGGGGGGGGTGGCCGCTCCCGACCCGCCGCCCACCACCGGGTGCGTGGTGTGCGGGCGCCGACGCGCCCGCGCCGGACCGGCGGGAGGCGGGCGGATGGCCGGGCGCGGCCCGCGGCGGAATGGGACCCCTCGGGCGGCCCCCCGTATGGTGGGCGCCATGGACGAGCTGACCGCCCGGCGGGCGAGGTCCTTCGGCGCCGTGGCCGCCACCTACGACCGCGTGCGCCCCGGGTACCCGCCCGACGGCGTGTCGTGGCTCCTCGAGGAGTCCGAGACGGCGGGGGCCGCCGGGGCCGTGGCGGCACGCGCCGTCCCCGGCGCCCGCACCCGGGTCATCGAGATCGGTGCGGGCACCGGCGCGCTGACCCGGGACCTCGTGGGCCGCGGCCTCGACGTGGTCGCCGTCGAGCCCGACCCGCACATGCGGGCCGTGCTGGAAGAGCGCGTGCCCGGTGCCGAGGTGAGCGACGGGCACGCCGAGGACCTGCCCGCCGGCGGGGGCGAGGTCGACGTCGTGCTGGGCGCGCAGATGTGGCACTGGGTGCGCCTCGAGGAGGCGGTCGCCGAGGTGGCCCGCGTCCTGCGGCCGGGAGGGACGCTCGGGCTCCTGTGGAACCTGCGCGACGAGGGCGTGCCCTGGATGGCCGAGCTCGGGCGGGTGTTCGGGGGCGAGGACGCCCACCGGGGCGGCTCCCAGGTGCAGATGCCCGCCGGTGCGCCCTTCACCGCCACCGCGGCGCGGGACTTCCGCTGGTCCCAGGAGCTCGCGCCCGCGGACATCGTGGATCTGGTCGCCACGCGCAGCCACGTGCAGGTGCTCCCCGAGGACGAGCGGTCCGCACTGCTCGCCCGGGTGACCGACTTCGTCCACAGCCACCCCGCGGTGGCGGGCCGCGACCGCATCGTCATCCCCTACGTGACGAGCTGCTGGCGCGCCACCCGGATCTGAGGGGCGGAACCGGGGGGCGGCGACCGGCCTCAGGGCTCGGTGACGGCCCCCCTCTCGGCCCCGGTGACGAGCCGGGCGAACTTGGCGAGGACGCCCGAGGTGTAGCGGGGCTCGGGGAGCTTCCACTGGGCACGCCGGCGGGCCAGCTCGGCGTCGTCGACCATGAGGTCGATCCGCTTGGTGGGGACGTCGATGACGATGCGGTCCCCGTCGGCCACGAAGGCGATGGGGCCCCCGTCCACGGCCTCGGGAGCGACATGGCCCACGCAGAAGCCGTGGGTCCCGCCCGAGAAGCGCCCGTCGGTCACGAGCGCACAGTCCCCGCCCCGGCCCGCGCCCTTCATGGCGCCGGTCACGGCCAGCATCTCCCGCATACCGGGGCCGCCCTTGGGCCCCTCGTAGCGGATGACCACCACGGTGCCGGGCTGGATGTGCCCGCCCAGGATGGCGTCGAGGGCGCCCTGCTCGTCGTCGAACACGCGCGCCGTGCCCTCGAAGGTGCTCGAGTCGATGCCGGCCACCTTCACGACGCCGCCGTTGGGCGCCAGCGACCCGCGCAGCACGGCGATGCCGCCCACCGGGTTGATGGGCCGGTCGAGCGGGTGCACCACCTCGCCGTCGGGAGCCGGCGGGTCGAGATCAGCGATGTTCTCGGCCACCGTCTTCCCCGTCACCGTCACGCAGTCGCCGTGGAGGAGGCCGGCCTCCAGCAGCGCGCACATGACCATGGGGATGCCGCCCACCCGGTCGACGTCGACCATGTGGTACCGGCCGTGGGGCTTGGTGTCGCCGATGTGGGGGACCTTGGCGGCGATGCGGTTGAAGTCGTCGAGCTCCAGCTCGACGCGGGCCTCGTTGGCGATCGCCATGAGGTGCAGGACGGCGTTGGTGGACCCGCCCAGCGCCATCACCACGGCGATGGCGTTCTCGAAGGCGGCCTTGGTCATGATGTCGCGAGGACGGATGTCGCGGGCGAGGAGCTCGACGACGGCCTGGCCGGACCGGTAGGCGAACTCGCTGCGCCGCCCGTCCACCGCCGAGGGGGACGCGGAGCCGGGGAGGGCCATGCCGATGGCCTCGGCCACCGACGACATCGTGTTGGCCGTGAACATGCCCGCGCACGAGCCCGCGCTGGGACAGGCGTTGTGCTCGATGAGGGAGAGCTCTTCGTCGGAGAGCGATCCCGCGGCGTGGGCCCCCACCGCCTCGAACACGCTCACGATGTCGAGGGCCTCGTCGTCGGGCCGACCGGGGATCCGCCCGGGGAGGATGGTGCCGCCGTAGAGGAAGACGGCCGGGAGGTTGAGGCGGGCGGCGCCCATGAGCATGCCGGGGAGGGACTTGTCGCAGCCGGCGAAGGTGAGCAGGGCGTCGAAGCGCTCGGCGTGCACCATCGTCTCGATGGAGTCGGCGATGACCTCACGCGACACGAGCGAGGCCCGCATGCCCTCGTGGCCCATGGAGATGCCGTCGGAGACGGCGATGGTCACGAACTCGATGGGGAAGGCGCCGGCGTCGCGCACGCCATCCTTGGAGCGCTTGGCCAGGCCGTCGAGGGACATGTTGCACGGCGTCACCTCGTTCCACGAGGACGCCACGCCGACCTGGGGCTTGGACCAGTCGTCGTCGGTCATGCCGATGGCGCGCAGCATGGCCCGGGCCGGCGCCCGCGTGGGGCCGTCGGTGACCTCGTAGCTCCTGATCTTCATGCCGTGCGGACGGGCGCGGTCTCCGCCCGAGGACGTGTCGGGTGGGCTGGGCATAGGCCCTTAGGTTAGGGCCGGCCCCGGTCAGGGCCGGCGGTCGGGCTCCTCGGATCCCGGCCCCAGCTCCAAGACGTCCGCCACGGCGGGGTCGACGGCCACGTCCGGTCCCAGCCCCCGGCGCACGACGTCGGCCAGGTCGGCGTCGAAGACCCCCACGTCGACGTTGATGCGGCGGCCCTCTGCGTCCTCGAAGACCACCGAGCGCACCCCTCCTCCGCCGCCGCCGGCGGCGGGGCCCCCCGGAGCGCCCGGCACGCCGGGCCTCCCGCCTCCGAAGCGGAAGAAGGGGACGAACGGGGAATCGCCCCCCAGGTGCACGGCGCGCACCGCACCCAGGTCGACCACCCGCCACCGCAACAGGAACCGCACCGCCACCCAGCGGGGTCCGGCGGCCAGCGCGGCCCGCAGCTCCAAGCCGACGGAGAGGAGGAGCCCGGCGAGGGGCAGCACCCCGAACAGCGACCCGATGACGCCCCAGGCCACCGGGTGCCCGAAGGCCCACACGAAGAACAGCGTGATGACGGCCACCACGGCGAGCATCCCCAGGCACGCGGTCCGCACCGTCCGCAGCACGCCACGGGCCAGCCACGACCGCCGCAGCGGCCAGACGACGTCGGGCCGACCGGGCCGGCGCCAGCTGCGGGGAGCCTGAGCGGCGTCTGTCCTCATGGTCACAGCCTACGGGCGCCGGGCGCTCGTCAAGGCGGGCCCGGGCTTCACGAGGTGATGCAGGTGAGACCGCCGTGCCGGCGGCGGCGCCCCGGCTTCGAGACCGGCGACGCCGGGGACGTGGTCCGGAAGGCCGACGGGCGCCGAGCTTCCAGGCGGGGCGCCCCACGAGCGCGAACCGGCACCGGGCGATGGCCAGTGCCGCCGCTAACTCAACTCGGCCAACAGCTGTAGGGAGCTGCGCAGTTGGGCGAAGCGACGCGGCCCGAGGATCTCGGCGATCCGCAGCTCGGCCGCTTGCGCCTCGGCGTTGACCGTCCGTCCGAGGCGGCGCCTTTCGCCGTCAGCCGGATGACGCGGGCGCGTCCATCCACCGGGTCGGGCACCCGTACCAGGTACCCCCGTCCCTCCAGGTGGCCGAGCAGGTCGTTGACCGATTGCTTCGTGATCCCCACCTCCTCCGCGAGGACGTCGGCAAAACCCCAGCCGGGATTGCCCAAAGTCGCCCAGGCGTCATAATCCTCCGGCGCGCCTCGCAATGCGAAACACGCGTTGGTGGACGAGCAGCCCCCCATGAGGCGGGCCCGAGGAAGTGGAATCCCACGGTCGAGATCCGCATCGGCGAAGTAACCCCAGTCGTGAGCCACCGTCGGCTCGGACGCATCCATCACGTCGCGCGGCAGCGTACGAATATCAGGGTGGTCGGACCCGGCCTCGACGAGCAGGACCGAACGGTTGGGGTCCTCGCTGAGCCGGGAGGCCAGCACGCAACCTGCGGAGCCTCCACCGACGATGACAGCGTCAAATCCCATCCGGATGACGATAGCCGCCGATCCTGCCAGCAGTTCTACGAATGCTATCCGCAATGTGCCGACTAGGGCGGGTGCGCGCCCTGCAAAAACGGTGCCCGCAGGAACTGCGATTCCAGGTCACGGGATCACGCACAAGCGTCGGGACGCTGCTGACACTCCTACCGCGTTTGTGACAAGTCACCAATCCGACCCTGCGAACGAAGTGGGGTGAGCCGGAGTGGGGGTTGCGTTCGGGGAAGGGATGCCCTGGCTCTCCGACCGGCGGTTGATTCCATGGGCCCAGTTGGAGCAGCCGACCGGCCCATAAGGGCACCAGGCCCCGCCTGGCGGCCACACCGTAGGCCGCGGCGACCCGGTCCCGGGACCCCGGGCCACGCTGGAGGCGTGGTCGGGAAAGGCCGTCGGTCGCCGAGCCTCAGGCGGGCCGAGACAGCGCCATAGCCAGCAGTTGCAAATGCTGCGATTTTGGGAGCGGTCGCAGGTGCGCCGATGTTATGCGCCCTCTGGGTCGCCGCGGTTGAGCCGGGCTACTTTCCGAGCTGCGACGTAAGTCCGTCTACGTGCATCTCGTAATACTCGTTGTTCGCCCATGGTCCGACCGCGCCTTCAACCACCTCACGCACGGCGTCGACCGATTCGCCTTCCCAGATGCAGATGCCGAGGCTGTGATCGTTGGTCGCTGCATGGATTGGCAGCGCAACGTGGGACGGTAGCCCAGCTTCGAGTGCCTTGGCCTCGGCGGCCTCAAAGCCTTCGGGGTCGTGAATTCGATGAATGACTGTCACAAACACGGGTTCACCGTCCGTTTGTCGGGCGAGACTGCGCGGATGAGCTGCGACCCATTTCTAACACACCCGACAATGGAGCGCTCGGGTGCGTTCCAGTACCCAGACCCGACCAGATGACGGCTCTGGGATGCGCCCCACGCACATAGGCGCTCTTCCCGGTCGAATCGTGCATCTCGATGTCGCGACCGTCAAGTGCCGCAGTGGTGCGGGTGCGTTCCCAGTAACACATCATCCGCAAGCTGCGATCCGGTCACGCAATCCACGAGCGTCTAAGGCGCCTGTGACATTCCCGTGGCCTTCGTGACAAGTCACGAATCTGACCCCTCCGAAATGGCGGGGGTGAGCCGGGGTGGGGGGTGTCACCTTCGAGGAAGGGATGCCCTGGGTCTCCGACTGGCGGTTGATTCCCTGGCCAAGTTGGGAGCAAGCCCGGCCGTCGGCTCATCGGGGCCCCAGGCCCCGCCTGGAGGCCACGCGTGGGCGTCGGCGGCGCCGAGACAGCGCCATTGGGCAGTTCCGCGTGCCTGGGCGGACGGGCTCGTCTTTGGCCTCAGGGCCAACAAGACTGGGATGGTGGAACAAGACGGCAGGCTCACTAAGCAGCAACTCCGCACTGTAAGAATCGCAGCGTCGGTGTTTACGATTTCCCTCTATTGGACTGGACTCAACGCATTGATCTATGGAGTCAACAATGCTGCATTCGTATATCTGACGGTCGGAATCGTTCTCCTCTGCACGGCCCTGGCCCTGACGTTTGCGATCGTCCGCTGGGTCTTCATGCAGATTGACCGGGGTCACGACCGAAACCCGTAGGGCAGACCAGGCGATAAGTGCCTGAGTAGGGCGGGTGCGCCTCCTGTAACACATCATCCGCAAACTGCGATCCGGGTCGCGAAATCCACGAGCGTCTAAGGTGCCCGTCCTGCTCGCGTGGCCTTGGCGAAGATGGTCGGTCCGCCGTTGCCATGCAGGGTCTCCCAGATCGATCTCGCCGATGGCACCTCGAGACGCGGACGCCCGGACTCGCGCTCCCCCAAAACGCGCGGCAGGCCGAGGCGGTGGGGGAAGGGTCAGCCGCGCAGGCGGCGCAGCTCGGCGGCCACGGCCTTCCCGTCGGCCCGGTTGTCGGTCGCCCGCATGACCGCGCCGGTGAAGAATCCGAAGAGCTTGTCCTCGCCGCCGCGGAAGCGGGCCCATTCGTCGGGATGGGCCTGGACCACCTCGGCCACGGCCGCCTCCAGGGTGCCGCTGTCGAGGGCCTCGTAGCCCTTGCGCCGGGCGATCTCGGCCGGGTCCCCCCCGTTGTCGAGCATCTCTGCCAGGACGTCCTTGGCCTGCGTGGCGCTCAGGTCGCCGCCTTCCTCCATCCGGAGGAGCTGGGTGTAGCTCGCGGCGTCGAGGCCACGGGCGCGCTCGGGATCGGCCGACGCCTCGTTCGAGGTCCGCGCCAACGCCAGCAGGGGGCTCACGCCCTCGCCCGTGGCTGCCAGCACCAGCGCGTCGAGGCCGTGCTCGACCACCGTGGCGATCTGGTCGGCGCGCGACCCGGTGGGGATCTCGGGGCCGAACAGCGATGCGAGCCTGGCGCGGCGATCGGCGGGCATGGGGCCGAGCGAGGCCGCCACCTCGGACTGCCAGCCCTGGTCGGGCACGATCGGGACGAGATCGGGCTCGGGGAAATAGCGGTAGTCGAAGGCCTCTTCCTTGGATCGCAGCGCGACGGTCTCGCCGGCGTCCTCGTCCCAGTGCCGCGTCTGCTGCTTGACCACCTCACCCCGCTCGAGCAACGCGACCTGCCGATCGATCTCGAAGTCGATGGCCCGACCCAGTGAGCGAAGCGAGTTCATGTTCTTGATCTCACAGCGCGTCCCGTAGGGGGCGTCGGGGCCGGGGCGCACCGACACGTTGGCGTCGACGCGCAGGGAGCCCTCCTCCATGCGCCCGTCCGAGGCCCCCGTGGCCACCAGGATGGCCCGTAGCTCCGAGACGTACAGGCGCGCCTGCTCCGAGGAGCGGATGTCGGGCTCAGAGACGATCTCGACGAGCGGAACCCCGGCGCGGTTGTAGTCGACCACGGAGTGCCCGGCGTCGTGGATGCGGCCGCCCCCGCCCACGTGCGAGGTCTTGCCGGTGTCCTCCTCGAGGTGCGCCCGCACGATGCCGATGCGCGACCCGTCGGGGAGCTCCAGCCAGCCGCCAACGTTGATGGGCTCGTCGTACTGGCTCACCTGGTAGTCCTTGGGCATGTCGGGATAGAAGTAGTTCTTGCGGTGGAACAGCGAGGGGCGCACCTCGCAGTGCAGGGCCATGCCGATGCGCATGGCGTACTCGACCGCCTTGGCGTTGAGCACCGGGAGCGAGCCCGGCAGGCCCAGGCACACCGGGCACACGTGGGTGTTGGGCTCGCCCCCGAAGAGGTTGCGGCACCCGCAGAAGAGCTTCGTGTCGGTCTTGAGCTCGCAGTGCACCTCGAGGCCGATGACGGGCTCCCATGCCCCGCTCATCGGGCCCCCACCGCCGGGGCGGCGAGGCGGGGAGCCGCCGCCTCGAGCACCGCCCCCACCTGGAACAGCACCGCCTCCCCGAGGGCGGGCGCCATGACCTGCACCCCCACGGGGAGCCCGGCGTCGTCGCTGCCGAAGGGGACGCTCAGCGCGGGATGCCCCGAGAGGTTCGACGGCACGGTGCACACGTCGGACAGGTACATCGCCCAGGGGTCGTCGATCTTGGAGCCGATGGTGAAGGCGGTCGTGGGGGTGGTGGCGCCCAGCAGCGCGTCGAACCGGTGGTAGGCGGCGGCCAGCGCGTCGATGATCAAGGTGCGGACCTTCTGGGCCTGGGCGTAGTAGGCGTCGTAGTAGCCGGCCGACAGGGCGTAGGTGCCCAGCATGATGCGCCGCTTCACCTCCGCGCCGAAGCCGGCCGCGCGGGTGGCGGCGTTCATGGACTCCGCCGTCTGGGCGTCCACCCGCAGGCCGTAGCGCACCCCGTCGTAGCGGGCCAGGTTGGACGAGGCCTCGGCCGACGCCAGGATGTAGTAGGCGGGCAGTCCGTGGCGGAGCTCGGGGACCGAGCACTCGGCGACCCGGGCGCCGCGCTCCTCGAGGGCCGCCGCCGCGCCGCGCACCGACGCCCCGACGGCGGGATCGACCCCGTCGACGAGCTCGCGCACCAGCCCCACCCGCACGCCGTCGACGCCGTCGGGGATCCCCGACGCCGAGCGGGGCAACGGCCGGTCGAGCGACGTGGAGTCGAGCGGGTCGTGCCCCCCGATGACGTCGAAGAGCGCCGCGCAGTCCTCCACCGAGGTGGCCACGGGGCCGATCTGGTCGAGCGAGCTGGCGAAGGCCACCAGCCCGTAGCGCGACACCGTGCCGTAGGTGGGCTTGAGCCCCACCACCCCGCACAGCGCGGCCGGCTGGCGGATCGACCCGCCCGTCTCCGAGCCCAGCGCCAGCGGCGCCAGCCCGGCGGCCACCGCGGCGGTCGACCCGCCCGAGGACCCACCCGGCACGCGGGCCGTGTCGTAGGGGTTGCGCGTGGGGCCGAAGGCGGAGTGCTCGGTCGAGGACCCCATGGCGAACTCGTCCAGGTTCGTCTTGCCCAGGACCACGGCGCCCGCGCTCCGCAGCCGCTCGATGACCGTGGCGTCGTAGGGCGGGTGCCAGCGTTCGAGGATGCGCGACGAGCACGTGGTGGCCACCCCCCGCGTGCAGATGTTGTCCTTCACCGCCACCGGCACGCCGGCCAGGGGGCCGGGGTCCTCCCCCGACGCCACCCGCCGGTCGACGTCCGCCGCGGCCCGGCGGGCGTCGTCGGGGAGCACGGTCACGAAGGCGTGCAGCTCGCCGTCCACGGCGTCGATGGCCGCCAGGCAGCGCTCCAGGACCTCGGCCGCCGGGGTGGTGCCGTCCCGCACCCCCCGGGCGATGGCCAGGGCGGGGGCCCCCGCCCCGGGACCGGGCCCGGCCCCGGGGGCCTCGGGCGTCACGACTCGTCCCCCAAGATGCGCGGCACGCGGAAGCGCCCGCCCTCGACGTCGGGCGCCTGGGCCAGGACCTCGTCGCGGTCGAGGGACTCCCGGGGCTCGTCGGGGCGCGTGACGTTCTGCAGGGGGAGGGGGTGCGCCGTGGGCTCGACCCCCTCGGTGTCCAGCGCGGCCAGCTCCGCGGCGTGGTCGAGCACGCTGGCGAGCTGCTCGGCGTACCGGTCGAGCTCCTCCTCGGTCAGGTCGATGCGTGCGAGGCGCGCCACGTAGGCGGCGTCGTCGCGCGTCAGGCGGCGCTCGCCGGCCATCAGCCAGCCGTCCCCGCCACCATCTCCCCGGCCGGGCTGGCGCCGAGCACCCCGCGCACGAACGCCACGGTGCTCGACACCACCAGCTCGGCATCGTTGTCGAGGGTCGCCACGTGGAAGCTCTCCTCCAGCCAGACCCGCTCGACGGGCCCGGAGACCCCGGCCACGAGGACGTCGCCCGACGACGGCGGCACCACGTGGTCCTGGCGGCTCGACAGCAGCAGCACCGGGCAGCGGATCTCGGCCAGCCCGGCGGCGACGGCGTCGATGCCTTCGAAGAGGCTGAGCGCCGCGGCCACCGGCGTCCCCGGGTAGGCGAGCTCGACGGGGCCCTCCTTGGCGATGTCGGAGCCCAACCCGGGCGCCACCTCGGTGCCGGCGTCGAGCAGCCCGCGCAGGACCTCCCTGAAGCTCTCGGCGGGGGGGTCGACGAACGGGTTGACCAGGACCAACCCGCGGATCTCGGGATGGCGCTCGGCCAGGTGGCACCCCAGCGTGCCCCCCATCGACAGGCCCACCACGGCGACGTCGTCGCAGCGGGCGGCGAGCGCCGCGTAGGCGGCCTCGGCGGCCGACGCGTAGTCGGGCCACCGGGTCGGCACCATGTCCTCGATGGCCGTCCCGTGGCCGGGAAGGAGGGGCAGCTCCACGGTGTAGCCCTCGGCGGCCAGGGCGTCGGCCTGGGGACGCATCGACTGGGGGTTCCCGGTGAAGCCGTGCAGCACCAGCACGGCGTGGCGGGAGCCGGCGTGGGAGAAGGGCTCGGCACCAGGGATGACGGGGGCGGGCACGCCCGCATGCTACGCGACCCGTCGCTCCGGCCCGGCTGGCGGGCCCCGCTGGCCGGCCCGGCGCCCGGGCCCCGCCCGGGCGGGCGGGGCCCGGCGGACTCCGGTGGGCCGGCCGCGGGCTGCGCAGCGCGCCGCCGGGGGGGTGTTGACTGACATCCAAGTCAACGAGGGCACCTCCGAACGGCACGCGGGTAGGGTGATCCCTGCCCAGTGCCCTGAGTGCCGTCGCGGGGGCAACGGCCCGTGTGAGCGACAAGGAGCGCAAGTGACGATGGCCCAATACCCCTTCCTGAGCGACGAGTGGGTCGACGAGGCCCGCCGGATCCGCGAGGAATACGAGGGCAAGACCGGAAGCGTCCCCCACCAGATGCGGATGAACCTGGTGATCACCGAGGTGCCCTTCGGCGAGGGGAGCATCGACGCCCACATGGACACCAGCGACGGGCGGCTCAAGCTCGAGACCGGGCACATCGACCCCGTCGACCTCAAGGTCACCCTCGACTACACCACGGCCAAGGCCATCCTGGTGGAGGGCAACCCCCAGGTGGGCATGCAGGCCTTCATGGCCGGCAAGGTGCGTGTCGAGGGCGACATGGCCAAGCTCATGATGATGCAGGGCGCCCCGCCCGACCCGGCCGCCCAGGAAGTGGCCAACCGCCTGCGCGAGATCACCTCGTAGCGCGCCGCCCGGGCTCGTCGTGCGCCGGGGGCCTCGAAGCTCAGCCTGCTTCGAGGGGCAGCTCCCGCAGCGGCACGGCGGCCGGCTCGCCCGCGCTCACGGGCGCGGGGATCACCACCGGCTGGCGCTCGGTGACGTCGAGGGCCTCGAGGACCTCGACGGCGGGCACCACGCTGCGGTCGGTGGACCGGCACATGGCGGCGGCCACCACGGCCAGGACGGCGATGCCGCCCCCCACCAGGTACGCCTCGTGGAACGACGACAGCACGGCGGCGGGCCCGCTCCTCCCGGCGATGGCCGCCTCGCGCACCGTCTCCATCACCTGGATGCCGGCCACCGTGCCGAGCTGGTTCATGAGCTGCTGCGATGCGGCCGCCGTCCCCAGGTCCTCGGGGGCGAATTGGTTGGAGACGGTGGCCGACAGCGACGGTGACGCCACCCCGAGCCCGATGCCCGACAGC
>DATJBC010000229.1:0-3859 GCA_035515515.1 Acidimicrobiales bacterium
GCTCGACCTTGTCGAACTCGTGCACCCGCAGGAGCCCCCGGGTGTCGCGCCCGGCCGATCCCGCCTCGCGCCGGAAGCAGGCCGTGCCCGCCGTGAGGCGCAGCGGCAGGACGGCCTCCTCGAGGATGTCGCCCCGGTACATCGAGGTGAGGGGCACCTCGGCGGTGGGGATGGCCCACAGGTCGTCGCGCTCGAGGTGGTAGGCGTCGTCGGCGAACTTGGGCAGGTGCCCGGTCGACACCATGGTGTCGGTGCGCACCAGCGTGGGGGGGCGGATCTCCTCGTAGAGCTCGGCGTGGCGGTCGAGGGCGAAGCTGGTGAGCGCCCGCAAGAGGCGCGCCCCCATCCCCCGGTACAGGGGGAACATGGACCCCGACAGCCGGGCGCCGCGCTCGAGGTCGAGGATGCCGAGGGCGGCGCCCACCTCCCAGTGGGGCACGCGCTGGTGCTCGCCGTAGGCGGGGGGCTCCTCCGGCCAGCGGCGCACCTCGACGTTGTCCTCGGCGCCGGCCCCGTCGGGGGCGTCGTCGGCGACGAGGTTGGGCAGCCACAGCAACAGCTCGCGCACCTCGGTCTCGGCCGCGTCGGCCTCGGCGTCGAGCGTCTTCTCCTGGGCGCCCAGTCCCTTGCTGCGCTCGGTGAGCTCGGCGGCCTGCGCGCCGTCGCCGCTGCGGCGCAGCTCCGCCACCCGGCGCGACAGGTCCTTCACCTGCGCGCGCACCTCGTCGCGCCGGCGCACGGCGCCGGCCCGACGGCGGTCGGCATCGAGCAGCCGGTCGACGTCCGCCGGGTCCACGCCCCGCCTGCCCAGGGAGGCCTTCACCGCGTCGGGGTTCTCCCTGGCCAGGACGATGTCGATCATGGTGGCCAAAGGTAGCCTCGCCGCGATGGCGGACCCGGCGCTGCACGCCCCGAGCGACGCGCCCGTGGTCGAGTGCCACGACCTCGTGGTCCGCTACGGCGCGCTGGTGGCGGTGGACGGCCTGTCGCTCGAGGCGCGCCGGGGACAGGTCCTGGCGCTGCTCGGCCCCAACGGCGCGGGCAAGACCTCCACCGTCGAGGCGCTCGAGGGCTACCGCCGGCCCGACGGCGGGACGGTGCGCGTGCTGGGACTGGACCCCCTCGCACAGCACCGGCGCGTCGTGGCGCGCACCGGGGTGATGCTCCAGCGCGGCGGCGTCTACCCCGTCATGGGGGCGCGCCAGGCGCTCGGGTTGTTCGCCGCCTACTACGACGACCCCGAGGACCCCGACGCGCTGCTCGAGCTCGTGGGGCTGGCGGGCGTGGCCCGCACCCCGTGGCGGCGGCTGTCGGGCGGGGAGCAGCAGCGCCTGTCGCTGGCGCTGGCCCTCGTGGGCCGGCCCGAGGTGGTGTTCCTCGACGAGCCCACCGCCGGCGTGGACCCCGAGGGCCGCCTGGCCGTGCGCCGGGTCGTCGCCGACCTGCGCGCCCGCGGCGTGTGCGTGGTGCTCACCACCCACGAGCTCGGCGAGGCCGAGCGCCTGGCCGACGAGGTCGTCATCGTGGCGGCGGGCCGAGCCGTGGCCCGGGGCAGCGTGGCCGAGCTGTCGGCGGCCGGCGGCGAGGGCGGCATCCGCTTCGAGGCACCGGCGGGTCTGGACACGGGCGCCCTCGAGGCCGCCCTGGGCGCCGGCGCCGGCGTGGCCGAGGAGCGCCCCGGCCACTACCGCGTGGGCGGGCCGGCGGACCCGGCCCGGCTGGCGGCGGTGGCGCGCTGGCTGGGCGAGCACGACCTGCCCCTCACCGAGCTGCGCGCCGGGCGCCGCTCACTCGAGGAGGTCTACCTGCGCGTGGTGGGCGCCGGCGGGGAGGACGACGCCGCGGGGGGCGGGCCCCGCGCCGCCCCGGCGCGCCCCCGGCGGCGGCGGGCCGGGACGCCACCGTGAGCGCGCCGGCGCGCCCGGGAGGTGCGGCGCTGCGGCGCCTGGCGGCGCAGTCGGGGGCCGAGCTGTCGATGACCATGCGGCGCGGCGAGTCGCTCCTGCTCACCCTGGGCATCCCGGTGGTGCTGCTCGTCTTCTTCTCGGAGGTGCACCTGCTCCCCACGGGCACCGACCACCCCGTGCGCTTCCTGGCGCCGGGCATCCTGGCCCTGGCCGTGATGAGCACGGCCTTCGTCAACCTGAGCATCGCCACCGGCTTCGAGCGCGGCTACGGCGTGCTCAAGCGCCTGGGGGCCACGCCGCTCGGGCGTCCCGCCCTGCTCGGCGCCAAGATCGCCGCCGTCCTCGTGGTGGAGCTGGTGCAGGCGGCCGTGCTCGTGCCCGTGGCGCTCGGCCTCGGCTGGCGCCCCACGGCGGGCGGGGCGGGCGTGGCCGTGGTGGTGGTGGTGCTCGCCACCGTCGGGTTCGGCGGGCTCGGCCTCGTCCTCGCCGGGGTGCTGCGGGCCGAGGTCAACCTGGCGGCGGCCAACGGGCTGTGGCTGGTGCTCCTGCTCGTGAGCGGGATGCTGGCGCCGCTGTCCAAGCTCCCCGGCGGGCTGCAGGCCGCCGCCAAGGTGCTGCCCGCCGCGGCGCTGGCCGACGCCCTGCACGCCGCCCTGGGGGTGCGCGCCGCGGTGCCGGGGTGGTCGTGGGTGGTGCTGGCGGCCTGGGCGCTGGGCGCGCCGGCGCTCGCCGCGCTGACGTTCCGGTGGGAGTGAGCGGGCCTCCCGGTGGGCGTGAGCGGGCGCCGGGGGGGACGGGCGATGACGGAGGTGGCGCGCCCATGGGTGGAGCGGTGAGCACGACGCCCTACGTGGCGGTGATCGGTGGCCGGGACGCCTCGGCCGAGGACTGCCAGAAGGCCGAGGCGGTGGGACGGGCCCTGGCCGAGGCGGGCGCCGTCGTGGTGTGCGGGGGGCTGGGCGGGGTCATGGAGGCGGCCTGCCGCGGGGCGGCCGCCGGCGGCGGCACCAGCCTGGGCATCCTGCCCGGCGACGACCGGGCCGCGGCCAACCCCCACGTCACGGTGGCCGTGGCCACCGGCCTCGGCGAGGCCCGCAACGCGCTGGTGGCGCGGGCGGCCGACGCCGTGGTGGCGGTGGCCGGCGAGTTCGGCACCCTGTCGGAGATCGCCCTGGCGCTGGCGGCGGGCACCCCGGTGGTCGGCCTGGGGACCTGGGAGCTGCGCCGCGGGGGCCGGGCCGTGACGGCGGTGGTGGAGGCCCGCGACGCCGCCCACGCCGCGGCCCTCGCCCTCCGCCTGGCCGAGAAACGGGCCCGGCCGTGACCGGCCGACGGCGGGCGGGCATCATCACCGGCATGCGACGCCGTCTGCGGGGCGCGGTGCTGGCCGCCCTGCTCGGCACGCCCGCGCTGGTGGCGGGGCCCGCGGCGGCCGGCGGCGCGCCCGGGGCGACGCCTCCTGCCTCTCGGGCCGGCGCCCGCGCCGGGGGCCCGGCCGTGGACTCCCCCGTGGCCGGCGTGGCCGCTGGCCCCGCCGGGGGCTACTGGCTCGTCACCGCGGCGGGCGGGGTCTACCCCTTCGGCGCCGCCTCCTCGCAGGGCTCCGCGGCGGGCGTCGCCCTGGCGTCCCCGGTCGTGGGCATGGCGCCCACCGCCGACGGCGCCGGCTACTGGCTGGTGGCCGCGGACGGCGGGGTGTTCGCCTACGGTGACGCCCGCTTCGCGGGGTCGATGGGCGGGCGGCGGCTCGCCGCGCCGGTGGCGGGCGTGGCCGGCGACCCCGCCACCGGCGGGTACTGGCTGGTGGCGGCGGACGGCGGGGTGTTCGCCTACGGCGCGCCCTTCCTGGGATCAGCGGGCGGGCACCGCCTCGACGCGCCCGTGGTGGGCATGGCCCCCACCGCCGACGGCGCCGGCTACTGGCTGGTGGCCAGGGACGGCGGGGTGTTCGC
>DATJBC010000230.1:0-3158 GCA_035515515.1 Acidimicrobiales bacterium
GGCCGCGCCGACCACGAGGACCCCACGTCGCGCAGCAGCTCGGCGGGGAGCTCGGACAGGAAGCGGCTGGGGATGGCGTGGCTCGTGGACCCCCACAGCGTGCGGCTCCAGGCGTGCGTCAGGTACAGCTGGCGCCGGGCCCGGGTGATCCCCACGTAGCAGAGGCGGCGCTCCTCCTCGAGCTGGTCGGGGTCCTCCAGCGCCCGCAGGTGGGGGAACACCCCGTCCTCCAGCCCCACCAGGAACACGGCGGGGAACTCGAGCCCCTTGGCGCTGTGCAGCGTCATGAGCGACACCCGGCGGTCACCGGCCTCGAGCTCGTCGGTGTCGGCCACGAGCGCCACCGACTCGAGGAACTCGTCGAGGCTCTCGTAGTCGCCCGCCGCCCCGGCCAGCTCGCCGACGTTCTCCAGCCGGCCGTGCGCCTCGAGGGTGTCCTCGGCCTCGAGGGCGGCGCGGTAGCCGGTGCGCTCGGCCACGGCCTCGATGAGCTCGTCGGGCCCCGCCCCCGCCTCGATCCGGGCCCGCAGCTCGGCCAGCAGCGCGGCGAGCTGGGCGGCGCCCTTGGCCGCCTTGCCCGTCACCCCCGCCTCCGGGGCGTGCTCGAGGGCGTCGGCGAAGGAGCGCCCGTGCTGGCGGGCCCAGGCGGCCAGGCGGTCCACCGAGGCGTCGCCCACCCCGCGGCGCGGCACGTTCACCACGCGCCGGGCCGAGACCTCGTCGTCGGGGTTGGCCAGCAGGCGCAGGTAGGCGAGGAGGTCCTTCACCTCGCGGCGGTCGTAGAAGCGGGTGCCCCCCACCACCTTGTAGGCGATGCCCGCCCGCACGAGCTCCTCCTCGAGCGCCCGGCTCTGGGCGTTGGTGCGGTAGAAGACGGCCACCTCGCCGGGATCGACGCCGTCGAACTCGCGCAGCCGGGCGATCTCGGTGGCCACCCAGGCCGCCTCGTCGTACTCGTCCTCGGCCCGGTAGCGCACGATGCGCTCGCCCGCCTCCCCGTCGGTCCACAGCTCCTTGGGCACGCGGGTGACGTTGTGGGCGATCACCGCGTTGGCGGCGTCGAGGATGGTCCGCGTGGAGCGGTAGTTCTGCTCGAGGGGGATGACCGTGGTGTCGGGGAACGCCTCCTCGAACTCCACGATGTTGCGGATGTCGGCGCCGCGCCAGCCGAAGATGGACTGGTCGCTGTCGCCCACCACGCAGATGTCGTGGTGCTCGGCCGCCAGCATGAGCACGATCTCGTTCTGGGCCCGGTTGGTGTCCTGGTACTCGTCCACCAGCACGTGGTGGAAGCGGGCACGGTACTCGCCGAGGACGTCGGGGGCGCTGCGGAAGAGGCGCACGGTCTGCAGGAGCAGGTCGTCGAAGTCCATGGCGGACGCCGCCGCCAGGCGCCGCTCGTACTCCTGGTACACGTCGGCGATGCGCCGCTCGAACACCGACGCCGCCCCCGCCGCGTAGGCGGGCGCGTCGACGAGCTCGGCCTTGGCCGCGGAGATCGACCCCTGCACCGACCGGGCCGGCAGGCGCTTGGCGTCGATGTTCAGGTCCCGCAGCACGTGCTCCACCAGGCGCCTCGAGTCGGCGTCGTCGTAGATGGTGAACGACGACCGGTAGCCGAGGCGATCGGCGTGCGCCCGCAGGATGCGCACGCAGGCGGCGTGGAAGGTGGACACCCACATGCGCCGGGCCACCGGCCCCACCAGGTCCACCAGGCGCTCGCGCATCTCGTCGGCGGCCTTGTTGGTGAAGGTGATGGCCAGGATCTGCCACGGGGTGGCGTCCCCGCTGGCGATGAGATGGGCCACGCGGTGGGTGAGCACGCGGGTCTTGCCCGAGCCGGCGCCGGCCACCACCAGCAGCGGGGTGCCGCGGTGCAGCACCGCCCGCCGCTGCGGCTCGTTGAGCCCCTCGAGCAGGGCGGCGGGGTCGGGCAGGTCGTCGGTCCAGCGGGCCCGGCGCTCAGGCGCCCGCCGCGCCGCGCGGCCGCGCGGTTCGCCGGGCGCGTCCCCGGCGTCGCCGGCGGCGGCGTCCGGCGCGTCGGCGTCGAAGAGCGTGCCCGCGCCGGCGCGGGGGGCCTCGGCGGGGGGGACGGTGAGGCCCTCGAACTCGTCGGTGCCGTCGACGTCCCCCAGCCGGCCGATGCGGGGCAGCGGGGTGCTCGGCACCCTCACTCCCACTCGATGGTGCCCGGCGGCTTCGAGGTGATGTCGAGGGCGACGCGGTTCACGCCGTCCACCTCGTTGATGATCCGGCTCGACAGGCGCTCGAGCAGGTCGTGGGGCAGGCGGGCCCAGTCCGCCGTCATGGCGTCGTCAGAGGTCACGGCGCGGATGACGATCGGGTACGCGTAGGTGCGGCCGTCGCCCATGACCCCGACGGTGCGCACCGCGGGGAGCACGGCGAAGCTCTGCCACAGCGTGCGGTACAGCCCGGCGCGCCGCACCTCCTCGGTGACGATGGCGTCGGCGGCACGCAGGATCTCGGCACGCTGCGGCGTGACCTCGCCGATGATGCGCACCGCCAGGCCGGGGCCGGGGAAGGGCTGGCGCCACACGATCTCCTCGGGCAGGCCGAGCTCCTCCCCCACGGCCCGCACCTCGTCCTTGAACAGGGGCCGCAGGGGCTCCACGAGGTCGAAGGCCATGTCCTCGGGCAGGCCCCCCACGTTGTGGTGCGACTTGATGGTGGCCGCGTCCGAGGTCCCCGACTCGATGATGTCGGGGTAGAGCGTCCCCTGCACGAGGAAGCGCGCCCCTTCGATCTCGGTCGCCACCTCCTCGAAGACGCGGATGAAGGTCTCGCCGATGGCCTTGCGCTTGGCCTCGGGGTCGGTGACGCCCTCCAGCACCGAGAAGAACCTGTCGGACGCCTTCACGTGCACGAGGTCGACGTGGAACTGGCGCCGGAAGGTCTCCTCCACCTGGTCGGCCTCGCCGGCGCGCATGAGGCCGGTGTCGACGAAAACGCACGTGAGCTGGTCCCCCACGGCCCGGTGGACGAGGGCGGCGGCCACGGCCGAGTCCACCCCGCCCGACAGCGCGCACAGCACGCGCCCCTCGCCCACCTGGGACCGCACCGCCTGCACCGACGACTCGATGATGTTGGTGTGGGTCCACGTGGGTCGGGCCCCGCACACGTCGAAGAGGAAGCGTTCG
>DATJBC010000231.1:0-2844 GCA_035515515.1 Acidimicrobiales bacterium
AGGTCCGCTCGGCGGAGGCGCTCATGCGGCGGGGACCACCACGGGGGCGCAGCTGCTCATCTGGGGCCAGCGTACAGATTCAGCTGGCGGATGCAACGGATCGCCGGGCCCGGGACAAGGAAGTCAACCGAGGCGCCCCGGCCCAGGCGGTCGCGCAGCTCGCTGCTCGAGATGTCCAGGGCGGGGATGCGCACCCGGCGCACCTCGAAGCCCGGGGGGTCCTCCCCGCCGGGCACCCCGCCCCGGTCCACGATGACCAGGGTGGCGCGCGCCCGCAGGTCCTCCACGCGGTGCCAGCTGTCCAGGTCGGCCGCCACGTCGGCGCCCACGATGACGAAGGGGCGCAGGCCGGGGTGCTCGGCCCGCAGGGCGTCCACCGTGTCGGCGGTGTAGCTGGGGCCGCCCCGCTCGATCTCCAGGCGCGACGCCTCGAGCCCGGGCACGGCGGCCACGGCCGCCTGCACGACCGAGAAGCGGTCCTCGGCGGGGGTGAGGACCCGGGTCCCCGCCTTCTGCCACGGGTCGTTGGCCACCACCAGGAGCACGCGCTCCAGACCCAGGCACTCGCGGGCCCAGGTGGCCGCCACCAGGTGGCCCATGTGGACGGGGTCGAAGGTGCCGCCGAAGACGCCCACGGAGCCGGGCACGGTCGGCGGGCGGTGCCCGTTGCTGTGTGTGCCCGCGTGCACTGCCACGAGCGTAGGCGGCCAGCATTTACGCTGGAGGGCCATGAGCCCCACCGTCTGGACCCCCCAGCGCTGGCGCGAGCTGCCCGCCGCCCAGCAGCCCGAGTGGCCCGACGAGGACGACTACGAGCGCGCGCTCAAGCAGCTCGCCGCCCTCCCGCCGCTGGTCTTCGCGGGCGAGGCCCGGCGCCTCACCCGGGCCCTGGGCCAGGTCGCCGCCGGCGAGGCCTTCCTGCTCCAGGCCGGGGACTGCGCCGAGTCCTTCGCCGAGTTCTCGGCCGACGCCATCCGGGACAAGCTCAAGGTCATCTTGCAGATGGCCGTGGTCCTCACCTACGGGGCGGGGGTGCCCGTGGTGAAGGTGGGCCGCATCGCCGGCCAGTTCGCCAAGCCGCGCTCCTCGCCCACCGAGCTCGTGGGAGAGGTCGAGCTGCCCGCCTTCCGGGGCCACATGGTCAACGACGACGCCGCCGACGCGGCGGCCCGGGTCCCCGACCCCCGCCGCCTGGCGGCCGCGTACCACCAGTCGGCGTCCACCCTCAACCTGGTGCGGGCATTCACCAAGGGCGGGTTCGCCGACCTGTCGCGGGTGCACGTGTGGAACCAGCAGTTCGTGGCGTCCAGCGAGGAGGGCCGGCGCTACGAGCAGATGGCCAACGAGATCGACCGGGCCCTGCGCTTCATGGCGGCGTGCGGCATCGACCTCGGCGGCGAGGAGTCACTGCACCAGGTCGACTTCTACACCAGCCACGACGCGCTCATCCTCGGCTACGAGGAGGCGCTCACCCGCATGGACTCGCTCACCGGTGACTACTACGACTGCTCGGCCCACATGCTGTGGGTCGGTGAGCGCACGCGCCAGCTCGACGGCGCGCACGTGGACTTCCTCTCGGGCATCCACAACCCCGTGGGCTGCAAGGTGAGCGCGTCGATGACCGCCGAGGAGGTCCTCGCCCTGTGCGAGCGGCTCAACCCCGGACGTGTGCCCGGGCGCCTCACCCTCATCACCCGCATGGGGGCGGCCGCCGTGGCGGACGCCCTGCCCCCGCTGCTGGCCGCCGTGCAGGACGCCGGGCACCCCGTGGTGTGGGCGTGCGACCCCATGCACGGCAACACCTTCGTGAGCGAGGGAGGCCGCAAGACCCGGCGCTTCGACGACATCCTCGCCGAGCTGCGGGGGTTCTTCGCCGCCCACCTGGCGGCCGGCACGTGGCCGGGGGGCGTGCACCTCGAGCTCACCGGCGACGACGTCACCGAGTGTCTGGGGGGCTTCGGCGACATCCTCGAGGACCAGCTCCACGAGCGCTACACCACGACCTGCGACCCGCGCCTCAACGCCCGGCAGGCGATCGACCTCGCCTTCCGGGTGGCGGAGATGCTCCGGACCTGACGCGCGCGCTCCGCGCGTCCGTGCAGGTCGAGGCGGGTGCTCGCCGGGCGCGTTGCGTTCGGGTGGTGCGCTCCGTGAGAATGGGGGCGGACCGCGCTCCGCAGAACCGCCCTCGGCGGGCGCGACCATCGCCCACGGACCCCATGCCCATGGCACGCCTCCTCCCCTTTCGTTGTGCTCACGTTGTGCGCCGGTTGCGACGCGCCCCGCTCGTGGCGCTCGTGTGCGCCGCCGCGCTCGTGTCGGGCGCGCACGGCGCGGCCACCGCCGGCGCGGGGCGCCAGGCGACGGGCGGCGCGCCCCGCGCGGCGACGCTGGCGTCGGACTCGGCCGTGCCCGCCTACTGGGCGGTGGCCCGCGACGGCGGCGTGTTCACCTTCGGCGGGCTGCCCTTCTACGGATCGATGGGCGGCCGGCCCCTCGACGCGCCCATGGTGGGCATCGCCCCCACCATGGGGCCGCTCGGGGCCAACGGCCTCGGCTACTGGACGGTGGCCTCCGACGGGGGCATCTTCACCTTCGGCGACGCGCCCTTCCTCGGCTCCATGGGCGGGCACCACCTCAACCAGCCCATGGTGGGCATGGCGGCCGACCCCGCCACGGGCGGGTACTGGACGGTGGCCTCCGACGGCGGGGTGTTCGCGTACCAGGCACCGTTCTTCGGCTCCACGGGGGGCATCAAGCTCACCAAGCCGGTGGTGGCCATGGCGGCCACGCCCGACGGCGGGGGGTACTGGCTGTTCGCCTCCGACGGCGGGGTGTTCTCCT
>DATJBC010000232.1:0-16758 GCA_035515515.1 Acidimicrobiales bacterium
AGGTCGGCCACGCTCCGGCCCGCCTGGGTGTCGGCCCCCGCCACCGCCACCTCGAATTCGGGGTGCATGGCGCACAACCGGAGCAGCTCGGCTCCCGTGTAGCCCGACGCCCCGGCGATGCCCACCCGCATCTGCAAGAAAATACCTACTCGCGCATTGATATGCAAAGACCTTCCGACCGCATTGACGTTTTTCATGATGTTCCATATGGTCACATCCCGTGAATCCCGTCGTGAGCGCCCTGCTGGAGGCGACGCCGGGGTTCGTCGACCGCTACCTCGACCTCGTCGAGGCCGCCGACGGCGATCCCGGCCCGGCCGCCACGCTCACCGAGCTCGCCGACTACGTGGCCGGCCTGGCGGCGGCCGTCGAGGAGCTCCGCCCGCCGCTGGCGCGCTGCCTGGCGGCCGTCGAGGCGCTGGCCGCCGGCGCCGAGGACGACGCCGAGCTCGTGGCGTGGGCCTTCCTCGACAGCCTCTCCCCCGACGACCGCCGGCGCCTGGCGCCGTGGCTGGGGCCGCGCACCCGGGCCCTGCTCGACGAGGTCGAGGGGGCAGGCCGCTGACGGCGGCCCGGCGGCGGGCGGCTCAGGGGGACGCCGGGGCGAGCGCGGCCCGGAGCAGGGCGGGGATCTCGCACTTCCCCGATCCGTCGGTCCGCACCGACACGTAGACGGTGCGCACGCTGGCGACGCGCCGGCCGGCCGACTCCACCTCGAAGGCGAGCGTGAACGACGTGCGGCCGACCTGCGCCGCCTCGACCGTCACGGTGGCCTCGTCGCCGAAGCCCAGCGGCCCGTGCCAGTCGATCTCGGTGTGGACGACCTGCGCGTCGTAGCCGGCATCGAGCATGGCGAGATACGGCAGGCCGCCGTGGGCGAGGAAGGCCGTCATGGCGTCGTCGCAGTACGCCAGGTACCACATGTTGAAGACCACGCCCTGCTGGTCCACCTCGAGATAGCGCACGTGCACGGTGTGGCGGAAGGGGGTGCCCATAGCGACCAGCTTCCCATCCGCGCGGGGACGACCCCGAGCGCGCGCTTCGACGGTCACCACCCGGGGCGGCTATACCTGAGCGCCATGCCGGGACCCATCCGCGTGGCCACACGGGCTGACACCGGCCCGCTCGCCGCCAGCCTGGCGCGCGCCTTCTTCGACGACCCGGTGATGTCGCACCTCCTGCCCGACGACGCCACGCGCCGGCGGCGCTGCGCAGGCTTCTTCGAGGTCGCCCTGGACATCCAGCACCTGCCGCACGGCGCCTGCTTCACCGACACCGATCGCGCCGGGGGGGCCATGTGGGATCCCCCGGGTCACTGGAAGATGGGCTGGGGCGCCATCGCGCGGGGATCGCCCAAGCTGCTGCGCTCGTTCGGGCTCGCCGTGCCCCGGGCCCTGCGCGTCCTGGCCACCGTCGAGCGCCAGCACCCCACCGTGCCCCACTGGTACCTGGCCGTCCTGGGCACCGACCCCATCCACCAGGGCAAGGGCATCGGCTCCGCGCTCCTGGCCCCGATCCTGGAGCGCTGCGACGCCGACGGCGTGGGCGCGTACCTCGAGTCCTCGAAGGAGAGCAACATCGCCTTCTACCGCCGCCACGGCTTCGAGGTGACCGGCGAGATCCCCCTGCCGGGCGGCCCCCGCATCTGGCCCATGTGGCGCGACCCCCGCCCGCCGGGGGGCTGAGGGGCCTTACCCCGTACCGAAGGTGACGGCCAAGCCGTCGGCCAGGGGCGGTCGGACGCGGGCGGCGAGGCGCGCCACCCAGTCGAGGGCCTGCCGGGGTCGCGTGTCGCCCGAGGAGATCGAGTAGTAGGCCCAGCCGATCACGTGCAGGCCTTGCGACCGGGCCGAGCGGGCCAGCGTGCTCGGCGTGAACACGACCCGATGGTCCGGGTGGATGACCTCGACGCCAGCGGCGCTGTACCCGAGGTGGCGCAAGGCGAGGGCGTTCGGCGTCGTGATCAACAGCCGGCACCCCGGCCGCGACTGTGCCAGCAGGCGCGCCAGGCCGCACAGGAAGCGGTCGATGTTGGGAACGTGCTCGATCACGTCGCAGGCCGCCACGATGTCGGCCTGGAATCCGACGATGGGCGTCAGGTCGTCGGTCTCCACATCGAGTCGCTCGTAGGCGCCGCCGAGCTCGGCACCGAGGACGTCGAGGCCGTCCCGGTCGACGTCGACCCCGAGCACGGCTGGACACCAGTCCAGGAGCTTGCGGTGCAGCAGCTCTCCCTGCTGCAGCTTCTGCGACGTCATGGGCCAGTCGGTGCAGCCCAGGTGCACGACTCGGTGGCCGTGCACCACGGAGTGGATCGCCCGGTCGCGCGTCGGGTACCAGTCCCCCTTGGGCAACGAGGACCTGTAGAAGTGCTCCTGGGCAACGGGCACGGACACGCGCTTCCCTTCGCGGCCGACCGCAGCCGTCGACGCGTCCGGTCTGCGAGTCGGCGTCGTCGACAAAGAGGATGGATGCTCCGTGGTGATACGCGTCGGGGAGAACCCCAGGTCGGGGCTCGATCCTCGGCGGGAGGGCCGGATGGTCAGGGAGGGGGGGCCGCCAGCCCGGCGGTGACCGCCGCCAGGAACGGGGCGGGCGCCTCGAGCATGGGGTAGTGCCCCACCCCCTCCAGCCACGTCAGGCGGGCGTCGGGGCGAGCCTCGCGGAGCCGGGTGGCCATGGGGGCCACGGCGATGGGGTCGTCGGTGCCCCACACGATCGACAAGGGCGACGGGTGCCGTTCGATGGCCCCGGTGTAGCGGGCCTGGTGGCGGCGGCGCTCTTCGATGTAGCGGATGGTGCGGGGGAGGAGGCGGTGCCCCTCGAGGTGCGAGATCATCTCCCACGCCGCCTCCAGCCCGTCGTCGTCCACCGGCGAGCGGGGTGAGAAGGTGGCTGCCAGGCTGGCCTTCATGGCGGGACCGTCGATGCCCGACCCCGCCGGCAGGCGCTCGTCGGGGAGCCCCAGCAGCATCTGCTGGCCCACGCTCAGGTGGGCCATCTCGATGTAGATGCTGCCGTTGGTGACGACCCTCCGGATGACCTCCACCGGCCAGGTGCCGTCCAGCTGCCGGGCGAGCAGCTCCCCGCCCACGGTGTCGCCGAGGTCATGGGTCAGCAGCGCCAGGCGCGTCACGCCCAACTCCGCCACGAAGGCCTGCACCACGTCGGCCTCGAGGTCGAGCGTGTAGGGCGCGTCGGGCTTGTCCGACAGCCCGTAGCCGATCAGGTCGAGCAGCAGCACGCGGCGGTGCGCGGCGAGGCCGTCCACCACGGCGTGCAGGTCGAAGGAGCTCGTGGGGAAGCCGTGCAGCACGAGGAGCGGCTCGAGGGTCTCCTCCCCCACCGGTGACACGTCGACGGTGAAGGCCCGGTGCCCGGCCAGCTGCCGATAGGTGCCGCGCCGCTCCCAGTCGGCCACGAGCGGGGAGCGCCAGTCGCTCACGGGGTCTCCACGGGCGCAGCCGGGGCCGGGACCTCGATGCCCTCGTGCCCGGCGCGCCAGGCCTCGGCAGCCTCGAGGGCGTCGAGGCGCCGGTCGGCCCGGATGGCCTCGCGCTGCTCGTACTGCAGCCACTGGTAGACCACGATCGCCATGGACACCAGCGTGATGAGCTCGCCCACGATCCACAGCACCGAGCCCCCCCGGTGCGTGTCGGCCACGGTGTGGAAGGCGGGCGCCACCGACACCCGGCTGCCCGTGAGGACCAGGCCCAGGAGCGCGTTGACCGGGATGCCCACCGCCAGCAGTCCCAGCTTGGCCGCGTGCGACAGGCGCCAGGGCGACGGGTCGCGCCCCACCACCAGCCACCAGAACAGGCACCCGCTCACGAGGAAGTGGAGGTGGCTGAGGTCGTGCAGCCACGTGTGCTCGAGCGACAGCCCGTAGAACGGGGTGAGGAAGTACCCGATCATCGTGCCGTAGGCGACGATCGCCACGAAGACCGGCCGCGTCACGAAGGCCACCGCCCGATGGTGCAGCACCGCCAGGAGGCGCTGCTGCACGGGGCGCCCCGCGGCCTGGAGGGCGAGGGTCATCGGCGCGCTCAGCGCGAAGAGGATGGGGGCGAGGTTCATGAGGAGCAGGTGCTGCACCACGTGCGCGGTGAAGACCTCGTCGTCGTAGGCCGCCAGGCCCGACTGCACCGCCACCATGACGAGGGCGCTGGCGCCCACGAACGAGGCCGTGCGCCACGGCGACCACCGGCGCCCGCGCCGGGCGAGGCGGCGCACCGCGCCCAGGTACCACACGACGAGCCCGACCTCGACGGCGAGGGCCACGACGCTCAGCGGGTCGTGCTGGAACCCGGTGAGCAGCGTGTGCACCCGCACCGCGGGCGAGCGCACGTCGGCCAGCGCCAGGCGAGCGCTCATCGACGGGGGATGGTCCGGCCCGCCACCCAGCCGACGACGTCGAGGCCCTCGGGGACGGTCCACGCCCCTGGGGCCGGGTGCGCCAGGTCGTGGCGGCCCTCGTCGTCGAGCAGGGCGGCCAGCGGGGGCGCCAGGCGGCCCCCCGCCAGGTCGGGTGCGGCCCCGGTGGCGAAGCGCTCGTGGAGGTGCGGGTCGAGGACGATGAAGCCGTCGGTGTGATTGACGTCGTAGGTGTAGGGCCTGCCCGTCTGCCAGTCGACGCCCGGAGGGTCGTCCTCGGGGACGCGCTGGTAGAACACGCCGAAGTAACGCCACAGCGCCGCCAGGTCCGCCGCCGTCCCGGTGAGCAGCGGCCAGTCGGCCCCGGTCAGCTGGGCGTAGGCGGCCATCCGGGACGGGACGTCGCGCCCGGGGTCGATGCTGACCTCGGCGAAGGTCACCGCGCCCCCCAGGCCCGCGGCGCGCACGTCGGCGCGCATCTGCAGGAAGGCGCCGGTGGTGATGGGGCACGTCTCCTGGCACGAGGTCATGAACGGCGTGAGGACGAGGATCCGCCCGCCGAAGGAGGCCAACGGCCTGGCCCGGCCGTTCTGGTCCACGAGGGGGATGCGCAGGACCGAGGCGGGGACGGCCCGGTTCTGCACGACGCCCCACGACGCGCCGGGGGCCCCCGGTGCGCCCGTCCCGCCGGTCGCCACCACCAGGCCGGCGGCGCTGCCGGCGAGCACGACCGCGCCCAGCACCCACACGAGGGCCCGGCGGGGGCGCCGGCCGGCCGGCCGTGCGGAGGGGCCGTCCGTGCTGACCACGTCGTCGACGCTCACCATCCGCCGTTCGACGCTACCGGTCGCTCCGGCGGGGGCGCACATCGCCTCGGGCGGTATCGCCTCGCGCGGGGAGGGCCGCCCGCCCCGCGTCGCCGAGGCGCTGGGATCAGGCCCGCAGGGGGGCCCCGTGCGCGTCGCCCACGGCCGCGATGCAGCGCGCCCGTGCCTCGGCCACCTCGGCGTCGGTGAGCGTCCGGTCCGGGGCGCAGAAGCGCAGGCGATAGGCCAGGCTCCGGGCCCCCGCCGTCACGCCCTCGCCGCGGTACACGTCGAACAGGGTGACCGAGTCGAGCAGCTCGCCACCGGCGCGCCGCAGCGTCGCCAGCACCGCGGCGGCGGGGACGGTGTCTTGCACCACGAAGGCGAGGTCGATGTCGCTCGAGGGGAACCGGCTCACCGACGCCAGGCGCGAGGGGCGGCGGGGCACGGCGCCCAGCAGGGCCCCGAGGTCCACCTCGAGCCAGCCCACGCGCCGGCGGGTGCTGTCGATCCCGAAGCGGGCCAACACCGCGGGGTCCACCTCCCCCACGACGCCGATGGCGCCCCCGGGCTCCTCCCCGGCCGGCGCCGGCCCGCCCGCCGTGGCCACCAGCCACGCGGCGCGCGCCGGATGGAGCCCCGGCGGGACCGCCGCCCCGGCGGGCGGGGCGCGCAGCTCCACGTCCACCACGCCGAGGTCGTCGGTGATCACGGTCCACGCCGCCGACGCGCTGGCCCCGTCGTCGCCCTCCTCGGCGAGCAGGACGGCCAGCACCTCGCGCTCGTCGATGACGGTGTCCCCGCGCTGGCGCAGCACGCGCGCCACGCGCTCGGGGCCCGGCGGCGGGAAGACGCGGCCGAACTCGAAGAACCGCAGCGCCCCCTGGCGCCTGTCGGCGTTGAAGGCCAGGGCGCAGAGCATCCCGGGCAGGATGCTGCGGCGCAGCACGCTCTCCTCGGGGCTGAGCGGGTTGGCGACCCGCACCCCCTCGGCCATGCCCGCCCGGGCGTGGTCGTCGGGCCCCAGCAGCGAGGGCGTCCACGCCTCGTGGGCGCCGAGGCCGGCCGCCGCCGCGCGGACCAGGCGGCGCTCCCGTTGGTAGGGGCTCAGCCGGCCCACCTGCGTGGTGAAGGGGCGGCGCCGGGGCACGTTGCCGTACCCGTGGTGGCGGGCGACCTCCTCCACCACGTCGATCTCCCGCTCGGTGTCGGGCCGGAAGGTGGGCACCGTCACCTCGAGGACGTCGTCGGACACCGGCGCGCAGGCGAAGCCGATGGGCGTGAGGTAGCCGGTGACGTCCGACTCGGACAGCTCGGTGCCGAGCACGGCGTTGACCCGGGACACGCGCACGGTGACCGGCGTGGGCGCGGGGACCTCGCCCCGCACGTCGATGACCCCCGACGCCAGGCGCGCCGACTCGCCGGCGGTGAGCGCCAGGACCTCGAGGAACCGCCGGGCGGCCCGGTCGATCCCCTCGGGGTCGCACCCCCGCTCGAAGCGCGCCGAGGCCTCGGAGCGCACCTGCATGCGCTTGGAGGTCCGGGCGATGGCCATGGGGGTGAAGTAGGCCGCCTCCAGCAGGACGCGCCGGGTGGAGCCGGAGATCTCACTGGACGCCCCGCCCATCACCCCCCCGATGCCCACCGGGTTGTCCTCGGCGTCGCAGATGAGGCAGTCGCGCCGGTCGTCGCCCTTGCCCAGCGAGCGCGACGCCGCCCGGCGCTCGACGCCGTCGAGGGTGGTGACGGGCTCGTCGGGCCGGGCGGCCCGCACCCGCAGGCCGCGCCCCGGGAGGGCGTCGAGGTCATAGGGGTGGGTGGGCTGGCCCAGGTCCAGCATGGCGTAGTTGGAGGCGTCCACCACGTTGTTGATGGCGCGCATGCCGGCCAGCGTGAGGCGGCGCTGCACCCAGGCCGGGGACGGCCCCACGGCCACGTCCAGCAGCACCCGGGCGGTGAAGCGCGGGCACAGGTCGGCGTCGGCGACCTCCACCGTGGCGAGCTCGGCCACGGGCGGCGGCGCCTCGGCCAGCGCGGCGCGGGGCTCGGGGATCGAGAACGGCAGCCGGAGGGCCGCCGCCAGGTCGCGGGCCACGCCCGCCATGCACCAGGCGTCGGGGCGGTTGGCCTCGACGGCGATGTCGTACACGACGTCGGGCTCGATCCCCAGTGCCTCGACCAACGGCGTCCCCGGCTCGGCCGTCCCGGGGGCCAGCACCAGGATGCCCTCGTGGTCGTGGGAGAGGGCGAGCTCGCTGCCCGAGCACAGCATCCCGTTGGAGGTGACGCCCTTCATGGAGCGCCGGGCGATCTCGAACCCCCCGGGGAGCACGGCGCCCACCGGGGCCAGCGGGACGGTGTCGCCCACGGCGAAGTTCCAGGCGCCGCACACCACCTCCACGTCGGTCCCGCCGGCGTCCACCCGCACGCGCCGGATGCGGTCGGCGCCCTTGATGGCCCCGATCTCGAGCACCCGGGCCACGACCACGTCGCCCAGGCCCTCCCCCACCCGGCGGATCTCCTCGACCACCAGGCCCAGCTCGTCGAGGGCCACGGCGAGGCCGGCGGGGTCCCCGCCGAACGGGGCGAAATCGCGCAACCACGACAGCGGGGTGAGCACGGTCGTCAGATCTGACGCAGGACACGCACGTCGTTCTCGAGCAGCACGCGCATGTCGGGGATCTCGTGGCGCATCTGCGCGCAGCGGTCGATGCCGAAGCCGAAGGCGAAGCCGGTCCACACCTCGGGGTCGACGCCCACCGCGCTGAACACCGCCGGGTCGACCATGCCGCAGCCACCCAGCTCCACCCAGCCCGTGTGCGAGCACGTGCGGCACCCCGCCCCCCGGCAGATGGTGCAGGTGATCTCGTACTCGGCGGAGGGCTCGGTGAACGGGAAGTACGACGGGCGCAGTCGGGAGTGGATGTCGGCCCCGAAGTAGGCGGTGGTGAAGGTCTCGATCGTCCCGGCCAGGTCGGCCATGGAGATGCCGGCGTCGACCACGAGCCCCTCAATCTGGTGGAAGGTGGCCATGTGCCGGGCGTCGGGCGTGTCGCGCCGGAAGCACTTGCCGGGCATGACGGCGTAGATGGGCGGGCCCTGGCCCTCCATGAGCCGGATCTGGACCGGTGAGGTGTGGGTGCGCAGCATCACCGTCTCGGGCTCGCCGAGCTCGAGGTACAGGGTGTCCCACATGCCGCGTGCCGGATGGGCGGGGGGCATGTGCAGGGCCTCGAAGTTGTACCAGTCGGACTCGACCTCGGGCCCCTCGGCCACCACGAAGCCCATGCCCGTGAACACGTCCTCGAGCTCGTCCCGGGTGCGCTGGACGAGGTTGAGCCGGCCCCGCAGCGGCGGGCCGATGACCTCGGTGAGGTCGATGCGGTCGGCGTGCAGGCGGGCGGCCCGCTCGGCGGCCTCGAGCTCCGCCCGCCGGGCACCGAGGGCGTCCTCGGCGCGCCGGGTGGCCTCGTTGACGCGCCGGCCCGCCTCGGGGCGCGCCGCGGGGTCGAGGGCGGGCAGCGCCTGGCGGGCCGCCGCCAGCCGGGAGCGCTTGCCCAGGACCTCGGTGCGCAGGTCGTCGAGCTCGGCCAGCGAGGTGGCGGCGCCGGCCCGGGCCGACACCTCGGCCAGGAGCGCCTCGACGTCGAGGGGGCCGGGCGCCGGGTCCGCGTCCGGCGCGGACGCGGTCACGGGGCCGGCTCCATGGCGTGCAGGTTAGAGCGCCGGCGCGCCACGTCGAAGCACAGCACGGCCGCCGCGGTGGACACGTTGAGCGACTCGACGCCGCCCGCCATGGGGATGGTCACCCGGGTGTCGACGTGGTCGAGCGCGGCGTGCGGCACACCCCCCGACTCGTTCCCCAGCACGAGGGCGAGGCGCGTGGGCGGCTCGAGGTCGGTGTAGGGCACGCCGCCGCTCGCCACCGCCGCCACCCGGGACAGCCCCGCCGCCCCCAGGGCCTCGAGGGTGGACGGCGCGTCGCCGGCCGGCACCACCGGGAGATGGAGCACGGACCCGGCCGAGGCCCGCACCGTCTTGGGGTTGAAGGCGTCGACCGTGCCGTCGCAGCACACCACGGCGTCGGCACCCGCGGCGTCGGCCACGCGCACGATGGCGCCCGCGTTCCCCGGGTCGCGCACGTCCACGCACACCACCACGAAGGTGGCCCCCGACAGCTGGTCCAGCGTGGCCCGGGGCATGGCCACCACGGCCAGCACGGGCTGGGGGGTGATCGTGTCGGCCACGCGCTCGAGCACCCCGGGGCCGAGGTCGAAGACACGCGCCCCCCGGTCCGCCGCCGCCCGCACCACGCCGTCCACCGCGGGCTGGGCGCGGGCCCCGGGCTCCACGAACACGCTCTCCACCTCCGCGCCCGCCGCCAGCGCGCCGGCCAGCAGCTTCACGCCTTCGACGACGAAGGCCCCTTCCGATCGGCGGGCGCTGCGGCGGCGAAGGAGCCGCCGCAGCCGTTGCACACGCTGATGGCGAAAGGCGAGGGCTGCGGTCAGGACGCGTCTCCAGCGGCCACGCCCGCGGGCGCCGGTGCGCCGGCACCGTCGGCGAGGGCGGAGGTGGCCACCTCGACCAGCCGGGCGAAGGCGTCGGGGTCGGCGACGGCCAGGTCGGCCAGGACCTTGCGGTCCACCACCACCTCGGCCTGGCGCAGCCCGGCGATGAAGCGGCTGTAGCTGGTGCCGTTGGCCCGCGCCCCGGCGTTGATGCGCTGGATCCACAACCGGCGGAAGTCGCCCTTGCGGGCCCGGCGGTCGCGGTAGGCGTACTGCAGCGAGTGCATGACCGCCTCGTTGGCGGCGCGGAAGCTACGGCTGCGGTTGCCGTAGTAGCCCTGGGCCGACTCCAAGACGGCCCGGCGGTGCTTCTTCCCGTTGACGGCGCGCTTGACCCTGGCCATCAGCAGCTCCTTTCGTGGACACACATCCCATCACGACGGCGGCCGGGCACACCCGCCCGCCGCCGTGGCACCGGGCGGGAGGACCTCCCGCCGGGCCCCCTCAGCGACCGAGCAGGCGGCGCACCTCGCGCCGGTCGGCGGGGGCGACGTCGACCTCGCGCCCGAGGCGGCGTGTGCGCGTGCTCGACTTCTTCTCGAGGAGATGCGACCGGTAGGCCTGGCCCCGGCGCAGCCGGCCGGTCCCGGTGATCTTGAAGCGCTTGGCGGCGCCCCGGTCGGTCTTCATCTTCGGCATCTCAGCGTCCTCCCTCGGCGGCCGGCGCACCGTCGCCCGCCGCAGCCGGCGCGGCGCCGGGGGCGGCCTCCCCGTTGGCGGCGGCGCCCGTGGCGGGCGGCGGCGCCTGGTGCTCGTCCCCCGCCGGGCCGTCGTCGTGCGACGCCCGGGCGGCGGCGGATTGCCTGGCTCGCTTGTCCGGCGCCAGCACCATCACCATGTTGCGACCGTCGAGCCGGGGATCGGACTCCACGCGGGCCGTGCCGTCGACCTGCTCGGCCACCCGGTCCAGGATCTTCTTGCCCAACTCGGGGTGGAACACCTCCCGACCCCGGAACATGATCGTGACCTTCACCTTGTGCCCCTCGTGGAGGAACTTGAGCACCTGACGGGTCTTGGTCTCGAAGTCACCGGGCCCGATCTTGGGGCGGTACTTCATCTCCTTGATCCCGACGCTCGTGGCCTTGCGCCTCGACTCCTTCGCCTTCTGCGCCTCGTCGAACTTGTACTTGCCGTAGTCCATGATGCGGCAGACCGGCGGGTTGGCCATCGGGGCCACCTCGACGAGGTCGAGGTCGAGCTGCCGTGCGATGGCGAGCGCCTCGGGCAAGGGCCGTATCCCGAGCTGCTGCCCTTCGGGGTCCACCAAGCGCACGTCACGCGCACGGATGCGGTCGTTGATCCTGACGTCGTTGGTCGTGGTGGGTGTGGCGATTCGACATCACTCCCGTCGTTGCGGGGCCCCGGGTCCCCCCGGAGCCGTTGGCGGAAGCGCGGCCGCTGCACGCGGCCCCCGTTCACGGACCACCGTGAAACCCGACGCACCGTGCCCGGTGGCGGGTGGGGGTGTGCCCGACGGCATGACCCCGCTTTCCCTGTTGGCTCGACGTTCTACGCTACCAGGGGTGAGCAGTCTCTGGACACCCGAAGGCGAGCACCGCGTCCGCCCGGCGGCCGCCCCGTCGGCGGGCACCGGCGAGCCGCCGGCGCCCGCGGCCGAGCAGGGCGCGCGTGGCGCGGCGGCGCCACCGGACCTGAGCGAGCGGGAGCGGGCCGAGCTCGCCGGCGAGCTCGACGAGCTGCGGCGCCAGCTGCTGGGCACCCCGGTCGAGGTCGTCGTGGCCAACCACGTGTACGGGTTGTTCGAGCTGGCCGCCCTCCACCTGTCGCAGGCGCCGCCCGACCTCGTCCCCGCCCGCCTGGCCATCGACGCCATGGCGGCCCTGGTGGAGGGCCTGGGCGGCCGCCTGGGCGAGACCGAGGGGTCGTTGCGCGACGCCCTCCACCAGATCCGCATGGCCTTCGTCCAGCTCAGCCGGGAGGGCCCCGGCGACGGCGCCGGCCAGGACGACCCCGGCCCGGGCGCCGGTGCCTGAGGGAGCCCCCGCCCGCCTCTCACGCCGGGTCGAGGGCGGCCACGTGGCGGGCCTCGTTGCGCCCGCCGTGCCCGGGCCCCACCCAGCACACCACCCGCGTCCCGACCTCGATGTGGCGCGACCCGTCGGCCACGGCGGTGCAGTGGAAGTCGAGGATGGGGCCGTCGTCGGCGCGCACGGTGCCCAGGCCGCGCCCGTCGTCGAACTGGGTCACCACGGCGCACACCGGCATGCGGGGCCCGCGGCGCGGCTGGGTCATCAGTGCACGATCTTCGACAAGGGGAGCTCGATGATGTCGCTGGCGCCCCGGTCCTTGAGCGCGGGGATGAGGATGTTCACCTCGGACTTGGGGACGACGGTCTCCACCGCGTAGCCCCCTCCCCCGGCCAGCTCCGAGACCGTGGGGGCCTTGAGCGCGGGCAGCACCGACAGCACCCCGTCCAGGCCGCCCTGCGCCACGTTCAACTTGATGAGCACCTTGCCGCGGGCCTCCAGCGCGCCCTGGAGCAGCGTCATGAGGTGGTCCATGGCCAACCGCTTGTCGGGCTCGGCCGCCGCCTTGGGGTTGGCGATCACCTCGGTGTGCGACACCAGCAGGGTCTCCACCACCCGCAGCCCCGCCGCCGCCAGCGCCCGGCCCGTCTCGGTGATCTCGACGACGGCGTCGGCGATGTCGGGGACCTTGGCCTCGGTGGCCCCGTAGGACAGCATGATCTCGGCGTGCACCCCGTGGCGCTCGAGGACCCGCCGGGTGAGGGCGGGGTACTCGGTGGAGACGCGGGCCCCCGTGGGCAGCTCCGCGGCGCACGTCACCGGGGAGTCGTCGGCCACCGCCAGCACCACGCGGATGGGATTGGCGGTGGCCTTCGAATAGGCGAGCTCGCCCAGGGAGACCACGTCCGCACCCGTCTCCTCGATCCAGTCGCGCCCCGTGATGCCCACGTCGAAGGTGCCCTCCGCCACGTACAGGGGGATCTCCTGGGGCCGCAGGATGCGCACCTCCTCGACGCGGGGGTCGTCGATGCCCGCCCGGTAGTCGACGTCCGAGCGCCGCTCCACGGCGAGGTCGGCCGCGGCGAACAGCTCCAGGGTGGACTTCTCGAGCGAGCCCTTGGGGAGGACCAGGCGGAGCACGGCGCGCCTCAGCGGGGACCGGGGAGGGCGCGCACCAGGTCCGCCATCTCGAGGGCGGTGACCGCCGCCTCGTAGCCCTTGTTCTCCTCGACCCCCGAGCACCGGGCCAGGGCCTGCTCCACGGTCTCGGTGGTGAGCACGCCGAAGACGACCGGGACGCCGGTGTCGAGGGCGGCCCGCTGCAGGCCCTCGGCGCACTGGCCGGCCACGTAGTCGAAGTGGGCGGTGTCGCCCCGGATCACCGCCCCCAGCGCCACCACGGCGTCCACCGTCCCCGACGCCGCCAGGCGCCGCGCCGCCAGGGGGAGCTCGAAGGCACCGGGCACCCACGCCACGGTGAGGGTGGCCGCCTTGGTGCCGTGGGCCTCGAACCCCGCCAGGGCCCCTTCCAGCAGGCGCTCGGTGATCCCCCCGTTGAACTTGGCGCACACCACGGCGACGCGCGCCGTGCTGTGGGCGGCGTCACCGACGTGGCTCTCCCCCACCCGTGCCGCCGCCCTGTCGATGGCGTCGCGTGACAGCGCCGTGTCGTCAGAGGACGTCATCGAGGCCCTCGAGGATGTGGCCCAGGCGCTCGCGCTTGGTCCGCAGGTACTCGATGTTCTCGGGGTTCGACTGCAGCGTGAGCGGGACGCGGTCCACGATGTCGAGGCCGAAGCCCTCGAGGCCGCCGTACTTCATGGGGTTGTTGGTCATCACCCGCATGGTGGTGACGCCCAGGTCGACGAGGATCTGCGCCCCGATGCCGTACTCGCGGTTGTCGACGGGCAGGCCCAGCTCCAGGTTGGCGTCGACGGTGTCGTGGCCCTGCTCCTGGAGGTTGTAGGCCCGCAGCTTGTGGGCCAGGCCGATCCCCCGGCCCTCGTGGCCCCGCAGGTAGACGATGACGCCCGTGCCCTCTTCGGCGATGAGGCGGATGGCCTCCGACAGCTGGGGCCCGCAGTCACAGCGGCGCGACCCGAACACGTCCCCCGTCAGGCACTCCGAGTGGACGCGCACCAGCACGTCGCCGGCGCCCCGGACGTCGCCGCGCACCATGGCGAAGTGGTGCTCGCCGTCGAGCTCGGACTCGTAGACGTAGCCGGCGAAGTCCCCGTGGGCGGTGGGGATGCGCGAGGGGCCGGCGATGCAGCGCACCAGCTTGTCCTTGTGTCGCCGGTAGCGCACCAGGTCGGCGATGGAGACGAGCAGCAGCCCGTGGGCCTCGGCGAAGCGCTCGAGCTCGGGCAGCCGGGCCATGCCCGTCTTGTCCTCCGAGACGAGCTCGCACAGCACGCCCGCCGGGTACATGCCGGCCGCCGCCACCAGGTCGACGGTGGCCTCGGTGTGCCCGGCCCGCTTCAGCACCCCGCCCTGGCGGTAGCGCAGGGGAAAGATGTGCCCGGGGCGGTTGAGCTCGCCCGGGCGCGTGTGGGGGTCGATCAGGGCGTGGATGGTCGAGGTGCGGTCCTCGGCCGAGATGCCCGTGGTCGTGCCGTGGCGGTAGTCGACGCTCACGGTGAACGCCGTGCGCTGGGACTCGGTGTTGTCGCTCACCATGAGGGGGAGGTCGAGCTCCTCGGTGCGCTCCGGCAACAGCGGCACGCAGATGACCCCGGAGGTGTGGGCCAGGAAGAAGGCGATCTTCTCGGGGGTGGCGGCCTCGGCCGCCATGACCAGGTCCCCCTCGTTCTCGCGGTCCTCGTCGTCCACCACCACGACGATCTCGCCGCGGGCGATCGAGGCGACGGCCTCGTCGATGGTGGCGAAGCCCATGGTCAGCTCCTGTCGTCGGTGGGGGGCGGGGCGACCTCGATCCGCAGGTCGGATCCCAGCGGGGTCACCGACACCAGCCGGCCCCGCCACAGGGCGGCCATGTCGGGGGCGCCGGGCCCCGCGAAGAGGGGCACGGCGTCGTCGCCGCCGAAGAAGGCCGGCGCCAGGTACAGCACGTAGCGGTCCACCAGGCCGGCCCGGTGGAAGTCACCGGCCACGCGCGCCCCTCCCTCGATGAGCACCTGGAGCACACCCTTGGCGCCCAGCTCGGCGAGCACCTCGCCCGGCTCGCCGCCCAGCTCGAGCGCGGGGTGCACCCGGGCGTCGGCGGGCGCCGCGCCCAGCACGACGCGCAGCGGCTGGTGCTCGGGCACGGGGTCGACGCGCACGGTCAGCTCGGGGTCGTCGGCCCGCACCGTGCCCGCCCCCACCACCACGGCGTCCGACGCCGCCCGCAGCCGCTGCCCGTCGGCGCGGGCCTCCTCGCCGGTGATCCAGCGCGCCGAGCCGTCGGGGGCGGCGATGCGGCCGTCGAGGGTGGCGGCCAGCTTGAGCACCACCCAGGGCCGGCCGCTACGCCTGTGCTTCAGGTACGGCGCCAGCATCTCGGCGGCCTCGGCCGCCCCCGTGCCCACCTCGACGTCGAGGCCGCCGGCGCGCAGCGCGGCGATGCCCCGTCCGGACACCTGGGGGTCGGGGTCCACGAGGGCGACGACGACGCGCCGCACCCCGGCCTCCACGATGGCCCCCGTGCAGGGGGGGGTGCGCCCGTGGTGGGCGCAGGGCTCGAGCGTGACGTAGAGCGTGGAGCCGCCGGCGGCGTCCCCGGCGGCGTCGAGCGCCACCTTCTCGGCGTGGGGGCCGCCGGGGGGGGCCGTCGCCCCCTCGTAGCGGCGGCCGTCGGGCGTGACGACCACGGCGCCCACCCAGGGATTGGGGGCGGTCCGGCTGCGGACGGCGCCCGCCAGCGCCAGAGCCCGTCGCATGACGACGAGATCCGCCTCGGCAGAAGGGGTCCCGCTCGGCTCGTCGGCGGCCGTGGTCATGGTCTGACAAGTCTCGCAGCGGTCATTGGCCCGGGCGCAGTCTACCGGCGTTCAGGCAGTTCAGGTCGGTGCCGGCCCCTGCGCGGCGGGGCCCCCGCCGGCCCACGCGCCCCCGTCACCGGTCGGTGACGACCTCCGACCAGGCGTCCGAGCTGAGCAGCGTGGGCTTGCCGGTGCCGTCGGCGGGGACGCGGAAGGTGTCGGTGACGAGCGGGGACCCGTCGGTGAGACTGGGGGTGGACGAGCTCATGGGGTTCTCGGCGGCGATGGCCCTGTCCCGGAGCATGCCGTAGATGACCGTGCTGTCGTCGAGCCACTCGGCCTGGTCGTCGACGCTGCGCCTCTCGGCCAGCGGGTGCACCTGCATGGTGGCCAGGTCCAGCACCGACAGCCGCCAGCGCACGCCCGGCCCGGGCAGGCGCCGCTTGAAGGCGATCCGGGTGCCGTCGGGGGACAACGACGGGCACTCGACGTTGGTGGCGATCACCGTGGCCCGGCGCGTGGCCAGGTCCGCGTGGAGCAAGTACGTCTGCCCGCCCGTCCCCAACGTGGCGTAGAAGTGGCGTTCGTCGGCGGCGAAGGTGACCCCCCAGAAGTTGAAGTCCGCGGCGTGGAAGGGCCGGCCGTCCCGGTCCACGGTGAGCGCGCTGAGGTCGAACAGGATCCTCCCGGTGCGCATGTCGATGACGTCGGTCCGGGTGGAGTAGGCCTTGGGTGCGGCGTAGGAGTCGCCGGTCACGAAGGTGGTCACCGCGCCGTAGCGACCGTCGGGCGAGACCCGCGCCCGGCTGGGCAGGCCCGACAGGGCCACGGTGCGCAGCGCCTTGAACTGGGCGTTGAACACGATGGCGCTGGTGGAGACGACCACACCCGAAGTGGGGCGGGTGAGGCACAGCCCCACACCGCCCTCGAAGTCGACGCGGTCACAGGACATGTCGCTGAACGCCTGCGGACCACCGGGGTCGCCCGCCGCCACCAGGCCCAGACGCCCGTAGTCGCCGCCCGAGGCCGTGCTCCGGAACAACAGGTACGAGCCTCCGGCCAGTCCCCGCGCGGGCAGGGCCGTCTGGGGAGGGAG
>DATJBC010000233.1:0-4017 GCA_035515515.1 Acidimicrobiales bacterium
TGGTCGCCCCCCGGGGGGCGCCGGCAGCCGCCTCCGCAGGGGCGCGGCAGGGAGGTGCAATGGGTCACGACTACCGGCTCATCTCGGCGGACGGGCACGTGGTCGAGCCGCCCGACATGTGGACGAAGTACCTGCCCAAGAAGTTCCACGACCGGGCGCCCAAGCTGGTGAAGGACGCCAAGGGGGGCGACGCCTGGGAGCTGGTGCCGGGCACCTCCCCCATGCCGCTCGGCCTGGTCACCAACCAGGGCCGCTTCGGGAAGCGCTACGAGGAGCTCGAGTGGTTCGGCTCCACCTACGACACCATCCTGCAGGGCTCGTTCCTGGGCAAGGCCCGCCTCGAGGAGCAGGACTTCGACGGGGTCGACGCCGAGGTGCTGTTCCCCTCCCAGCGCACCATGGGCGCCTTCATGGCCCAGGAGGACGACGACTACCACCTGGCGGGCCTCGAGGCCTACAACACGTGGATGCACGACGAGTTCATGGCCGCCGACCCGGCACGGCTCGTCGGCCTGGCCCAGATGCCGGGCGTGGACGTCCAGACGTCGGTCAAGTGGCTGCGCGACGCCAAGGCGGCCGGGTACCGGGGCGTGATCATCTCGGCGTACCCGTCGGGCAACGCGGACCTGTCCGAGGAGGACGACCCCTTCTGGGAGGCGGCCCAGGAGGAGCAGATGCCGGTGCACGTCCACAGCGGGCTGCGCCAGGCGGGCAAGCGCACGGCGGGCTCGTTCCAGAAGGCCGCCGCCTCCGCCGGCCGGGCCATCGGGCTGGCCGAGATGGGCGGGCCCGTGGGCGACGCCTCGCAGTTCATGTCCAAGTTCATCTACTCCGGCATCTACGACCGCTTCCCCGACCTGCAGATGGTGGCCGTGGAGTGCGGGGCGGGCTGGATCCCGCACTTCCTCGAGCACATGGACGACCACTACTGGCGCAACCGCACGTGGACGGGGTCCGCCCTCAAGCTGCTGCCCAGCGAGTACTTCCGGCGCAACTGGAAGGCCACCTTCATCCGCGAGCCCTTCGCCGTGGCGGTGCGCCACTGGATCGGCATCGACAACCTGATGTGGTCGACCGACTACCCGCACCACCGCCACGACTGGCCCTACAGCCGGCGCATCGTGGAGGAGTCCATGGGCGGGGTCCCCGAGGCCGAGCGGCACCGGATGGTGTGTGACAACGCCCGGGAGCTGTACCGGCTGGGCTGACGGGCCGGCCGGCGAAGTCCGGCTCCGGCGGGGCGACACGGACCACCAGCGCCGCGTCGGCGCGGCGGGCGGCCGCCGCCTCGGCGCGCACGGCACGTGCCGGCGGGTGGGGCGTAGCCCTCTGACGGGAGCGACAAGGAGAGACCACGATGGGATTGCTCGAGGGCAAGGTGGCGATCGTCACGGGCGCCGGCCACGGCATCGGCCGCGGTGAGGCGCTCGAGCTCGCCCGCCAAGGGGCCAAGGTCGTCGTCAACGACGTGGGCGGCTCGGTGCACGGCGAGGGGGTGGACAAGCGCCCCGCCGAGGAGGTGGCCGAGATCATCCGCAGCCGCGGCGGCGAGGCCGCGGCCAACTACGACGACGTGGCCGACTGGGGTGGCGCCGCCAACCTGGTGCGCCAGGCGGTCGACGAGTTCGGGCACCTCGACGTCCTCGTCAACAACGCCGGCATCGTGCGCGACGCCATGCTGTTCTCCATGACCGAGGACGCCTTCGACGCCGTGGTGCGCGTGCACCTGAAGGGCACCTTCGCCACCACGCACCACGCCGCGGTCCACTGGCGCGAGGAGTCCAAGGCCGGGCGCCAGCCCCGGGCCGCCATCGTCAACACCGTGTCCTCGGCCGGGCTGCAGGGCAACGTGGGCCAGGCCAACTACGGCGCGGCCAAGGCCGGCATCGCCGCCCTGACGGTCATCTCCAGCCTGGAGCTGTCGCGCTACGGCGTACGGGCCAACGCCGTGGCCCCCGGCGGCATGACCCGCATCACGGCCACGCTGCGCAAGGACGCCGAGGTGATCGAGCCGGGCCAGGCCGAGGAGGGGGAGTACGACCCGATGAACCCGGCCAACTCGGCGCCCATGGTGGCGTGGCTCGCCTCCGACGAGGCCATGCACGTCACCGGCCAGGTGTTCCGGGCGGTGGGCCACCGCATCACGCACTACGTGCCCTGGAGCCTGGGGGCCACGGTGGAGACCAAGGGCAAGCCGGCCCGCTGGGAACCGCAGGACATCGGCGCGGCGGTCAACGCGCACGTCTTCGGCTCCCGGCACCCCGGCCTGCAGATGGGCGGCTGAGGGGAGCACGACGATGCCGAGCCTGTGGAGCTACGAGGGCAAGCGCGTGCTCGTGAGCGGGGGCGGCGGCGCCGGCATGGGCGCCGCCGCCGTGCGGGACCTGCTCGAGCTGGGCGCCGAGGTGCACGTCTTCGACGTCAAGGAGCCCGGCGCCGAGGTGGCCAGCTACCGGCCGGTGGACCTGCGCGACCCGGCGGCCATCGAGGCGGCGGTGGCCGACCTCGGCGGGCCGCTGCACGCGCTGTTCAATTGCGCGGGGCTGCCCGGCCCCCCGTTCTCGGGCCTCGACACCATGCTCGTCAACTTCGTCGCCGCCCGGCACCTCACCGGCCTGGCCGCCGCCCACATGGACCGTGGGGCGGCGGTGTGCACCATCTCCTCGGCGGGCGCCTACGGGTGGGAGAACAGCCTGGCCCAGGTGGCCGAGCTCATCGCCACCCCCGGGTACGCCGAGGCCAGGCAGTGGTGCGAGGACCACCCCGAGGCCGTGGGCGAGGGCTACCTGCTGTCCAAGCAGGCCATCATCGTCTGGACGCTGCACGCCGCCCTCGACCTCGCCCCCCGGGGCATCCGGGTGAACTGCACCGCCCCGGGACCGACCCAGACGCCCATGATGCCCTCGTTCGAGCAGTACATGGGCAAGGACTTCATGGACCGCTTCCCCAAGCCCCTGGGCGGGCGCAACTCCACCCCCGAGGAGCAGGCCCACGTGGTGGTGTTCTTGAACAGCGACGCCGCCTCGTACGTCACCGGCACCAACGTCTACGCCGACGGCGGCTTCTCGGCGGGCATGCGCACCGAGCGCCTCGACTTCTCGGTGCTCATGGGCGAGACGCCCGCCGACTGACCGTGCCCGCCTCCTCGGCGCAGCGCCGCCGCGACCTCGAGGAGTTCTTCCACCCCAAGGCGGTCGCCCTGGTGGGGTCGGTCAACCGCAGCGCCAAGCCCGAGCGCCTGCGGGCCGGCTACGCCGAACGCTGGGGGGACCGCTGGTACCTGGTCAACGCCAAGGGCGGCAGCATCGGGGACATCCCGGTGTACGAGCACGTGACCGACATCCCGGGTGAGGTGACGCTGGCCGTCGTCAACGTGGGCACCAAGCTGGTGGCCCGTACCGTCGAGGAATGCGGCAAGCACGGCGTGCCCTACGTGCTCATCTTCACGGCCGGCTTCAGCGAGGTGGGCCCGGCCGGCGCGGCCCTCGAGCGCGAGGTGGGCGAGGTGGCGCGGCGCTTCGGCATCCGCGTCTTCGGGCCCAACACCAACACCAACGCCTTCGAGGTCCTCCCCGAGCCGCCCACCCGGCGGGGCGGGCGCATCGGGCTCGTGACCCAGAGCGGCCACCAGGGCCGCCCCCTCGTGCAGGGCACCGAGTTCGGGGTGGCCTTCAGCCGCTGGGTGCCCACCGGCAACGAACTCGACCTCGAGGCGGCCGACTTCATCGAGTACTTCGCCCACGACGACGACACCGCGGTGATCGCCGGCTACTTCGAGGGCTTCAAGGATCCGCCCAAGCTGCGCCGTGCCCTGGAGGCGGCCAACGCCCAGGGCAAGCCCGTGGTGGCCCTCAAGATGGGCAGCACCGAGGCCGGCACCCGCATGGCGAGCTCGCACACCGGGCACCTGGCGGGGTCCGACGCCGTCGTCGAGGGGCTCTTCGCCCAGTACGGCGTGGTGCGGGTGCGCGACCTCGACGAGCTGCTCGAGACGGCCGCCCTGTTCGCCAAGCTGCC
>DATJBC010000234.1:0-3736 GCA_035515515.1 Acidimicrobiales bacterium
ATGCGGCCGCCGTCCCCAGGTCCTCGGGCGCGAACTGGTTGGAGACCGTGGCCGAGAGCGAGGGTGACGCCACCCCCAGCCCGATGCCCGACAGCACCAGCCCGAGCTCGACCAGCGCCAGGCCCGTGCCGTGCCCGGTCAGCGCGAAGACGCCCATGGACAGGACGACCGCGCTGGTGCCCACGACGGCCGAGGTGCGCTCCCCGATGCGCACCGCCAGGTACCCGGCGAAGGGGGCGATGCCCGAGAACACGATGGGACGGGGCAGCGAGAGGAAGCCCACGGCCGACTGGTCGTGGCCGTACCCGAAGGCCGACTCGAGGAGCAGCGGCGTGAGGAAGAACGCCCCCAGGTAGGCGAAGTTCGAGAACGTCTGGGCGAAGATCGGGAAGATGAAGTTGCGACGGCGCAGATAGTCGAGGGGGAAGATCGGCTCGACGGCACGCCGCTCGGCCGCGCCGAAGGCGACGGCGCCCACGATCGACACGGCGAACAGGCCGTAGACGAGCGGGTCCGACAGCCCCCGGCCGGGCAGGAAGGTGAGCGCCATCAGGAAGGCGGCCACGCACACGGCGATGGAGCCCGCCCCGGCCCAGTCGAGCTCGAGCTCTCCCCTCGTCAGGTGGCGCCGGCCGGCGGCGCGCTCGGGCAGCACGGCCAGGGCGAGCCCCGCCGAGATGACCAGCAGCGGGATCTGGAGGAAGAACATCCAGCGCCACCCGAAGAGCTGGATGACCGGCCCACCCACGGCCACGCCGATCACCGGCCCGCCCGCCCCGACGAGCGACCAGAACCCGAGCGCCTTGACCCGCTCGCGTGCGTCGAACACCGACATCACGAGCGCCATGGACGCCGCCCCGATCGACGCGCCCACCAGGCCGCCCAGGGTCCGGGCGGTGATCAACATCGCCGCGTTGGGGGCGGTGGCCGACAGCGTGGCGGCGATGGTCTCCGACACGATGCCCGTCATGAACAGGCGGCGGTGGCCGAAGAGGTCGCCCGCCTTCCCCACCAGGGGCGCCACCACGCCGAAGGCGAGCATGGGCCCGGTCACCACCCACGTCATCGCCCCCACCGAGGTGTGCAGGCCGCCGGCCACCTGGGGCAGGGCCACCACGAACACCGTGAAGAGGAGGTTGGTGGCGAGAAGCCCCGACAGGGCCACCCACAGCACCCACCACTTGTAGCGGGGGCTCCGGCGGGCGCGCGCCCCCAGCGCGTTCAGTCGAACGCCGATGGCCGACTCGGCGGCGCGCCGCTGCGCTGGGGCCGGTCCGGGGGAGCGCACAATCCGCCCAGGCTACTGCCGGGCCCCGGAGGCCCCGCCCGGGTCGCGGCGGGCCCGCGCTGCGCCTCGCGCCGAGCCCTCTGTCCGGAGCCCTGGGCTCAGTCGAAGAGCGAGGGAACCTGCTTGGCGAGCTCGTCGACCGTCCAGCGGTCGCTCTTGTCGATGGTGGCGCCCCGCGTCCAGGGCTGGAAGGCACGCACCTGCCCCCCCTGCACGAAGAGCACCTTGCCGTTGAGCGGGCACTCGGCCGTCGACAGGTACGCCACGAGCGGAGAGATGTTGGCCGGGTCCCACACGTCGAAGGTCGCCGCGTCGCGAGGCGCCTTCACGATGTCGCCGAGGCCCGGCGTCTGCTCCGTCATGCGGGTGCGCGCCGCCGGCGCGATGGCGTTGACACGCACCCCGTAGCGCGCCAGTTCCTGCGCGGCTATCACCGTGAAGGCGGCGACGCCCGCCTTGGCGGCGCCGTAGTTGGTCTGGCCGGGATTGCCGAGGAGGCCCGACGTGGACGACGTGTTGACGACGGCGGCGGCGACCGCCTGGCCACCCTTGGCCCGCTCGCGCCAGTGCGCGGCGGCGAAGCGCGTGGGCAGGAAGTGGCCCTTCAGGTGGACGTGGATGACGGCGTCCCAGTCCTCCTCGGACATGTTGACGAGCATGCGGTCGCGCAGGATGCCGGCGTTGTTCACGAGCACGTGCAGCTCGCCGAAGGCCTCCACCGCCGCGCCGATGAGGCGCTCGGCCCCGTCCCAGCAGGCCACGTTGTCGCCGTTGGCGACGGCCTCGCCGCCCATGTCCCGGATCTCGTCGGCCACCTGCTCGGCCGGCGAGCGGTCGTCGCCGGACCCGTCGATCGCTCCGCCCAGGTCGTTGACCACCACGCGGGCCCCCTCGGCCGCGAAGAGCAGCGCGTGCTCGCGGCCGATGCCGCGACCAGCTCCGGTGATGATGGCGACCCGTCCCTCGAGCGCACCCACGTGGTGCTCCCCTTCCCCTCTGCCGTTCGTCCCACCCCGCCGCCCTCACGACGAGGGACGTCTGGCGCCGCCAACGTTGACAGGGCGACATGGGGGGGTCAAGCAAGATACCGCCGTTTCGGCACCGATCTAGCCATTCCGCGGGCGCCGATGCCATCGGCGCTGGTCACGACCGATGGCCGGCCGTTGTGACACAACACACCGACACCGCGACCGGCCCGCCGACGCCCCGTCCGCCCTGCGCGCCCGGCGCGCCGGTCAAGCCCGACGGGCCCTACGCCCCCCGCGCGCCGGAGAGCGACGCCGCGGACGCCTCCGGCCACGGCTCGACCATGTGGGCCACCCGGTCCTTGTCCCCCGCCACGAGCAGGTACTCGAGGTTGTGCAGGCGACCCACCGACCCGACCCGCTCGCCGGAGGGGTTGTAGATGCCGATGCGGGCCCCGACGTAGCGCGCCGAGGCGAAGGCGAGCACCTCCACGTGGCCGCGCGCCCGGCACATCTCGACGAGGTCGTCGAGCTCGATCCAGGACTCGTCGTTGTAGGAGAGCACGAGCACGTCCGCGGGTACGTCACGCACGACCTGCGCGAGCGCGCCGGGCATGGTGCGGCGGGAGTTGAAGACACTGCGCCCGCCCTGGCGCAGGTCGGCCCGCTTGCACGCCACGCCGTAGTGATCGGGCGCGTCCCAGGCCACGATGGTCTCCCAGATGTGGTAGTTGGCGTCGTAGCGGTGTTGGTTGTAGGGCGGGTCGAGGTAGGCGACGTCGAACGTTCCGAGCGATCCGGCCACGACACACGCGTCGGCTCGCACGGCGCGGCCCGGACCGCGCAGGAGCGCGGGGGCGCGCAGCGTGAGCGGGCGGAACGAGCGCTCCGACCACTGCTTGACGTAGGCCATCTGCACCCCGGTGGTGGAGTCCACCCGGTCGGCGGCCTCGAGCAGGCTGGTGAGGAGCACGGGCTCGAGGGGCGTGCCGGCATGGTCGCGGGCGATCGCATGGCGCACGGCGTCGATGCGGGCGCCGTTCTCGGGTTGGAAGAAGCGCGAGCGCAGGCAGAACGTGTCGGTGACGTACCCCGGCTCCCCCGGCACGGCGTTGAGCGCCGCCACGGCGTCCTCGAGCTCGGCCAGGTCGACGTCGTCGCGGTCGGTGGCGACGTAGCACCGAGCCAGCGCGGCCGCACAGCGCGTGGCGTCGACCGCGGTGACCTCGGCCCCGTCGGCTTTGAAGGCCTGGGCGACACGTGTGGTGCCGGTGAAGAGGTCGAGGGCCCGCTGGCGCCGTGCCCGGGTCGCGTGCCGGGGACCGGCGCGCCGGGCCAGCTGGGCGAGGACGGGCACGAGCCGGCGCTTCGACCCGAGGTACTTGATCACGGTGCCGCGTCGGCGATCACGCGCCGCCCGCGCCGTCCCCGGCGTCGGGTCCGCCCGGCCCGCCGTGGCTCGAGGCGCGGGCGCGAGCCGCCG
>DATJBC010000235.1:0-6119 GCA_035515515.1 Acidimicrobiales bacterium
CGTAGCCCACGCCGCACACCGTGTCGACGTGCGCCACGAAGGTCCGCGGCGAGTGTGCCGGCACCCAGTAGCTGGTGGCGTGGTTGACGCTGTTGCCCGGCGCGCCCCGCACCCCGATCAACTGCGACTTGGGGCGGGCCCAGTCGCCGATGGCGCTCAGGTTCTGGTTGCCGAAGCGATCGACCTGCGACGCCATCATCATGATGTGGCGCCGCCCCGACCACACGACGTCGAAGACGCGCCGGTAGGGCATCCACGCCTCGAGCACGAGCTCCCCGGGGGCGGCGGACACCGACGGCGTGTTGGCCATGAGGGCGGCCACGCCGTCGGTGAGCACGAGGTCGGGGGCGAAGGTGAGCCGGGCCAGCCGGGCGCCGATGGCGGGGACGGTGCCGAAGGGGCTCGCCATCACCTCGCCGTCGCCCCGCCACGCCTCGGCGCAGGCCACGGCGCACACCTCGGCCCGGGTGACGCCGTCGCTCACGGCCTGCCCCCGCTCACGACCCGTCCCCCGTCTCGTCGGCCTCGACCACCGCGGCCCGGTAGCCGGCGTCGTCGACGTGCACGAAGCGCTCCTCGAAGGCCCGCCACGCCTCGGCGTCGGCGGCCGCCTGCGCATAGGCCCGCTGGAACGGCTCGTCACGGTCGTAGTCGGGTGGGCACGACGTGAAGTGCGCGCCCCAGGGGACCTCGGCCACGGCGTCGGTCGACAGCCGGCTGATGACGATGGTCTGGATGGGGCCCTCGTCGAGGAGCCCGCCCGGCTCCACCACCTTCTCGGCGGTGAGGAAGCGGCGGTCGGCGGCCATGAGGAACAGGTCGTCGAAGAACGGGTCGGGCCCGAGCACCTGCCCGTTGCCGTGGGCGTCCGCCCGGTTGGCGTGCACGAAGGCGGCGTCGAGGTGCAGCGCCGGCATGGCCACCAGCTCCTCGCCGTCGTCGTAGGGGGAGCGCACCGTGCGCAGGCCGGGGTTGACCCGCAGCACGTCCGAGCCCAGGCCCGCCCGGGTCGGCAGGAACGGCACCCGCTGGGCCGCCGCCGCCAGCCCCAGGTAGAACATGCCCTCGTCCACCTCCATGGCCTCCACGCGGCCCTCCTGGCGGGCCCGGCGGAAGTGGGGGTCGAGGGCGATGGAGTCGAGGGTCACGAACCCGTAGACGACCTTGCGCGCCCGGCCCGCCGCGCACAGCAGGCCCACGTCGGGCCCGCCGTAGGAGACGACGGTCAGGTCGCGCACCCCGGCGCGCACGATGGCCCGCACGGCGGCCATCGGCTTGCGCCGTGACCCCCAGCCGCCGATGCCGACGGTCATGCCGTCGCGCAGCTCGCCCACCATCTCGTCGACGGTCGTGCGCTTGTCGGTCACGGCGAGGTGCGCCCCTCGGGCGCGGCGCCGGTGGGCTGGCGCCCTGTCGGGGGGGTGCGCCCGCCGCTCACGTGGAGGTGTCGGCGTCGCGCTTGTCGACGAAGGCTTGACGCTGCTCGTCGGCCACGCCCCGGACGTGGAGCTCGTAGGTGAATCCCTGCTCGTAGCGGTAGCTGCGCTTCACGTCGACGGGGTCGATGCCGTTGAGGGACTCCTTGGCGCGCCGGATGATCGACGGGCTCTTCGAGGCGATGCCCGCCGCCACCTCGTAGGCCGCCTCGACGAGCTGGTCGCCGGGGACCACGCGCAGCACCGAGCCGTAGTGGTGGAGCTCGGCCGCGGTGGCGGGCTGCGCGCTGTAGACCATGGACCGCATGCGGTGCTGCGGCACGAGCCGCGCCAGGTGCGTGGCCGCCCCCAGCGCCCCGCGGTCGACCTCGGGGAGCCCGAAGGTGGCGTCCTCCGAGGCGACCACGACGTCGGCGTTGCCGGCCAGGCCGATCCCGCCCCCCAGGCAGAAGCCGTGGACGGCCGCGATCACCGGGACCTCGCAGTCGTAGACCGCCGCGAAGGCGGCCGCGCAGCCCCGGTTCACCCCGACCAGGGCCTCGTCCCCCTGGGCCTGGATCTCCTTGATGTCCACCCCCGCACAGAAGCCCCGCCCCTCGGCCCGCAGCACGACGACCCGCACCGAGGGGTCGGCGCCCGCCGCCAGCACGGCGTCGGCCAGGGCGAACCACGACGCCACGTCGAGGGCGTTGACCGGAGGCACGTCGATGACGACCTCGGCCGTCCCCGGCGCACGCTTCTGTCTGTCGATGCCCATGGAGCTCCGCCCGGTTGCGCCGCGCACCGAGGCGCACGGCCCGAATCGCCGGGAGCAGGGTACGTGCTGGCAGGCGGCCGGTGCGAGACGGCGCCGGTCACGAAGCGCAGGGCAGCTCCGAGTACCACGACGGCGGCGTGAGGGCCAGGTCGCCGGACCACGACCCACGGGGCGAGGCGGCCTGATGCGCCCGGCCCAGCAGCGACACCACGGGGAGGATCTTCCTGGCCAGCCACTCCCCCCCCGCCACCGTGAGGTGCACGCCGTCGCTGCAGCGGGCGTCGACGCCGTCGACCGTCGTGGAGAAGCGCCCGCCGGGAGACAGCCACGCGCCGGCGTCGAGCACGGTCACCTTGCCGTTGCCGAGCGACGACCGGTCGGCGGGCGACGCGCCCTGGGCGGTCCCCCGCTGCCCCACGGCCGACCGCGCACCCGACCCCGAGGGCGAGGGCGCGGACGCGCCGGCCGTGGCCTCGATGATCTGGTTGTCGATGGTCACCCTGGCGGGGTCGTCCTCGGGCCAGGGGGCGCCGCTCGGCTGGAGGCCGGTGTCGTAGTAGGGGCTCGTGAGCAGCACGACGTGCGCGCCGCGCGAGCCGAGCACGTCGACGGCCTGGCGGAAGCGCCCCGCCACGTAGGTGTCGAAGGCCGGGTCGCCCAGATGCGTCCACTGGGCGTCGACCTGTTGGTCGAGCACCTCGCTGCGGGCCATGTAGATGACGACGTCGGGGTTGAACTCGTCCACCCACGTGCGCCACTGGTCGAGCAGGGCCTGCGGGTCGCCGTCCTTGCAGGGCGCCCCGGGCGGGTCGGTGAACCACAGCACCTGCACCAGCTGGTCCATGGACACCGAGCAGCCCGGTGACCCTTCGTTGACCGCCACCACCCCGTACCGGGACATCTCGCGCCCCAGGCCCACGCCGAGCGTGCCCGCCACCGAGTCCCCCACGATGAGCACCTTGACCGGCTGGGGGTAGGTGGTGGCGGTGGCCGACCCCGTGCCCCCCAGGGCGCCGGCGGGCAGGCGGGCGGCGGCCGCCACGGCGCCCACCTCCACCGTGGCCAGGAAGGTGGTGAGCACGGCCAGGCCGGCGGCGGTCGGCATGGCCAGCGGGATCCACCACCGCGGCAGCTGACCCCGCCGGATGGGCAGCTCCACCAGGGAGGCCGACAGGGTGGCGACGCCGACGATGGCGGCCAGCCGCACGACGAGGAGCGGGAACCCCGACAACCCCGTCCGGGCGCTCGACAGCACGAGCACCATGGGCCAGTACCACAGGTACATGCCGTAGGAGATGCGCCCGACGTAGCGCAACGGCCCCCACGCCAGCACCGACCCGACCGCGGTGCGCGTCGTGGTGACCGAGGCGATCACGGCGGCCGTGCAGGCGGCGGCGACGAGGAAGCCGCCCTTGAAGGCCCACGTGGAGTCCGGGGGCACGAGGGTCCACAGCAGCGCGGTGCCGAGGGCGCCGGCCACGCCAGCCACCCGCAACGCCACCTCGCCCGGGCGCGACCGGACGGGGCCCCACAGGGCCGCTCCGAGGGCGAGCGCCGCGCCCACCAGGATGGCCTGGGCCCGGGTGTCGCTTCCGTAGTAGCTGCGGGTGGTGTCGGCCGCCGATCGGGTGAGGACGGCCATCCAGGTCGCCGAGGCCAGCGCGCCCGCCACCGCCACGACGAACAGCACCCGCAGCCGCCGCACCCGGTCCACCGGGGCGCGTGCCGCGCCGCGCCGCCCCAGCCGCGGGCGCCGGGCGCTGAGCACCCCCAGCACCACGAGGGGCCACACCACGTAGAACTGCTCCTCGATGGCGAGCGACCACGTGTGCATGAGCGGCTGCTGGGCGCCGGTGGCCGCGAAGTAATTGGTGTGCTCGGCGATCAGGTGCCAGTTGGCGGCGTAGAACACCGTGGCCAGGGTGTCGCCCCGCAGGGTGGGGCCGTCGAAGATCTGGGGCCACAGGGCGGCGCCCACACCCACGGCGGTGAGCATGAGGAACAGCGCCGGCATGAGCCGCCGCGCCCGGCGCGACCAGAAGCGCCCCAACGAGACCGTGGACGTCCCCCGCCATTCCGCCACCAACAGCGACGTGATGAGGTAGCCCGACAGCGCGAAGAAGACGTCGACGCTCAGGAAGCCGCCGGGGATGATGCCCACGGTGTGGGTGGTGATGATGGCCAGGACGGCCACGCCACGGATGCCGTCGAGCCCGGGGACGTGCTCCAACGAGACGGCCGACGCGTCGCGCGTCTTCGCTCGCACTCGCACCTCCGCCCCCCGAAGGAGCGTCCCCAGACGCCCTGCCCTCTGCATCGAGTCTCGTTCCGCCGCGCGCAGAACGTCAAGGAGGGGGCGGCCTCGGAGGCGGCGCCGCAGGCCGACGCCGCCACGCGGCCGGGGCGTGCTCGAGGCCCCCGCCCGCCCGTCAGCGGGGGGCAGCCACCTCGACCACGGGCTCGTAGTGCTCGACCACCGGAAACGGGTCGTAGAAATGGTGGAGCAGGGCCCGCCACCGCTGATAGGCGTCGGAGCCCCGGAAGCCCTCGGTGTGGTCCTCCAGGCGCTCCCAGCCCACGAGCAGGACATAGCGGTCGGCGTCCTCGACGCAACGGCGGAGCTCGAGATGGCGAAAGCCCCGTGCGGCCGAGATGAGCGCCTTGGCCTCGTCGAAGGCGGCTTCGAAGGCGCGCGCCTGTCCGGCTCGGACGTTGAGCACCGCCAGCTCCAGGATCATGGGCCCGCACGCTACCGGCGCCCACGTGCCGGGCTGCCCGCTTTACTAGGTTGCTGGCCACCCAACCAGGAGCGCGCAGCGTGGCCTCAGGCATCGACTTCTCCGGCACCGTGGTCGTGGTCACCGGGGGCGCGCGCGGCGTGGGCCGGGGCATCACCGAGGCCTTCCTGGCCGCCGGCGCCGACGTCGCCATCTGCGGGCGCACCGAGCCGGCCCCCGATGCGCTGCCGGCGGCCGGCGACCGGCGCGCCGCCTTCCTCGCCGCCGACGTGCGCGACGCGGAGCAGGCCGCCGCCGTGGTGCGCGACACGGTCGAGCGCTTCGGCCGCCTCGACGTCCTCGTCAACAACGCGGGCGGGTCACCCGCCGTGGCCGCCGCCGACGCCTCACCGCGCTTCGTGGCGCAGGTGGTGGCGCTCAACCTCCTGGCCCCCATGTACTGCGCGCAGGCGGCCAACGCCGTCATGCAGGGCAGCGACGAGGGCGGGGCCATCATCAACATCGGCAGCGTGTCGGGCCTGCGGCCCTCGCCGGGCACCGCCGCCTACGGAGCGGCCAAGGCCGGGCTCGTCAGCCTGACCCGCTCGCTGGCCGTCGAGTGGGCGCCCAAGGTCCGTGTCAACTGCGTGGTGGCGGGGATGGTCGCCACCGACGCGGCCCACGACCACTACGGGGGCCCCGAGGGCGTGGCCGCCGTGGCCGCCACCGTCCCCCTCGGCCGCATGGGCACGCCCGCCGACGTGGCGGGGGCGTGCCTGTACCTGGCGTCGCGCCGGCTGGCCTCCTACGTGTCGGGCGCGGCCCTCGAGGTGCACGGCGGCGGTGAGTGGCCGGCCTTCCTGGGGGCGGTGGGCGACACCCGGGAGCGCCCGGGCCGCTGACACCCGCCGGTGCCCAAGTGGAGCACCGGCACGGACCGTGCTCTGATAGCCCCCCGTGAAACTCGCCGTCCCTGCCGAAACGCGCCCCGGTGAACGGCGGGTGGCCCTCGTCCCCGACGTCGCCGGGAAGATCGCCTCGGGCGGCGTGGAGGTGGTCGTCGAGCAGGGAGCGGGCGCCGCCGCGCACTTCCCGGACTCGGCGTACACCGAGAAGGGCGCCAGCGTGCACGCCGGCGCCGAGGTCGTGTCGGGCGCCCAGCTGGTGGCCAAGGTGCAGCCCCCCACCCCCGACGAGGTGGCCGTCATG
>DATJBC010000236.1:0-29167 GCA_035515515.1 Acidimicrobiales bacterium
AGGTCTCCGAGCACGGAGAGCGTCTGCGGGCGCTCTCCGTGCTCGCGCGCGTGGGCCGGGGACAGGCCACCGTCGCGGCCGGCGGCGGGCTGAGCAGGCGGCCGGGGGTCCGGGGTCGGTGCGCGTCCCGGTGATGATCGACAAGGTCACGACCTCCGGGGCGGGGCAGGTCCCGCACGAGGCCGCGCTGAGCCTGGTGGAGTTGGGGCGCGCCGAGTGCCTGGCCCTGCTCGAGGGCGTCGGTGTGGGCAGGGTCGTGTTCAGCGCCGACTGCCTCCCGGTGGCGCTCCCGGTGAACCTGGCCGTGGTGGACGACTCCGTCGTCTTCTCGACCGGCTTCGGCGGCAAGTTCGAGGCGGCCCGGCGGGGGGAGGTGCTCACCATCGAGGCCGACGAGATCGACCGGATCTACCACACGGGGTGGAGCGTGCTCGTCACCGGCGTCGCCGAGGTGCTCCCCGACTCCGCCGCCCTGGGCTGGGCGGAGCCCCTCCTGACGCAGTCGTGGCTCCGCCGGCCCGACGCCCGACTGGTCCGCGTGCCGGCCACGCTGGTGTCGGGGCGGCGCCTGGAGTGGACGGCGTCGGGCACGGGCGCACCGTGACCACGCGCGTTGGCGGGCGCATGCGCCCCCGCCGATAATGGCGCCATGGACATGGACGTCCCCCGGGTGGCCGACAGGCGGGGCCCCTCGGAGCTCGCCATCGTCGAGCTCTCCGAGGAGGAGTGCCTCCGGCTGCTCAAGACCCAGGACATGGGACGCCTGGCGGTCGTCGTGGGGGGAAGGCCCACCATCTTCCCCGTGAATTACGCCGTGGACGAGCGGCTCGTCGTGATCCGGACCGACCCCGGTGCCAAACTCGAGCACGCGCCCCTCGGCTGGGTGGCCTTCGAGGTCGACCAGTTCGACCCGGTGTCGCTGAGCGGGTGGGACGTGGTGGTGAGCGGCGTGGCGAGGGACGTGACCGACGCCGTCGACGAGACCTCCACCCGGCTGCGGGCCGTCGAGGTCGTGCCCTGGGTGACGGGCGAGAAGGCGCACCGCCTGGCCATCTTCGACGCCACCATCACCGGCCGGCGTCTGGTCTCCGCCGGTGACGCCGACGCGCCCCCCGGGCCGTCGTGACCGGGGCGGGCACATCACGGCCCACGGTCGTGGTCGGCGTGGACGGGTCCGACTCGTCGCGCCAGGCGCTGCGCTGGGGCCTGCAGCAGGCGGCCCTCACGGGTGGCGCGCTGCGGGTGGTGACGTGCTGGGACTACCCCGTCAGCTACGGGTGGACACCCCCCAACCTGAGCGACTTCGACCCCGAGCCGGACGTGCGCCGCGTCCTCGACGACCTCGTCGCCGACGAGGTCCCCGCCGGCTCCCCGGTGGAGGTCGAGCGCGTGGTGCTGCGGGGTCACCCGGCGCAGTGCCTGGTGGACGAGGCCGCCGGCGCGGCCCTGCTCGTGGTGGGGACGCGCGGCCACGGGGGCTTCACGGGGCTCCTCCTCGGCTCGGTGGGCGAGTACTGCGTCACCCACGCACCCTGCCCGGTGGTGGTGGTGCGGGGGGAGGCGGGGCCCTAGCCCCCGGGGCGCCGGCGGCCCGCTCCGGCGGGTGGCGGCCGGGCCCTCAGGCCGCAGGCGCACCACCTCGCCACGTCACGGCGTGGCCACCGCCACCTCGTGGCCGTGGGACACGGGCTGGCTCGACTCCTCCGGGCGCGCCCGCGGCCCGGGAGCCGGCTGGGCGTCGCGGAACTCCTGAAATGCCGCGAAGGCCCGTGGGCCGTAGGTCGTCGCCGGCCCGCCGTCCATGAGCAGGGCCACCGACAGCGCCTCGGCCACCTCCGCGCTGGTGGCCCCCCGACGGGCGGCGGCCTTGGCGTGGTAGGCGATGCAGCCGTCGCAGCGCTTGACGACGGCCACCACGAGAGCCATGAGCTCCTTGACCCTGGCGTCGAGGACCCCGTCCTTCATGGCCTCGTCGTGCAGCGTGGCGAAGCCGGCCCAGGCCTCGGGCGCGGCACGGCGCAGCAACCGGGTCGGCTCGCGGAGCTCGGCGATGACCTGCTCGCTCCTGCCCATGTGGCACCTCCTCGGGGGGAGGCGGCTCACACCTCCCCTTCACGTGCCACGGTATGACGCTTGCCCGGGCGGCTCCCAGAGTCGAAGGTCCCCCGGTCAGCCGCCGTGGCGCCCGCCCGCGCCAGCGCCTCGCGGCAGCGCCCGCCACAGTCGGTGGATCCGCAATCGAGGCAGTAGGCGAACGGCCCGTGGCGACCGCAGGCCACGCCCTGCACCTCCGGAGCGCCGCCGCGGGCCTCGAGTCCCACATGGAGAGTGAAACGGCCCGGCTCCGCCTCGAACAAGGGCCGAAGGTCCCTTTGCCCCAGTGACTTTCTCCTCTGGCCCGCCCCGGTGGCATCGAGGACGCTGGGTTGTGAGCCGACGCCCCGGTGGGCATCGGAGCGGCGGCGGCGGTGGACGTCGAAGCGCGGGAGGCAGGAGGGTCGATGACGGTTCGGGTGGCCATCAACGGGTTCGGCCGGACGGGCCGGGCGACCGTGCGTGCGGCGCTGGGGTCGTCCCGGGGCGTCGAGGTCGTGGCCGTCAACGACCTCGGGACGGTCGACGCGCTGGCCCGGCTGCTGGCGCGCGACTCGGTTCACGGCGCGCTGGGCGCCCGGGTGACGGTGGACGACGACGTGGTCAGCGTCGGGCACCACCGGATGCGGTTCCTGTCGGTCCCCGAGGTCACCGAGCTCCCCTGGAAGGAGCTGGAGGTCGACGTCGTCATCGAGTCCACGGGGCACCACGCGAGCCGCGACCAGGCTGCCGGGCACCTGGCCGCCGGCGCCCGCAGGGTCATCGTGTCGGCGCCGGTGAAGGACGCCGACGCCACGCTCGTCCTCGGGGTCAACGACGACTCCTACGATCCCCGGCACCACTACGTCGTCTCCAACGCGTCGTGCACGACGAACTGCCTGGCCGTCATGGCCAAGGTCCTCGACGACGTGGCCGGCATCGAGGAGGGCCTCATGTCGACGGTCCATGCCTACACAGGAGACCAGCGCCTCGTCGATTCCCTGCACAAGGACCCCCGGCGCAGCCGGGCGGCGGGCGTCAACATCGTGCCCACGACGACGGGCGCCGCCCGGGCCACCGGCCTCGTGCTCCCCTCGGTGGAGGGCCACCTCGACGGGCTGGCGCTGCGCGTCCCCGTGCCCGACGGGTCGCTCACCGATCTCGTCGCCCTGGTGCGGGCCCCGGTGGCCGTGCCCGACGTCAACGCCGCCTACGAGCAGGCGGCCGCCCGGGGGCCGCTGGCCGGCGTGCTCGAGTACCTCGACGAGCCGCTCGTCTCCAGCGACATCCTGGGATCGACGGCGTCCTGTGTCTTCGACCCCGGGCTGACCATGGTGCGCGGCCGTCTCGTGAAGGTCATGGGTTGGTACGACAACGAGACCGGGTACTCCAACCGCCTCGTCGACCTCGCCGCCAAGATCGGCTCCGAGGAACCGCGGTAGCGCACGATGTCGGGACTGACGCTCGCCGAGCTCCGTCTGGACCCGCCGACGCGGGTGCCCGAGCACACGACGCTGCGGGCGGTGGCCGCCATGATGGGCGGCAACGACGTGTCCTGTGTGGTGGTGGGGACCGGGTGCGCCCTCGTGACCGAGCACGACCTGGCCGCCGCGCTGGCCTCGGGCGTCGACGGGGAGGCGCCCGTGACCAGGATCGCCACGCGTGCCCCCGTGTGGGCCACGTCGTCGACGACGGTGGTCGACGCCGTGCGGACCATGGTGGGGCGCGGCATCCGTCACCTGCTGGTCCTCAGCCCCCAGGGGGACGTCCTCGGTGTGCTGCCCCTGGCGGCGGCGACGGGCGCCCTGCTGGCGGGGCCGGCCGGGGGGGCGGGGCCGGCCGGGGGCGGGCCCGGGGAGCACCCCCCTTCCCCCGTCAAGCGCATCGCCGTCGGGTTCGACGGCTCGCCCGACGCCGAGGCGGCCCTGCGGTGGGCGGCCCGGCTCGCCCGTGCCCTCGACGGCGAGGTCGTGGTGGTCCACGCCGTGGGCATCCTGGAGTACGCCTCGAACCAGGGCCTGGTGCCCGGCCTGGAGGACGCCGCCCGGCGCATCGCCGCCGAGGAGGGGCTGGCGAACACCTCGCTCAGCTTCCGGGTGGACCACGGCGAGCCCTGCTCGGTCCTGTCGCGTGCCGAGTCGGACCCCGTGCAGGCGGACCTCCTGGTCGTGGGCACCCGGGGCAAGGGCGCCCACCACGGTGTGCCCCTGGGGAGCACGAGCCACGGGCTCGAGGACCGCGTGACGGTCCCGCTCCTGATCGTGTCGCGCCCCGCTACGGCGCCCGCCTCCGCCTGAGGGGGTTAGGACTTTCGGCACTAGGACCCCCAGGGCGTGCTCCGTACCCTTGTCTCAGACAGGGAGGAGAGCGCCATGACAGTCGCCCTCGAGAACGACGTGATCGGCGGGGAGCTGCTCGGGGCCCACATCGTGCCGATCCGGTCGTACGCAGCCGACCGGGTGTGCGCGCAGGAAGGGTGCACCACCCGGCTGTCGGTGTACAACGGCAGCGACCGGTGCGCCGCCCACGACTTCCACGTCGAGGCCGTGCGCGGCATGCCGCACCACGGCACGACCGGCGGTGTCCGGCACCACCATGGGGTCGGCAAGGTCGCCTGAGCCGATGACCGGGGCCGGCGACATCGCGGACGCGCTGGGCCGAGCAGCCTGCCCGTCACCGGTCGGCGAGGTGGTGTCGTGAGCTTCTTGCTGCTGATCCTCCACAACGTGTGGTCCCGCAAGGCCCGGTCACTGGGCTCCACCGCGGCCGTCGCCGTGGCGGTCATGACCGTGGTCACGCTGGCCGTCACGAGCAGCGGGCTCGAGCAGTCCGCCGCCTCTGTCATCTCGCTGGCGAAGGCGGACTTCACCGTGGCGCAGAAGGGCGCGCCCGACCTCCTGCAGAGCACGATCGACGCGCACGAGCTGACCCGTCTCCGCAGCACCCCGGGGGTGGCGCGGGTCGTGGGGGTGCTGGTCGAGATCGAGCACATCAACGCCGACAACCCGGCGTTCATCGAGATCGGCATCAACCCCGGCGACCTGCCGGCGTTCGGCGTGCGGATCGTGGCGGGCAGGGCCTACGCCCCGACGGCGGCGCACGAGGTGATGCTGGGCTGGCGGGCGGCGGACAACCTCGGCCTGCGCGTCGGGGACCGGTTCCACGCCGATGGCTCGTGGAACACGGTGGTGGGCCTCTACTCCACGGGCAACACCTTCGGTGACGCCGGGGCGATGTTCCCGCTTCCCACCATCCAGGGCTACAACCGAGTGGCGGGGATCATCACCCTCGCCTTCGTGAAGGTCGCCCCCGGTGCGTCCCCCTCCGTCGTGGCCCATCGGATCGACTACGGACAGCCCGAGCTGACGACCATCCGCACCGCGTCACAGTTCGGGCGGGCGGACAGGGACCTCCTGTACCTGCAGGCGGCCGTGAACGGCAGCACCGTGCTCGCCATCCTCATCGGGGCCGTCATCGTCGGCAACACCATGCTGCTGTCGTTGTTCGAGCGGACGCGTGAGTTCGGCCTGCTGCGGGCCGTGGGGTGGACACGGCGCCGCACCATCGGCATGCTCCTGTCGGAGAGCCTGCTGCTCTCGCTGCTCGGCGCGATCGTGGGTGTGGCGCTGTCCTTCGCGGTCGCCGCCGGGCTCTCCGCGCTGCCCGCCCTGCGGGGGCTGCTCCACCCGAACTTCACCGAGGCGGCGTTCTGGCGGGCGCTGTACACCGCGCTGGGCATGACCCTGCTGGGCGCCCTCTACCCCACGGCCCGGGCGGCCGTCCTCTCTCCGATCAAGGCGCTCAGCTATGAGTGAGGCGGCGCGGCCCCTGGCGGTGGAGGTGCGGGGGCTGACTCGCATCTACCCGGGGAACGTGTCGGCCCTGGCCGGCGTGGACCTGACCGTCGAGTACAACGAGATGATCGCCATCACGGGCCCCTCGGGGTGCGGCAAGTCCACGTTGCTCCATCTGCTGGCCGCCATCGACGAGCCCACCAGCGGGTCGGCGTTCGTCGCGGGCCAGGACCTCGCCCACCTCCGCGACCCGAGCCGCTTCCGGCGCTGCGAGGTGGGGCTCGTGTTCCAGTTCCACAACCTGCTCCCGCAGCTGAGCGCGCTCGCCAACGTCGAGCTCCCCATGTTCGGGACGGCCACCACCCGGGCCCAGCGCCACGCCCGGGCCCGGGACCTCCTGGCCGAGGTGGGCCTGGCGGGCCGCGAGCACCGCCGGCCCACCGAGCTGTCGGGAGGGGAGCGCCAGCGGGTGGCGATCGCCCGGGCCCTGGCCAACGACCCCAAGGTCCTGTTGGCGGACGAGCCGACCGGGAGCCTCGACTCGGCGTCGACCGAGCGCTTCCTCGAGCTGCTCGAGGAGCTCGGGGCCAAGGGCACCACCATCGTCATGGTCACCCACGCCCCCGAGGTGGCGGCCCACGCCCATCGGATGGTCGAGATGCGCGACGGCATCGTGGTGGGGGACAGAGTCTCGGCCTGACGCCTGACGCCTGACGCCTGACGCCTGACGACGGGCGCGAGGCGGGCTCAGGGGGGGCCGCCGGGCGCCACCCCCAGGGACGCGAGCGCCCGGGCGAGGACGTCGTCGGGGGCCGTCTCCGTGGCGATGGGCACCGCCTCTGGCCAGGGGTCCTCGGCGGCGGCCATGGCCCGGCCGATGGCCGCCGTGGCCTCGGACGCGTCGGTGGCGGCCCGGGCCCGCCCGGCGATCCTCGCCTCCCGGGTGGGGCGGGGCGCGCTGCAGCGCAGCTCGGCCAGATCGGCCACGGCGCGCTCGGCCAGCGACCGAGCACGGCGGCGGCGGGCCTCGCTCGTCCAGGAGGCGTCGACCACGACGCTGCGGCCCGTGCCCAGGAGCTCGGCCGCCCGGTCGAGGAGCTCGTCGTAGACGGCCTCGGTCGCCGCCCCCCGGTAGCGGCCCCGGCCGAACGCCGGCGGCTCCTGCGTGGCCTTGCGGGGCTCGTGGCGCGCCCGGCGGACGCAGTCGGAGCGCAGCACCGTGGCCCCGAGGGCGTCACCCAGCCGGCGGGCCAGCGTCGTCTTCCCCGACCCGGGCAGGCCGCCCACGAGCACGAGGCGGACCCGGGCGGCCTCGAGATGGCGGCGGGCCAGGGCCAGCAGGTCCCTGGCCTCGCCGCCCGTCGCCGCCGCCCCCTGCTCGTGGCGCAGGCAGGCCACCTTCACCCGCACCAGCGCGCGGCTGGCGACGTAGAAGTGCAGCAGCGCCGGGGGGATCGCCTCGCCCGACGCCTCCTCGTAGGCCTCGACGAAGCGCGCCGAGGCACCGGGGCATCCCAGGCGCTCGAGGTCCATGGCCAGGAAGGCGACGTCGGCGACGACGTCGCCGTAGCGGAGGCGGTCGTCGAATTCGAGACAGTCCAGGATCCGCGGCCCGTCGTCGAGGCAGTAGATGTCCGCCGCCTGCAGATCACCGTGGCCGTCACAGACGTGCCCGGCGCGGATGCGGGCGTCGAACAGGGCCTCCCGGCCGGCCAGGAAGCGCCGCCCCAGGGCGACGACGGCGTCGAACTCGCCACGGCCGAGCACGGGGCCGGCGAAGCGCTCGATGGCGTGGGCGTCGGCGGCCAAGCGCGCCGCCAGTGCGGGCGCAGCGCCCGCGGAGGCGATGGCCGCCGAGCGCGCCGCGTGCCGGTGGAAGTCCGCCACCGTGGCTGCGACGGCCCGCAGCCGCGCGTCCAGGAGGGGGGACGGCGCCTGCAGCAGCCGATCGAGCGCCCGGTCCGCCGGCAGGCGACGCATCACCACCGCATGGTCGATGGCCCTCCCGCCGAGCACGACGTCGGCGGTGCCCAGATAGACGTCGGGCGCCAGGCGGGCGTTCAAGGCGACCTCGCGCTCGCAGTCCTCCCGCCGGGACTCCTGCGTGGTGAAGTCGACGAAGTCGAACCGCACGGGCTTGCGCAGCTTCAGGACCCGGTCTCCCAGGAAGACCAGGATCGACACATGCGTCTCCCGGACCTCGGCGCCCCCGTCCCCGCCGCCGGCGACAGCCCCCTCGGTCATGCGGGCTCTCCCGGGCGCGCGAACAGGCGGAGGAGCTGTCGGGACTCCTCCACCCTGTTCACCGGCGCTGGAGGACCCGGTCAGACCTTCGTGACCGGGATCTTCGTGGACTGCGCCTTGGCCCTGCTCACCGGGACCCTGACCTCCAGGATCCCGTCGGCGAAGGTGGCCTTGACGTCGTCCTCGGTCGCCCCTACCGGGAGGGTCAAGCTCCGCGAGAAGCTCCCGTACCGGAACTCCGAGCGACGCCGGTCCTTGTCCACCGTCTCGTCGCGGCGTTCTGCGTGCAGCGTCAGCACGCCGTTCTCGACGGAGATGTCGACGTCCTTGTCGGGGTCCACACCCGGGAGCTCGGCCCGGATGACCAGCGTGTCGCCCTCCATGACCTCCTCGACCCGGATGATCCCATCCTCCTCGAAGAGGTCCATCCAGCGGCGTACCGTGGGCCACAGGGGCGGCCACTCCACAACGGCGCGTCCTGTGCGAACGAGATCACGTGCCATGCCAGCCTCCTTCCACTCCTCGTCTACCTCTCCAGTTCCATCCCACGCCGTTCACGCACCTCGCGCAAGGGGACAAGGTCACCTTCGCGTGGCCGTGACCAGCTGCACGGCGCCGAAGCTCAGGGGCCGGCGGCGATAGGCCCCGAAGCCCGCGGCCTCCGCCATCCGGGCGAGGGCGGCGTCGGTGGGCAGCAGGGCGCTCGAGGCGGGGAGGTACCGGTACGCCTGGCGGTCCGACAGCACCGCCCCCACCACGGGGACCAGCCCGTGGAAGTACAGCCGGTGCAGCGCGTGGGCCGGCTGCCAGGTGGGCTCGGCCACCTCGAGGACCGCCAGGCGCCCGCCGCTGCGCAGCACCCGCCCCAGCTCGGCCAGCAAGGCGGCGGGGTCGGCCACGTTGCGCAGCGCGAAGCCGCACGTGGCCCCGTGGGCCACGCCGTCGGCCAGGGGGAGGCGCAGCCCGTCGGCGAGCACCCGCACGGGGCTCTCCGAGGCCGCCCGCAGCATCCCCTCGGAGAGGTCGAAGCCGATGGCACGGTGCCCGTGGCGCCCGAGCGCACGGCACAGCTCGCCGGGCCCGCACCCGACGTCGACCACGAGCGCGCCGGGCGCCAGCCCGAGCGACCGTACCGCTGCCGCGCGCCAGCGGCGGTCCAGTCCGAGGGTCAGGAGGCGGTTCATCCGCTCGTAGCGGGGGGCGACCCGGTCGAACATCTCCCGCACCGCACGGGGCCGGTCCGGTCCGGCCTGGAGCGGGTCAGCCGACATCGCCGCATCCTGGCACGACCCCTATGCTCCCCCGGCGACGTGGACCACGGGGAGCGGACACCGGGGATGACCGATCATGGCTGAGCTGGCACGGCCCGTGGGCCTGGGCCTCGCGGCGCGAGGGTCGGTGGACGACGTCGTGTCGTGGGCCCGTCAGGCCGAGCACGCGGGCCTGGACTCGGTCTGGTTCCACGAGAGCTACTTCGAGCGAGACGCCGTCACCTACGCGGCCGCCGTGGCCAGTCACGTGCCGCGCGTGACCGTGGCGCTCGGAGCCGTGACGCCCTTGACGCGTCATCCGGTGCTCACGGCCATGACCGTGAGCGCTCTCGACGACATGGCGCCGGGCCGGATCGTCTGCGCGCTCGGCACCGGGTTGCCCCTGCGGCTGGCCCAGATGGGCGTGGCCTACAGCCCGGCGTCGGCGGTCGAGCGCCTCGAGGAGGCCATGGCCCTCATGCGCCGGCTGTGGCGGGGCGAGCGCCAGCCCAGCGCCGTGGCGGAGGTGCCCGACCTCGTCCCCATGTTCCCTCCCGTGCACCACGTCCCGATGTACGTGGCGGGCTACCGCTCCGCCATGGTGGAGCTGGCCGGGCGGGTGGCCGACGGGTACCTGGCCCGGCCGGCCGAGTCGTTGCCGAGCCTCGTCCACATCCTCGACCGGCTGCGCAAGGCCGAGGCCGTGGCCGGGCGGCCGCCGGGGTCGGTGCGCGCCGCGGGGTACCTGCTCAGCCTGGTGGGGCCCAGCCGCCGGGAGGCGCTCAACCGCGCCAAGCGTGAGCCCTTCGTCATCTACATGATGAGCGTGCTCTCCGACGTGTCGCTCGACCGGGCGGGGATGCCCCGCGGCGTGCGCGACGAGGTGGCGGCCGCCTGGCGGGCCGAGGAGTACCACCGTGCCGCCGAGCTGCTCCCCGACGAGCTGGTGGAGGCCTTCATCCTGTGCGGCACCGCCGACGAGATCGCCGAGCGGGCCAGCGCGTTCGCCGACGCCGGGCTGCAGTGGCCGCTGCTCCAGCCCGTGGTGCAGGACGACGAGCAGGTGGCCGGGGTCATCGCCGCCGCCGCCGCCTTCGGCGCGGCCCGCGCCGACCCAACGGCGGCGCCCGCCGCCGGCCGCCCGAGCGCGGCGGCGTCGGCCGGGGCCGGGGGGGCGTGGCGCCGGCTCGCCGCGTTGTGGGAGGTGACCCGGCCGTTCAGTCTCACGGCCAGCTCGGTGCCGGTGGCGGCGGGGCTCGCCCTGGCCGGTGCCGGCCACCCCATCCGCTGGACGCTGGCGGCCGCCGTGGTGGCGGCGTCGGTGCTCCTCCAGGTGGGCACGAACGTGGTGAACGAGATCTACGACGTGCGCCGCGGCGTCGACTCCATCACGTCGCCGCGGGCCAGCCTGGCGCTGCTCAAGGGCCGCCTGTCGGAGCGACAGGCCTTCGGCTACGCCGCGCTGGCGCTCGTGGGCGCCGTCGGGCTCGGCGGGTGGATGATCGCCGTGCGGGGATGGCCCGTGGCCGTGCTGGGCGTGCTGGGCCTGGTCGGAGGGGTGGGGTACACGGCGCCGCCGTTGCGCCTCAAGTACCGGGCACTGGGCCTGCCCGTGGTCTTCACCCTGATGGGCCCGGTGATGGTGGCCGGCACGTACTACGTCGTCACCGGGACGGTGACGGCATCGGCGCTCGTGGCCAGCCTGCCCATCGGGCTCCTGGTCACCGCCATCCTCCACGGCAACGAGTGGCGTGACATCGCCGAGGACGCCCGGGTCGGTGTCTCGACGCTGTCGATCAAGATCGGCGGCCGCCGCGCCTACCTCCTCTATCTCGGCCTCGTCCTCGGCGCCTACCTGGCCCTGGTGTGCTCGGTGCTGGCCGGCGCCGTGCCCACCGACGCCGTGGCCGGGGCGCTGTCGCTGCCCCTGCTGGTGCGGGTGGCGCTCGCCGCCGCCCTGGGCGCCCGCGGCGAGCGCCGGCCCCTGGCCACCATCGACCTGGCCACCGCCCAGCTCCACGCCCTGTTCGGCTCCCTGCTGGTCGCCGGCCTGGTGGCGGCGGCGGTGTGACGGGCGCCGCCCCCGGCCCGTCCCGCCCCGCCGGGGTCGGCGAGCTCCTCCTCGGCACGGCGGCGGCCGCCGCCTGCTTCGCCCGCACCTTCCGCGGCCCCCGCCCCGCCTTCTGGGCGCGCATGACGCAGACCGGGGCGTTGCTGGGGGCCATCGCCCTGGCGCGACGGCCCGAGCTCCGCCGGGCGCGGGTGCGGGCGCGCCATGTGCTCGAGGGCACGGCGATCGCCGGGGCGCTCTACATCGTGTTCCAGGCCGGCGATCGTGCCGCCCGCCGCATCATGCCCGACGGTGCAAGGGACATCGCCGCCATCTACGACCTGCGGTGCCAGGAGAGCCCCGCGCGCATCGCCGTCCGGCTGGCCACGGTGATCGCCCCCGCCGAGGAGCTGTTCTGGCGCGGGTGGTTGCAGCGATCGCTGGCGCAGCGCTCGGGCCGGTGGACCGCCGCCGCCCTGGCGGCGGCCGCCTACGCGGGCGTGCACGTGGCGTCGGAGAACCCCACCCTGGTGGGGGCGGCCGGCGTCGCCGGGGCCTACTGGTCGGCGTTGGCCGCGGCCGGCGTCGACATGCAATCGCTCGTCGTGAGCCATCTCCTGTGGGACATCGTCATCTTCCTGGTGGTCCCCACCCAGCCTGTGGACGACGCCCGCCCCTGATGGGGCGCTTTGGCTCCTGACGTCGGCCCCGGGCCCGCTCCTCAACCGGAGAAGGGCACGCGCCGATACGACAGGAGGCGACGCCCAGTGCACCACGGGCGCGACCACCGGGTGCACCCGCGTCCACTGGGACGGCAGCCACACCCTGACGATCACGCTGGGCACCGAGAGCACGAGCCAACCGACCAAGACGAACCCCGACATCGCCGTCTTCACGCCCGCCCTCACCGCGGGGGTGAGCAGCGCCATGAGCAGCCCCGCGGAGGAGCGGTTCTGAGCGCAGCGGCCGACCACGCCGCGGCCGCCGCCGACCGCTACCGACGCGCTGAAAGCGACGATGCCCCGGGCGATGCCGGCGCACCACCGGTCACGATGGCGACGTGTCCGACAACAGGACCGACGACGGCGTCAGGGCCACGACGTCACCCGCCTGTCGCTCTCGCCGGCAGCGAACCCGGGCGCGCCGCATCACCGGGCTCGAGTGTCCGTCACCGGTGACGCGAGATCACCTCGTCACCGTACTGCTGCAGCACCTCGACGGCGTGCTCGACCGAGTCACCGGGCACGGAGATGGAATTCCACGTGACGCCCATGGCCGACATGCGGTCGAGGGCCTCCAGGTGCCCCTCCGCCCGGAACCCGGGGTGTCCGGGGCCGGGCAGGCACGTCGTGAAGGCGACGTCGACCCCACCGGGATCCCTGCCCGCCTGCTCCACGAGGTGATGGAGGTGCTCGACGAGCGGCGTCAGGTCGTCCAGGGACTCGAGCGGCATGGTGCGCGCCGTCCGGGCGAGGCGTCTCGTGGCGGGGAACGGGTTCCACCCATCGGCGCAACGCGCCACCCGCTGGCGGCTGCGCGCGCTGTTCCCCCCGATCCAGATGGGGACGTGGGCGGGCTTGGGATTGGCCGTGACGGCGTCGGCGCGGAAGTGGGCGCCGTCGAAGGAGAAGCGGTCCGTGCTCCAGGTGCCGCGGATCGCCTCGAGGGCCTCGTCGAAGAGATCGTTGCGCTGCTCGAAGTCCACCCCGAGGGTCCTGTACTCGCCGCGCAGGTATCCCGTGGCGACCGACAGGACAAAGCGCCCGCCGCTGAGCGCATCGAGGGTGGCCGCCACCTTGGCGACCAGGAACGGGTTGCGATAAGGCAACACCACGATGTTGGGGATGAGCCGGAGGCGCTCGGTCACCCCCGCCACGTACGCCAGCGCGGCGAACGGATCGAGCGCGTCGTGGCCGCCCGCCGCCAGCCACGTGTGCGGCGGCGCGGGGTGGTCGGTGAACGCGATGCCGCTGAACCCGGCCTCCTCCGCCGCCCGGGCGAAGCGCGCCAGGCCGCCCCCCGTCACCAGGTCGGGCGTGTAGGGGTGGGTGATCAGCGGATAGGTCGTCCAGTGTCGCATCGGCCCGGCGCCAGGGTTATACCGCCGCCGGCCGCCCCGGGCCAGACGGGACCGCGGCCCGGTCGGTCGGGGGCGGGATTCGGGACTTTCGGACCTGTCACTTCTGCCACAGAAGGCCGATCATGTCTCTATCGGATGTGCCCTTGCCGGCACGGAACGGAGACGGAGCAGCAGTGGCAGTCGTGGGCCTCCCGACGAGGAGCGCCCCAGGTGCTGCTGTAGAGTGAGGTGCCCGGATCGCCACGGCCGGCGCCGTCTTGATCCGATCGGCAAGGCGCAGGGCGCTTGGAGGGACTGTTGCACGCCGTCGATCGGAGCATGGTCGGCCGCACGGGCTGCGTGACAGCCCCGGCGGCGTCCCCGCCGGGGCCCGCATTCCGTTTCGAGGCCGTCAGCCACGCCTACGGGGCGCACGTGGCGCTCGATCGTCTGACGCTCGAAGTGCCTCGTGGGGAGACCGTGGCGCTCCTCGGTCCCAACGGTGCGGGGAAGTCGACGTCGATCTCGCTGCTCCTCGGGCTGCAGCACGCCGGTGATGGCACCGTCGAGGTGCTGAGCACCACGCCGCGCCGGGCGGTGTCGCAGGGGCGCGTCGGAGCGATGCTCCAGACGGGGGCCGGGACCGGACTGCCCCCCGGCATCCGCGTGAGCGCGCTGGTCCGCCTCGTGCGGCGGCTCTACCGGCACGCCGCCCCGTTCGCCGACACGGTGGAGCGCGCCGGCATCGGCCCGCTGCTCGACCGCCAGACGCACCAACTGTCGGGCGGGCAGGTCCAGCGGGTCCGCTTCGCCATCGCCATCGCCGGCGACCCCGAGCTCGTCTTCCTCGACGAGCCCACCGCGGCGATGGACGTCGAGGGCCGGCGGGCGTTCTGGGACATGATCCGGCAGTTCGGCCACGAGGGGCGCACCGTGGTGCTGGCCACGCACCATCTCCAGGAGGCCGATCAGATCGCCGACCGCGTGGTGGTGGTCAACCACGGCCGGGTGGTGGCCAACGGCCCGGGAGCCACGCTCAAGGCCGCGGTCGCTGCCAGGCGGCTGCGCTTCCTGTGCGCCCGGCCCGACGAGGCGCTTCTGAACAGCCTCGAGGGGGTCACCGACGTCCTGGCGCAGGGAGCGTGCGTCACCGTCGACTCCCTGGACGCCGACGCCACGGTCCGGGCCCTCGTCCAGCGCGGGGTGGACTTCCGCGAGCTCGAGGTGACGGGGCCCGACCTCGAGGACGCCTTTCTCACCCTCACCCGGCACGCCCGTGCCTCGGCGACGAGGCAGGCGTTGTGAGCGAGCTGGTCGCGTACTGCCGCTTCGAGGTGGGCCGGCTCGTCAAGAGCTGGAAGTTCCTGGGGATCACCGTGGGGTTCCCCGTGATCTTCTACATGCTCTTCCTCGGTGACCGCAGCGCCGGCAAGGTGATCGACGGCACGGTGCCGTGGCGCGTCTACCTCATGGTGTCGATGTGCTCGTTCGGCGCGCTCGTGGCGGCCCTCACGGCGGGGGCGCGCCTCTCCTCGGAGCGGGCCTCGGGCTGGGCGCGCCAGCTGCGGGTGACGCCTATCCCCTCCTCGTCGTACGTGGTCACCAAGGTGACGGCCAGCATGCTGGTCGTGCTTCCCGTCGTGGTGCTGGTCGAGCTCGTCGGCTCGCTGTTCGGCGGCGTGCACCTCTCGCCCGGCACGTGGCTCGAGCTCTCCGCGGTGATGTGGGTGGCGGCCCTTCCGCTGGCTGTGTTGGGCGTCTTCGTGGGGTTCATGGTCAACACCGAGACGGCCTTTCCCGTCGTGACATCGCTGATGTTCGTCCTCGGTTACTTCGGCGGGCTGTTCAACCCGGTCTCGAGCATGCCCGGGGCACTGCGGGCCGCCGCCCGCGTCCTTCCGAACTTCCACCACACGTCGCTCGGCCTGGCCGTCCTGGACGGGCGTGGTCCGGGCATGACCACGTGGCTCGTGCTCGTCGGGTACACCCTGGTGTGCAGCGTCGCCGTCACCGCGAAGCACCGCGTGGAGGAGTCCCGGGGCCTGGCGTGAGCGGCGGGCCGGAGCAGGACCCACCGCAGCGAGAGGTGCCCGATGCGACCGTCGGCCGGTGCCGGGTGACGGGCGGTCGGTGGGGGACCGGGTGCGTGGCGGCGACGTGTGACGTCCCCTGGCCCCCGCCCTCCGGCGCGCGAACCGACACGGGACCGCCCGCATGGAGGCGTTCGACAGCACGCCCGGGGAGCTCCCCCCGACGTCCTGGCCCTGGGCACGCCGGCCCGCGTGGCCCGGGCGCCGGGCGACGGGCCCGCCGCTCAGGTCCGCGGGTCAGGTCCCCGGGTCGGCCTCGAGGGCGCGGCGGAAGCCCTCGAGCTCCGCAGCCTGGCCCCCGTCGCCGCGCGGGTAGCTGAGACCGAGGCCGTCGATCACCGAGACGATGATCCCGCCCACCAACGCCCGCATCGCCGGCTTGTGGTCGGCGGGAACGACGTACCACGGGGCCCACGGCGTGGACGTCTGCGTGAGGGCCTCCTCGTAGGCCTCCTGGTAGGCCCCGAAGTGCGCCCGCTCGGCCAGGTCGGCGCCGGAGAACTTCCAGCGCTTGTCGGGGTGGTCGAGACGGTCGAGGAAGCGCCGGCGCTGCTCCTCCTGGGAGACGTGCAGGAAGAACTTGACGACCCTGGTCCCGTTGCGCACGAGGTGGCGCTCGAAGGCGTTGATGTCCTCGTAGCGCTGCTTCCACAGGTGGGGGCCGGGGTCGATGCCGGCCGGGAGGTGCTGGGCGGCGATGAGCTCGGGGTGCACCCGGACGACCAGGACCTCTTCGTAGTAGGAGCGGTTGAAGATGCCGATCCGGCCCCGCTCGGGGAGCCGGGTGGCACAGCGCCACAGGAAGTCGTGGCGGAGCTCCTCGGGTGAGGGCTGGCGGAAGGCGTGGACGTCGCAACCCTGCGGGTTGACGCCCGACATCACGTGCTTGATGGTCCCGTCCTTGCCGGCGGCGTCCAGTGCCTGGAACACCACGAGCACCGCCCAGGTGTCACTGGCGTACAGGACGTCCTGGGCGGCTTCCAGCTCACGCTTGAAGGCCTCGAGGTCCTGGGCGGCCACCGCTTTCGGGTGGGCGCGGCCCTCCGGGCCCAGCCAGTGCGCCCGGGTCTGCGCCGTGCTGCGACGCGCCAGGCCGGCGGGACTCCCGGGCCGGACGGTGAGCTCCTCGATCACCGCGCCGGCGAGCTTCACGGCCGCCCTCCGGTCACGGCAGCCGGTTCAGAGGGCCGCGCACGAGCACACGTCGTCCTCGCCGGGCTCGGACGCGCCCCCGCCAGCCGCGCCGGTGCGGGGCTGGGTGCGTGCCAGGTGCCGGCGGCGCCTCTTCGGCTTGGCCCCCCCAGCGCGGTCCGCCACGTCGACGACGTTGGTCATGACCTCCGCGAAGGCGTCGGGGTCCGAGATGAGCCAGGAGTGCGAGCCTTCGACCGTCATGGCCTGGGGCTGTCCCAGCACGTCGCACATCTCCTCGAAGGACTCCCGGGTGATGATTCGGTCTCGCTTCCCCCACAGCACGACGACGGGCAGGCGCCGGCGCCGCAGCTCCTCCAGCTCGCGCCGGAGGTCGGCGCGCCGTGCCATCCCCGCGACCCGCACGAACGACAGCGGCTCACGGACCAGGTTCGGCAGCGCCTCGGAGACGATCACGGGCAGCACCCTACGAGCCTGGTCGAGCGGCCACACGTCGTCGCGGAAGTGGATCCCCCAGTCGAAGAGGGACCGCTGCTCGATCGTCTGCAGCTCGTCCCCCCGGCGCACCCAGGCGGAGGCGCCGATGGAGTTGATGAGGACCAGGTCGTGCACCCGCTCCGGGTGGTCGTGGGCGAGCACGATGGCGACCCCGCCCCCGAAGGAGTGGCCCATGAGACGGACCGGCTCGGAGATCCCCAGGGCGTCGAGGAAGTCGGCCACCCATCGGGCGAACCCGGAGAGGGTGAACGACTCCGGGCGCAGGGCTCGGGTGCCGCCGAAACCGGGCAGGGCGGGCGCGATCACCCGCATCCCGTGGGCGGCCAGCCGGGCGAGCGCCCGCTTGTAGGCCCGGTGGTCGAGCCCCCAGCCGTGGAGGAAGACCACCGGCGGGCCGCTGCCGGCCTCACCGTAGGCGGCGGGCCTGCCGTCGACCTCGATCTGGTGCCACGACAGCCAGTGCGCCCGTCTGTCGTCGTGGGCGGTCCCGTCGGGCTCCCCTGCTCCCGCGACCTGCAGTGGCCCGCTGTGGCCCATGTCCCCATCGTCGCCCGCGGGCGGTCGGCCCTCTAGGGCCGGACGGCCCTATTCGGCCCGGCCGGTGCCGGCGGCCCCCCGACCGGCAGGAGCAGGACGGGGAGCGCGCACGATCCGAGGACCTCTCGCACGACCCGGGCCCGTCCGCCGGCGACGTCCTGCCCCCAGCTCAGCACGACGAGGTCGACGCGCTCCTCGGCGGCCACCTCCAGGACGCGGCGGGCGGTCGGCCCGGGACGGAAGACGATCCGGGTGGCGTGCGGGAGGTGGCGGGCCAGGAACTCCTTGCCGATGATCTCCAGGTCCCGTCCTCTGTCGAGCATGGCCGGCAGCGTGGTGGCGGTGAAGACGTGCAGCACGACGAGCTCCGCTTGCGCGCCCACCAGGGCGTGCAGGTGCTCGAGGACGGGCCTCGAGGACGAGAGGTCGCCCTCGAGGGGCACGAGCACGCGCTGCAGGCCCCGTTGGGTGTCGGCCTCGGGCGCGACGACGATGACCGGCTTGGTGGCGTGCGAGACGACGTATTCGGCGCTGTGCCCGACCGGCCGGCGCCCACCCGGCGTGGAGCGGGCGCCGATGACCCCCGCCGCCGTGCCCTGCGCCGAGATCGCCGTGGCCAGGGCGGGGCCGGGAGGATCCTCGAGCGTCCGCAGCACCACGCCGGCACGCGCCGCCAGGGCGCGCGGTGTCTCGGTGTCGCCGTCGAGGACGTGGACCGCTTCGACCGCTGCCCCGGTGCGCGCGCCGAGGCGAAGGGCCGTCTCGAGCACGGGGCGGGCGGCGGCGGTGGTGTCCAGAGCGGCGATGACGACGGCCATGGTCCCTCCTACAGCTCGATGACCCCCCCGGGTGGGGCGAGGGCCTCGGGGGGGCGCCCGCCCACGCTGAGCGCAAGCGGCCGGTCGCACCCCACGACGACGTGCGTGTTCTCGGCTCGCACCTCCAGCGCCACGCCCCGGAACGAGAAGCGGAGCCCGAGCGCGGACCACGCGGCGGGGAGACAGGGGTCCACCCCCAGCACGCCGCCGTCGGCGTGCAGGCCGAGGAAGCCGTAGGCGAGCGCCTGCCACACGCCGCCCAGGGTCGCCATGTGCAAGCCCCCGGCGGTGGTCCCCGTGACGTCGTCGAGGTCCAGGCGGCTCGCCAGCCTGAACAGTGCGAGGGCCCGCTCCGGCTGGCCCGCTCGGGCCAGCAGCGACGCCGAGATGGCCGGCGACAACGAGCTCCCGTGCGCATTGCGCGGCTCGTAGAAGTCGAGGCAGCGGGCGAGCGAGCCCGGCTCCACCTCGCCGGGCACCATGTGGTGGAGCATGCACACGTCGGGCTGCTTGATGAGCTGCGAGCGCGCCACCCGCGCCGGGCCGAGGAGCACGTCGGCGGGGACGGGGGGACTGGCGATCTCGCGCATGATGAGCGGGTCCAGGTCGAAGTACCCGGCGAACTGCTCGTAGACCCCGCGGGCGCCGTCCCACCCGTCGACGAGCAGGTCGGCCAGCCTGCGCCACGTGCCCGCCTCGTCCTGGGCGTCCCCGGTCTGCTCGAGCAGCTCGGCGCCCGCCCGCAGGTTCCAGCGCGCCATCACGTTGGTGTAGGCGTTGTCGTCCACCGCCTGGTGGTACTCGTCGGGCCCCATCACCCCGTAGAGGTGCCCCCGGCCGTCGGGGCCGATCCGGATGCGAGCCGCCCAGTAGCGGGCGGTGTCCACCACGAGGTCGCGGCCGGCGCCGGTGAGGAAGGCGCCGTCACCGGTCCAGGCCGCGTAGCGCGCCGCGGCCCACGCCACGTCGGCCACGATGTGCTCCTCGCGCACCCCGGTGGCGATGGCGACCAGCTGGCCCTGGGGCCCGTTGGCCATCCGGGGCGTGACGTCGGTGCCCTCCGCGGCCGACTCCCACGGGAAGCGGGCACCGCGCAGCCCCCGGCGAGCGGCTTCGGCCCGTGCGGCGGGCAGGCGGCGGATCCGGTACTCGAGCATGGCCCGGGCGCCCTGTGGCCAGATGGCCGCCAGCGCGGGCAGCACGAAGACGTCCGCGTCCCAGAAGACGTGTCCCGCGTAGGCCTCGCCGGTGAGGCCCCGGGCCCCCACGGCCGACTCGTCCGAACCGGCGGCCGCCCCGAGCAGGTGGAAGACGGCGAAGCGCGCCGCCAATTGGGAATCGGGGTCGCCTTCCACGGTGACGGCGGCGCCCGCCCATCGCCGTGCCCATGCGGAGCGGTGGGCGGCCAGCAGGGCGTCGAAGCCGGCGCCCTGCACCTCCGAGAAGGCCGCCTCGGCGTCGTCCATGCCGGGGATGCCGTCGCGGGCCGTGCCCCACACCGCCAGGCGCTCGAGCACGGGGCGCTCCGGGGAGCCGCCCACCCACTGGCGCGCCGCCACGGCGACCTCCGCCTCGCCCGAGCGCGTCCGGGCCCGGTCCACCTCGCCGCGGGGCTCCCGCGCGAAGTCGACGTCCCCGCCGGGGGAGCGCAGGGCCGCCCCGGGAGCCAGCGCGCCGGCGGGGCCTTCGGCGCGCATGGCCATGGCGCGCGGGGCCGCCGCCGAGACGAAGCGCAGCGACCGCAGGCCCTCGCCGCCCTCGTCGCTGCGGAACAGGACGCCGGTCCGCAGGTCGACCCAGCGACGCTCGCCGGCGCGCCGGGATCGGGCCGGCTCGGTGCCCGTCCAGCGGGGCCCGCCGAGAAGCCCGCCCCCGGCGTCGTACACGCCGCTCACCACCAGGTAGGGCACACCGCCGGCGCCGGCCTCCTCGCGGACGGCCCGCATCCCCGCCTGCCCGTTGGTGAGGGCGCCGAGCGTCTCGGCCACGCGCTCCTGGGCGCGCCGGTGGGGGAGGGGGACGACCCACGCCGGGTCCGGGTCGATGTGGGGGACGCGGCGGTCGCGCCGGCGCGCCAGCTGCCGGTCCAGGAGCTCGAGGAAGCCGGCCGGGCCGCCACCGTGGTGGAGGACGCCGTCGGGGACGCCGCCCGGCTCGACGCCCACCGAGACGACCACGGCGCGCGCCAGCGCGGGCACCAGCATGAACGAGTCACTGCCGGGCAGGCCCCCGACGGGCCCCAGCTCGTCGCCCGCCACGAGCACCAGCTGCCCGGTGATGCCGCGGGCGCCGAGCCAATGGGCGGCGAAGGTGGCCGAGTCGGCCTTGTCGGTGAGGCCGACCTCGATGTGCTTCACGTCGCTGGTGATGTGGGGATCGGTGACGCCCGCCTGTCGCGCCTCGGCGGCGGCGATGGCCACGACCTCGGCGAGGTCGGCGATGCCGGCGCCGGCGAGGCGGTCGGCCACGGCCCCGGCGAGCAGGCCGATGTCCGCCTTCTTGGGATCCGCCCACTGCGGCACGGGGATGAGGTCGATCTTGCGCCGGTTGAGCCGCTGCGACACGACCGCGGCCTCGAGCCCCCGGGCGCGCAGCGCCGCCACCGTGCGCGCCGCCGCCACGGTGAGCGCCCGGTCCTCGCCCACGGTGGCCTGGCGCCGGTGCACCAGGGCGGGCCCCGCCGCGCTCACCTCGAAGACCTCGGACCCCCGGTTGCAGCACAGGTGCAGGCGGCCCCGCCCCGCGGGCCTGGCTCGGAGCTGGCGGTCGACGTTCTCCATGTGGGTGCCGCTCACGACGAAGACGTGGACCCCGGCCGCACACAGCGCCTCGACGCGCCCGCGCAGCTGGGATGCGTCGGCCTGGCGGTCGGGGACCGCCGTGCCGTCCCAGTCGAAGAGGAGCGCCTCGAAGGTGGCGTCGAGGGCGACCATCGCCCCACCGTCCCGGCACGCCCGGTCCTCGCCGGGGGCCGGCGCCGCCTGAGCGGCGGGCCCGGCCGAGCGCGTCATACCGGGGCGCGGTCGCCTGGGGCGGCGCACGGCTGGGCCCCGATGGAGAACCGTCGCCCGGTGACGACGTCGGCCCGGACGCTGAGCAGCAGGTCTCCCGGGGTCGGGACCACGGGCTCGGGCAGGTGCCGCCATCGCCGGTGCAGCTCGTGCGGCTCGAGCGCCCGCGCCAGCCCCCGGACCAGGACGCTCCAGCCCTGGTGGGCGGCCGTGTCCAGCCGGTCGACCTCGAAGCTCACGAGCCTCCCCACGGCGCCCGCCGCGGCGGTGCCCCGCCCCAGCCGGACCAGGACCGTCTCGTCCATGTAGGAGAAATTGACCGGCACGACGATGGGTGCGCCCTCGGTGGGGACGGCCAGCCGCCCCACGGCGTGCTCCTTGGCCGTCACGGCCACGAGGCGCAGGCACTCGGGTCGGGGCAGGACCTCCGAGCCACGTTGGTCGACCCACATCGATCACAGCGTGCGCCCCATGACCGGTTCCCGCCCAGGGCCGTTGGTCACCAGTTGGGCATCGAACCGGCGCGGCCTCGCGCCGCGGCCCGGCCCGTCACCCCCGGCGGTCGGGGGGCCCGGGTGCGCCGTGCTCGTCGCGTGGAGGCTGCAACGCCTCCTGCTCTTCGGCGCCTGCCCCCAGGAGGACGAAGGCGCCGATGAGGATGAGCCAGACGTTGTAGACGAAGCCGACGGCGATCATGAGGAAGGCCAGCAAACGGGCGACCTGCGCCGCCCGCAGGGTGGCGGTGCGCCGGTCGCCGTGGCGGGCCAGCGCGCTGCGCAGGACGCGCCCGCCGTCCATGGGCAGCGCGGGCAGGAGGTTGAACCCCCCGAGGAGCACGTTGAGCCACAGCACGCGGGCACACCAGGAGCCGGCGAACAGCGTCGGGGGCCAGATCCTGGCGCCGAGCAGTGCCCCGGCGCCCGCCGCCACCAGGGCCAGGCCGAAGCTCGTGAGCGGGCCGACCACGGCGATGGCCAGCTCGTCGTCGGGATCGCGGGGCATGGCGCGCAACTGGGACATGCCACCGATGGGGGTGAGCAGGATGTCATCCACCACCGCGCCCCGCCGCCGGGCGATCACGCAGTGCGCGTACTCGTGGACGAGGACCGAGCCGAACACGGCCACGAGCCACACCAGCCAGCTCGCCAGCTGGGCGGCGCTCCCCCAGCTCTGCAGGACCACCAGCGCCAGCAGGAGCACGAAGGTCCAGTGGAGCAGGATGTCGACTCCCCCCACGCGGGCGAGGCGGAGCGAGCCGCCCGGTCGGGCCTGGTCGGCCGGCCGACGATCTGCATGCTCGGCCATGCTCCCAGCATGAGGCGCCGCCGCGCGCGGGCGACAGGGCACTTCGGCCCTTCCCGCCGGGCCGTGGGCCACGCGCCCACCGCCCCGTCCGAATCCCGCCAGACCGCCCGCGCCGCGGACGCGCACCATGGACAGATGGACGAAGCCACCGCCTTTCTCGCCACCCTGGCGGTCACGGCGCCCGACGCCCCCACGGCGTGCGCGGGGTGGAGCGCCCACAGCCTGGTCGCCCACCTGGCCGCGGGGGCGGCCGAGATGGCATCGCTCACCGAGGAGACCCTGTGCGGCCGGCCGGCACGCGCCACCGCCGCCTTCGAGCAGCGCGAGGCCCCCTTCGCAGCCCTCGACGACGACACCTTGCGGGGGCGGCTGGTCACCGAGGCCTTGCGCCTGGACGCCGCCGCCGCCGCCCTCGAGCAGAGCGGAGCCCGGGTGCGCTTCGCCGGGGCGATGCTCGACGCCGCCGCGCTCCGGCTGCACGGCCGGAGCGAGGCGGCCGTGCACCGCTGGGACCTGGCCGGCCACGACGACGTCTCGCGGGAACTCCTCGCCCAACCCGCCCTCACGGCCCACGCCGTCGAGACGCTCAACGCCATGGTGGCGGGGTCCTCCGAGGACGTGTCGGCGCGCGCCCGCCGCGCCGGGCCGGGGCGCTTCCGGGCGACCTTCGCCACCCCCGGCGCGCCCGACGTGGTCCTGACCGTCGACGACGGGGGCGGCCGGCTCTCCCTCGTCGACCCCGCGCCGCGCCCCACGGCGCGCGCCGACGCCGCCACGCGCCTCCTGGCGCTGTGGGGGAGGCGGCCCCCGACGACCGACGTCGAGTGGACCGACGACGAGGGCGCCGCCGCCCGCCTGGCCCGCTTCCTCTGGGGCCCGGCCGCGCCCGCCCGCTCCGGCCGCCGGTCTGCCACCCCGCTGTCCGAAACCCGCTAGCGGGGCGGGCCGGCCCGGGGTCACCATGGCGGGCGTGGTCGAGGACTTCGAGCGCTGCTACCGGGCGGTCCTGGCCCGCGACGCCCGCTTCGACGGCTGGTTCGTCACCGCCGTGACCTCGACCCACGTCTACTGCCGCCCGAGCTGTCCCGCCCGCACCCCGGGCCGGCTGAACGTCCGCTTCTACCCGAGCGCCGCCGCCGCGCACCGGGCCGGCTTCCGGGCCTGCAAGCGCTGCCGCCCCGACGCCTCACCGGCGTCGCCCGAGTGGAACGCCCGCCAGGACGTCGTGGCCCGGGCCATGCGCATGATCGCCGAGGGGGTGGTCGACCGCGAGGGCGTCGGCGGGCTGGCGGCCCGCCTGGGCTACAGCGCGCGGCAGCTCTCCCGGCTGCTGGTGGCCGAGCTGGGTGCCGGGCCCCTGGCCCTGGCGCGCGCCCAGCGGGCCCAGACCGCCCGGACGCTGCTGGAGACCTCGGAGGTGTCCGTGGCGTCGGTGGCCTTCGCCGCCGGGTTCGCCAGCGTCCGGCAGTTCAACGACACCGTGCGCCAGGTCTTCGCCTGCACCCCCAGCGAGCTCCGCCGTCGCCGCCGTGCCGGCTCCGGCGGCACCGGCGACGCGCTCCGTGTGCGGCTGGCGCACCGCCTGCCGCTGGCGGCGCGTCCCGCGCTCGCGTTCTTGGCGGCGCGAGCCGTGCCCGGCGTGGAGATCGGGTCGGGCGTGGGCTTCGCCCGGACGCTGACGCTCCCCCACGGGAGCGCCACCGTCGAGGTGTCCCCCGAACCCCGATGGGTGGTGGCCACGGTGCGCCTCGACGACCTGCGGGACCTCACCCTGGCCGTGCAGCGGTGCCGGCGGCTCCTCGACCTCGACGCCGACCCGGTGGCGGTGGCCGACCACCTGGGATCCGACCCGGTGCTCGGCCCCCTGGCCCGCGCCACCCCCGGCCTGCGCATGCCGGGGTGCGCCGACCCCCACGAGATGGCGTGCCGCGTGGTCGTGGGCCAACAGGTGTCGGTGCCCGGGGCCCGCCGGATCCTCGGGCGCATCGTCGCCGAGTACGGCGAGCCCCTGCCCGCTGCCCTCGCCGTCCCGGGGGGCGCCTTGACCCACCGGTTCCCCGATGCCGCCACGCTGGCCGCCGTGGACCCCGCCGCGCTCCCACTCCCCCGGGCGCGGGCCACCGCCCTGGTGCGCTTGGCGGAGGCACTGGCGGGGGGAGCGGTGGTGCTCGACGGCGGGACCGACGCCGAGGCGGCCCGGTGGTCGCTGCGCCGGCTCCCGGGCATCGGGCCGTGGACCGCCGACTGCGTGGCCGTGCGCGCGCTGGGGCATCCCGACCTGATGCTGTCCGGCGATCTCGGAGTCCGGCGGGCGTGCGCCGCCCTCGGGCTGGCGACGACGCCTGCGGCCATCGACGCCGTCGCCGAACAGTGGCGGCCGTGGCGCTCCTACGCCATGGCGTACCTGTGGGGCGCGGCCGCGACGACGACGGTCCCGCCCCCGGCGCGTCGGCGGGCGTCTCGGTGAGCGGCGCGACCCGGGCGGCTCAGCGCGCCCTGGGGCCGGCCAGCTCGACGAGGGACAGCACCGAGTTCTCGGACGCCCACGACAGACGCCAGGGTCGGGGAGCGGCCACGCCGGGGCGTGGCTCCCGCGGCCGGGGCGGCTCCCGGTCCCCTCGGCCAACGTCTCGACCGATCGGCGGTCGTGGCGGCCACACGGCGTGCGCGTGCGGGGCGACCCGGGGGAACGATGACCGCGTCGGGGGACCCGCCGGCGATCGCCTCGGCGACCTGCCGGTCGTCCGTGCCGAGGTCGGGTCCCACGGTGCCTGCCCAGGAGAGGGCGGGCCAAGAGGGGACCTTGGACCCTGCGCAGCCGTGCCCGACGGCGCGATCGTTACGTGAGGGCGCACGTACCTCGAGAGGTGGGTGTGGCGTTATGACGACGCTGGTACCGCACCGGGTCGAGTCACCACACACGGCCGGCGCGCCGCCCCCCGACGACCAGAAGCGGTTCGGGGAAGCGGTGCTCATCGTCTTCGTGATGATCCTGCTGGTCGCCGCGACGAGCATCTTCGTCGTCGTGACCAACGGCCATCAGAGCTACACGGCCACCGTCACGCAACTCACGACAGTCGACTCGAACACCGTCGTCGCCACGATCCAGGTGTGGAACGACCAGCATCAGGCGGGACGCCCCACCTGTGACGTGGAATTGAACTCCTCGGCCGGTGCCTTCACGGGCACGGCGACCGTCACCGCGGGCGAACCCATCGCCGCCGGCCGGCAAGCCACGTACCAGGTCGGGGTCATGGTCACCACCGACGGCGCCACGATGATCGACCTGAAGAGCTCGACGGTCAGTTGCCACTAGCGCCCCGCGGGCTCAGGGGTGGTCTCCCCGGCCGACGGCGGGGGGCGACCCGTAGACCAGGTTCCCCTCCACCCAGGTCTGCGTGACGACCGGGGGATCGCCGGGGTCGAGGTCGCCTTCGAGCACGACGAGGTCGGCGCGCAACCCGGGAGCGAGGGCGCCCCGCTCGTTCTCCTGGCCGCCGGCGTAGGCCGCCCCGGCCGTGTAGGCCCACAGCCAGTCCTCGAGCGGGACCGACTGGGCAGCGTCGAGGACGTGACCGGAGCTGGTGCGGCGACTCATCCCGTGGCTGGCGCTGCGCAGGGGCTGGTGGAAGGTGCACGGGGCATCCGAGGACGCTGCCAGCACCGCTCCCGACCGCTGGACGTCGGCGAAGGGCAGCCAGGTGGCGTCGTCGAACGCCACGCCCTCCACCTGGCGGCCGAGGTGGTGGAGGAACCCCGGCTGGACGACGGCCACCCCGCCCAGCGCCCCCAGTCGCCGGAGCTGCCCCTGGGCGGCCAGACAGGCGTGCTCCACCCGGAAGCGATGGTCGCCATCCCGCATCCGGGCGGCCCGGGTGAAGGCCTCCAGCGCGGCGTCGAGCCCGGCGTTGCCGATGGCGTGGACCGCCACGCGAAAGCCACGGGAGACGGCCGCGGCCACGTGACGCTCGAGATCGGGGAACAGCGTGCCGAAGGTGAGGTGCTGCGCGCCCAGGTGCACGTCGAGCGCGGGTGTCACCCCGCCGTCGGCGAAGAGCTTCACGGGTCCAACCCGCAGCTGCTCGCTTCCCTCCCCGGTGGGGGGCCCGTCCAGCCGCTCGGGGGCCGGTGGGTCGAACAGGCTCACCGAGTGGGGGCAGGCGAGCACCGAGACCGGCAGCCGGCCGTGGGCGGCGAGCTGGCGGTAGGCGGCCTCGGCCTCGGGGGCACAGGCGGTGTCGTGGACGGCGGTGATGCCGTCGGCCAGCAGCGTGTGGGCCAGGGACTCGATGTGCTGCGCCCACCGGTCGGGTTCGTCGTAGGGGGCCAGGGAACGTCGGTGCGCCTCCGACCACGCCCGCTCGACGAGCAGGCCGTTGGGATCGCCCCGGTGGTCCCGGCCGATCTCGCCGCCGGGTGGGTCCGGCGTGGCGGCGGAGATGCCCAGCTCGTCGAGGCCACGGGAGTCGACCACCCCCTGGTGGAGGCTGTAGTGGGCGACCAGCACCGGCCGGTCCAGGCCGATGGCGTCGAGGACCGTGCGGTCGGGGACGAACCCCGTGCCGAGCTCGCTCCATCCCGCCGCTCGGATCCAGGGGGCGTGGGGCTCGAGGGCCGCGTGGCTCCGCAGCTGCGCGGCCAGCTCAGCGGCGTCGCCGGCGGAGGCGACATCGGCCCAACGCGGGTGCAGGGCGGCGATCGAGAGGTGGTGGTGCGCGTCGATGAACCCCGGGCAGAGGATCCTGCCCCCGAGATCCTCGATGGCGGCGTCGGGGAACTGCTCGAGGAGGACGCGATCCCCCACGGCGGCGATGCGGCCACCGTCGACGACGACCACCTCGGGCGAGGCGCCCGTCGTCATGGTGAGGATGCGGCCGTTCAGAAAGGCGCGACGGCGCATCACGTCATCATCGCACGGGCGTCCGCCGGCACGACCGAGCGGATGCGCGGCCGCCGATCCCTCGGAGGCGCGCTACGTGCCCCGCGCGGGGGCCGGAGCGCCGCGCCGCGCGGGGCCCGACGGCTCGTCGGAGGCGGCGGCGGCGAGATGCGGGGTCGTCGGCGCGGCGGGAACCGGATCCGCACCCAGACCACGTCGGTGCGGCGACCGTGGGATGCGGACCGTGAAGCGCGAACCACGTGACGGCGGGCTGTGCACCTCGACCGTTCCGCCCTGCGCCTCCACCAGGGTGCGGACCACGGCCAGCCCGATGCCACTACCCGCCAGGCGCCCCGCCTCCCGTCCCCGCCAGAAGCGGTCGAAGACATGGGAGAGCTCGGACTCCGGGATGCCGATTCCCGTGTCGGTGACCTCGAGGATGGCGGCGGCAGGGCTGGACCGGACGCGCACGGTCACCACGCCGCCGGCGTTGGTGAACTTCAGCGCATTGGACAGCAGGTTGAGGACGATCTGCTGGATCCGGTTCGAGTCACCGATGGCCGGAGCGGCGGACAGCTGCGTCACGAGGGTCACGTGGGCGTCCTCGAACGAAGACTTCAGGTTGGCGAGGGCCTGCCGCACGGGCTCGGAGACGTCGATCGGCTCGAGCGCCACCTGCAAGTGGGTCGCCTCGGCGGACGCCAGGGTGTCGAGGTCCTCCACGACCCGTCCCAGACGCAGCACTTCGTCGTGCAGCGACGCGAGCGTGGCGGGCGTGGGCGGCACGGTCCGGTCGACCAGGGACTCGGTGCCGGCTTGCAGAATCGACAGCGGGGTCCGCAACTCGTGCGCCACGTCGGCCATGATGGCGATGCGCAGTTCCTCGTCGCGGGCGATGGTGTCTGCCATTCGATCGAACGCGGTGGTGAGCTCGCCCAGCTCCCCGCCGCCGCTGTCACCGACTCGAGCGCTGTGATTGCCCGACGCGATCGAACGCACGGCTCGAGTGAGCGCCGTCACGGGGCGAGTGATGCGACGTGAGAACACCACGGACACGCCGAGGGCGAAGAGGGCGGCCAGGGCGGCCGAGCCCGCCACCGTGCGGATCAGCGCGTCACGGAGGCTTGCTTCGGCGGAGGGGATGGCCGCCTGGTAGAAGTGCAGGATCGCCCGGCCGACGTGTGTGCCCTGGACGATGACGGGGGCGGACAGCAGCGGGCCCTTGAGCACGGCCGGCTCCGACGCGCCCGAGACGCGAGGAACGGGTACCCGCCGCCCGCTGTGGTCCAGGACGATGAGCCGGGCCTCGCTGTGGGCGGCGAGGCTGGCCGGGACGGCGAGATCGGCGCCGTGCCACGACCCCGCGGCGCGATAGGCGGCGGCCACCGCCTTCTCCGTCGTCGTCGC
>DATJBC010000237.1:0-11993 GCA_035515515.1 Acidimicrobiales bacterium
ATCCACTCGATGAGGGGCTCGGTGTCGCCGCCCGTGGTGTTGTAGTTCCCCGCCGCCGCGCACGTCCCGTCCGACGTGCAGGTGACCGCGGAGTCCCACTGGTAGCCGCCCTGGCCGAGCTCCGCTATCGGGTCTGAACCGCTCGCTCCGGCGGGAAGCGGCGCAGCGGTGGCCGTCCACGAGCCGCCTGAGAACGTGTCGAACAAGCCCTCGGTGTTGCCGCTGCCGGTGTTGTTGACATAGCCACCCGCCGCGTAGCAGGTCGTCGTGGCCGCCACGCAGGTGAAGCCGTCGTAGTACACGGTGTCCGGACTGGCGGCCCCCGCGGGCAAGGGCGCTGCAGCCGACGTGGCCCACGTCCCACTGGCCGGACCGGCGTCGATCAGGCCGACCTGGTCACCGGAGGAGTCGTCGTAGGCGCTCACGCCCTCACAGGTCGAGCTGCCGGCGCACCCCAGCTCCCAGTCCCCGTTGACCGACACGTAGGGAGCGCTGGGGTCGGCGTTGCCGGGGGGCGTCACCTCGGTGGGCACCCACGTCCACGAGGTCCCGTTGAAGGTCCCCGTCTCGACGAGACCGCGCTGGACGTTCGAGCCGTCCTCGTAACTGCCGGCCGCGAAGCAGGTGGTGGCCGACGCGCACGCCACGTCCACGATGTTGACGTCCGGATTGGGGGAGGCGGCGGGGTCGGACAGCGACGCCAGCGATGCGGCGGTCACCGAGAATTCGCTCCACGCGCTGCCGTTCCACGTCTCGATGTAGCCCTCGTTCCCCGTCGCATCCTGCCACGGGCCGAACTGGTACTGGCCGGCGGCGACGCACGCCGACGCGGAAGGGCAGGCCACGGAGCGCAGCAAGGTGTAGGTCCCGGCCGTGTCGCCGGGTGAGGCCGTGACGGGCGTCCACGAACTGCCCGTGCCGGTTTCGATCAAGCCTTCGGATCCCGACGCGTCGCTATAGCCGCCCACCGCGGCGCAGAAGACGCCCGTGGGGTCGCACGACACCCAGTCGAGACCGTCGCCGTCCGCCGCGATCCCTCCGGCCGGCAATTGCCCGTTCTGCACCGGTGTGAGCGCCCAGCTCGACGCGGGCGACGTGGCTGGCCCCGCATCGAGGAAGGCGATCAGGCTGTTGGTCGTGCTGGAGTGGTAGTTGCCGATGGCGACGCAGTCGCCCGTGGGCGGACACGCCACCTGGTCCACGCCCGCCCGCCGGTTCGGTGCCGCGGCGACGTCGGCGGGCATGACCTCGGTCGACGTCCATGTCGAGGCGGTCGGCCCGTAGCCCGTGTCGATCACGCCCGCGAATTGGGTGGCCGTATAGTTGTAGGAGCCACCCGCGGCACAGGCGGTGTCGCTCTGGCAGGCCACCGAGGCCAGATAGGCGTCGGGATTGGGGGCGGCGGGAGCGTCGGGACCGGCCGGCAAAGGAGCCTTCAGCGGTACCCAGGTCTGGGCGTAGGCCGGCAGCACCCCACTCACCAGTCCCGCGATCACCGTCGACACCACGACGGCGAGCGCGAGCGCAATACGGATCCCTCGGCTCCGATGCATGCCGGAGGCTGCTCGAGCAGGCTCGTACACCACGACCCCCTCATGTCGGGATTCCCCGCCGGGCCACCAAGGCCGGACCGCGACCTCGGTGGCGTGCCGGCACCGTGACTACCTGCCCGATGCCGGCACCGCCATCGCCAATATTGAGGAGCGAGACGCCAGGGAGGGCCTGGTGGCGGTCACGCCACCGGCAGCGTCAACCAGCGTTGACCAAGAGCGCGCAGGGCAGCTTCACTACCACCGTGCGCACCGTGGCCGTCGACTGGTCGGGCCAACGCTCGCCGGCCGGGCAGCGTCGCCACATCGTCATGGCCACGGCCGAGGACAGCGTCCTCGTCAACCTACGACGTCCAGGGCGCCGGCCAACCCGGCGAAGCGCGCGAAGCGCGGGGCCAGCCGGGCGGAGTACCGGCCCATGAAGGAGTCGTAGCCGGCGGCCGGCCCCGAGAACACCCCGGTGTCGCCCCGTCCCTAGGGGGTGCCGTCGACCGGCGTCCACGCCCCGCCGTGGGCCGCGGAGTGGCGCACGGCGTCGAGCACGGCCATCTGCGCCACCCCGTCGGCGAAGGTGGCGGGCTCGGGGCCGGTGCCCTGGCGGCCCAGGATCCGGTCGCGCCAGGCCGCGGCGAGGCGCGTGTAGGGGGCGTACTCGACGCCGAAGGTCGTCATCTGCTCGTAGGTGGTCGTCACCGAGCCCTCGGGGAGCGGGGGGGTGGCGGGGCCCCGCAGGGACGCGGGGACCTCGAGGCGCCGCACCCCGGCGGCGTCGGCCACCTTGACCACGTCGCCCACCCCCTCGATCCAAGCCGTGCCCCGCGACCCCGTGACGCGCGTCTCCACCACGATGCCGCGGTCCGAGGCCGTGCTCTGGAGGACGCCCGCGCACCCGTTGCGGGCGCGGAAGTGCACCACGAACCCGTCGTCGGCGGTCATGGGCCGCTCCACCACGTGCGTCACCGATGCGCTCACACCCTCGAAGTCACCCACCGTCACCCGGATCTGGTCGATGAGCTGCGAGCCGTGGGCGCCCAGCCACCCGCCCCCGGCGCCGGCGTCGGCCCACCACCGGGGGACCTCGGCGGCGGGGTCGGCCAGCATGGGCACGTGCATGAGCCACGTGGCCAGGCGCGGGGCGCCGACGAGCCCCCCCTGCACGGCCTGCGCCAGGAGCGCCTGGCCGGCGTCGAAGCGGAACTCCGTGCCGAGCAGGTGCACGATCCCGGCTCGCTGGGCCGCCTCGAGGACGGCGCGGCCCTCGGCGGTGTCGCGGGTGAAGGGCTTCTCGCACAGCACGTGCTTGCCCGCGGCGATGGCCTCGAGCGCCAGCGCGGCGTGGGTGTGCGGCGGCGTTGCGACGGTGACCGCGTCGACGCCGCCGTCGTCGAGCGCCTCGGCGAGCGTGGCGCACGCCCGGGGGACCTCGAACACCGCGGCCCGCTGCGCCGTCTTCGCCGGGTCCCGTCCCACGAGGGCGCGCACCTCGATGCCGGCGTGGCGCAGGGCGCGCACGTGCGTGTAGCACCCGAACCCCGTGCCCACCACCACGGCTCCCAGGCCACGCTGGGCGCGGCGTCCGGTTCCCCGGCTCACGGCGTCGCCCACCCGGCTGCGTCGAGGGCGGCGCGGGTGGCAGACGCGGCCCCATGCGCGGCGGTGGCCGCCCCGGCGGCGTGCAGCGCGTCGGAGAACACCTCCACGCCGACGGGGGCGGGGGCACCGATGGCGCGCAACGCATCGAGGTAGCCGGCCACGTCGAACTCCCCCGCACCGGGGAGCAGGCGGTCGTGCAGCGTGGCGTGCACCAGGTCGTCCTCGGGGGCGAGCGGCCCGTCGTCGAGCTGGATGGACAGCACCAGCTCCCCGGGCAGGACCCGCACGTCGTCCGGCGTCACGCCGGCCCGGACGCAGTGCCAGGTGTCGACGGTGAGCCCGCCGTTGGGCCGCCCCGCCAGCTCCACCAGCCGCCGGGCGCTGTCGAGGTCGGGGATGCGCGACCACACCAGCCACTCGAGGTGCACGAGCAGGCCGTGCTCGGCGGCCCGGTCGCACAGCGCGGCGAACGCCTCGGCCCCCTGCTCGAGCGACCACGTGCCGCCCAGCACGTCGGCGGCGTTCACGCTGCGGGCGCCCACCGACTCCGCCATGGACAACAGCTCGTGCTCGCCGAAGCAGAAGACGTCGAGGGGGTCGAGCTCGCGCGGCAAGGTGAACGCCGAGCCCCCCGGCGTCCACCACCACGCCGGGTCGACCTCGGCCACCACCAGTCCGTGGTCGGCGAGCAGGACCGGGATGTCCTCGGGGGCGTAGCCGTCCTTCTGCGCCTGCTCGACGTCGCGCCCCCACAGCGAGATCGCCGCGAACCCCGCGGCGGCGGCGGCCTGCAGCCGTTCGAGGAAAGGGGTGTGACGGGGAAGGGTCCCCGAGCACAGCACGAGGTCCTGGCGGCCGAGGCTCACGACGGGCCTCGGTGGGTCGGGTGCATGGGCCCCCTCCGGTGCATCTCAGTAGCCGGCCTCGAGGTCGACGAGCCCATGCAGCGGCTCGCCCGCCCGGAAGCGGCGCAGGTTGTCGATGAACAGTGCCATGGTGCGCGACAGGCTGTCGGGCCCGCACCAGGAGATGTGCGGGCTCAGCCGGATGCCGCGGTGCCGGTAGAAGGCGTGCCCGGCGGGCAGGGGCTCGGGGTCCACGACGTCGAGGGAGGCGACCGCCACGATGCCGTCGTCCAGCGCGCCGAGCAGGGCGTCGTTGTCCACCAGGCTTCCCCGGGCCACGTTGACCAGGTGCGCACCCCGCCGGCACGAGGCCAGCGCCTCGGCGCCGATGAGGCGCGCCGTGGCGGCGGTGGCCGGGGCGCACAGCACGACGTGGTCACTGCGGGCGAGGAGCTCGGTCAGCGACGGGGCGACAGAGACACCCGCCAACGGGGCCGGTGCACCCGAACGGCGCAGGCCGAGCACCTCCATGTCGAAGGCGAGCGCCCGGCGCGCCACCTCGGTCCCCACCGCCCCCAGTCCCACGATCCCCACCGAGCGGCCGGCCAGGCCGCCGAGGGACGCGGTGTTCCACTGCTCGGGTGGCTCGGCCAGCCACGACGCCGGCAACTGCTTCTCGAAGGCGAGCATCATGGCCAGCACCCACTCGGCCATGGCGACGCTGGACGCGCCACGCGAGCACGTGACGACCTTGCCGCGCGCCGCGGCGAACGGGAAGCCGTCGACCCCGGCGCTCAACGTGTGCACCCATCGCACGGGCGCGGCGAGCAGCCCGGCGAGCGTCTCCGGGGCGTCGAGCATGGTGACGAGCACCGCGGCCCCTGCGGGCACGGCGGCGAGGGTGTCGGCCCCCACGACCGCCTCGGGGGCGAGCATCCGGGACAGGGCGTCGGCCAGCTCCGCGCCGAAGCGGCCGCCGGTGTTGACGACCACCGCGCCACCGTTCGACGCGGGCGCGCCCTTCCCGGGGCTCACGGGCCCAGCACGTCCTTCAAGACGCCGGCACGGTGCACGGTGCCCAGGTGTTCGCCGAGGTAGGCGGGGGCGTCGTGGGTGTCGACGAACCACCCCGTGGGGCACATGGTGAGGATCTCCACGAAGGAGAAGCCCGCGCCCTCGAGCTGGGTGCGGAAGGCGTGCAGGAGGAGCTTCTTCGTGCGGGCGACGTTGCCGGCGTTGTTGACCGCCCCCCGGGCCACGAAGGCGGCGCCCTCGAGCTGCGCCACCAGGGAGGCCAGGAGGATGGGATAGCCGTGGGCGGCGGGACGGCGCCCTTCGAGGCTGGTCTTGGTGCGCTGGCCCAGCACGGTGGTGGCGGTCATGTGCCCGCCGGTCTCGCCGAAGACGCCGTTGTTGAGCATCACGCACGTCACGTTCTCGCCCCGCGCCGCCGTGTGGACCAGCTCCTGGAGGCCCTCGTTCACCATGTCGCCGTCGCCCTGCACGGTGAAGACCACGGTGTCGGGCCGGGACCGCTTCACCCCGGTGGCCACCGACGGGGCGCGTCCGTGGAGGGCCTGGACCACCTCCACGTCGAGGTTGTTGGAGAACGCCGTGTAGCAGCCGATGCCGAACACCCCGATGCTGCGCCCGGCCAGGCCCAGGTCCGCCAGCGCCTCGACGGCCGAGCGCACGGCGACGGGCTCGCCGCAGCCCGGGCACAGGTGGTGAGCGCCCACGTCGATGAGCGACGGCGTGAAGTCGTCGACGAGTCGCGCGCCCTGCGTGGGAGGCGCGGCGGTGGGCACGAAGCGCGGCGGGGGGCTGTCGTGGCCGCTCACGGGTGCGCCTCGCCCGGGCCGCCCCGTGCCGACGCCCGGCGCCCCCCCGACGTGCGGGCCAGCACGTCCTCGATGCGGCCCCGCAGCACGGCGGTGTCGAGATCGGGCGCGATGCCGAAGCCCGATGCGTCGAGACTCAGGCCCCCGATGAAGTGCACGGGGACGCGCCCCGACACGGCCAGGCGCACGTCGTCCACCATCTGGCCCTGGTTGTTCTCGTACACGGCCACGGCGCGCGCCCCTGCGGCGGCGCCGAGGACCGCCGCGGCCGGGAAGGGGAACAGCGTCACCGGGCGCACCAATCCGACACGCGCCCCCTCGGCACGCAGCTCGGCCAGCGCGGCACGCACGTAGCGGGCCGGCGTGCCGAAGGCCACCACCACCACGTCCGCGTCCTCGGCCCAGACCACCTCGGCCAGGGGCTCGATGGACGATGCCATCGTCGCGGTGTGGGCCGCGCACGCCGCGTAGTGCTCGGCCAGGTCGTAGCCGACCTGGTCTTTGCGCTTGGCCTCGCCCAGGAACGACACCAGCTTGGCGTGGCCCGTGCCCCCGCTCGTCCCGTCGAGGGCCCACGCGGGCGCCGGTGCTGGCACAGCCGGCGGGGGCGGCACGTCCACCGCCTGCCACGTGTGGGCCAGGTAGTAGTCGCCCACCACGAGCACGGGGTTGCGCCACTGCGCCGCCAGGGCGAAGGCCCGCCCCACGAGGTCCACCGCCTCGGTGGCATCGGCGGGAGCGAGGACGGGGAGGCGGTAGTCACCGTGCCCGCCGCCCCGCGTGGCCTGGAAGTAGTCGCCCTGGGCCCGCGCCATGTTGAGCACCACCAGCGGGAGGCGGGCCATGGCCATCTCGGCCAGCGACTCCTGCATGAGCGACAGCCCCTGGCCCGTCGACCCGGTGGCGGCGGGGGTGCCCGTGGCGGCCGCGCCCCACGCCATCCCGACCGCCTCGATCTCGCTCTCGGCGTTCATGCACACGCCGCCCACGGCCGGCAGCTTGCGCGCCATGTGCTCGAGCACCTCGGTGAACGGGGTCATGGGGTAGCCGGCGAAGAAGCGGCACCCCGCCCCCACCATGGCGTCGGCGATGGCCTCGGACCCCTCCAGCAGCTGCGTCGTCACGGCCCGACCACCACGCGCAGGGGGATCTCGTACTTGTACACCTGGAACACGAAGTCGGGGCAGATCTGGGAGCACGCCCGGCACCCCGTGCATCCCGGCACGAGCTGCGGGAAGCGGTAGCCGCGGGCGTTCACGGCGTCGGTGGACATCACCAGGACGCCGGGGGGACAGGCGTCGATGCACAGGTCACAGCCCTTGCACGCCTCGGTGTCGATGACGACGGTCCCCCGGCACAGGACCGATTCCGTCCCGTCGGTGTGCCCGGGCGGGGCGGGCACGGCCCGTCGGGCGGTCACGACGCGCGCGGCTCGAGGGCCCATGCCGGAGCGCCCAGGGCGCGGACCAGTCCCGACCCGGCGACGAGCGCCTCGTCGTTGCGGGCCCCGTGGCGCGCCCGGCGGGCGGGGAGGGCGGCCGCCGCGGCCCGGCGCAGCGCGTCCAGCGACACCAGGCCGGTGCACGCCACGTAGGCGCCGGCCATGACCATGGCCGCCACCAACGGATCGCCCAGCCCTGCGGCCACGTCGGTGGCCGCCACCGCCACGGCCCTGCGGCCCTCGGCGACGTCGCCTGCGCACACCGAGGTGTTCACGAACACCACTCCACCGGGGCGGACGCGCGCCACGGTGCCCGCCGCGTGCTCGTGGTGCATGAGGACGGCGGACCACGCCGAGTGCACGGTGGGAGGCGACCGCACGGGGCCGTCGGCCACCACCAGCGTGGCGTCGGTGTTCCCGCCGCGCATCATGCCTCCGTAGCTCCCGAAGAGCTGCACCCCCCGGCCCTCGGAGACCGCCGCCCGGGCCAGCACGGTCGCCATGAGCTGCACCCCCTGACCGCCGATACCGGTGACGAGCAGCTCGCGCTCCACGACCCTCCCCGGGGGCCTCCCCGGCGGGAGGCCGTGTGAAAACGCTGATCTTAGAAACTCAGAACGCTGTTCTGCAAGCGCCCGGGGGCGGCGCACCCGAGCACCGTCAGCCCAGGCGCTCCACGAGCAGGCGGCGCATGACCTGGCGGGTGGCGGGCGTGCGGGGGATGGCGTCCACGGCCGCCACCCGGCGGGGCAGCTTGAAGTCGGCCAGGCGCCCCCGGCCGTGGGCGCGCAGGTCCTCGGGGCTGGGCGGCGCCGCGCCGGGCACGAGCACCACCACGGCGCACACCACCTCGCCCCAGGTGGGGTCGGGGATGCCGACGACCGCCACGTCGGCCACGGCGGGATGGGTCGCCAGCACGGCCTCGACCTCGGACGGGGACACCGTCTCCCCGCCGGTGCGGATGACGTCGCGCACCCGGCCCACGATGGTCAGGTATCCCTCGTCGTCCAGCTCGGCCAGGTCTCCGGTGCGATACCACCCGTCGTCGAAGGCCGCCGTGGTGGCGTCGTCGTCGTCGTAGTAGCCATCGAAGAGGACCGGGCTGCGCACGAGCAGCTCCCCCGCGTCGGAGAGCCGGACCTCGGCGCCGGGCACCGGGACGCCGCAGCTTCCCGGCTTGCGTCGGATGTCCTCATGGCCCAAGGCGGCCACGCTGCCCGCCTCGGTCGACCCGTAGAAGACACGGACGTACGCGTCCGGCGCGAGGGCCGCGATGGACTCGAGCAGCTCGACCGGGGTGGCCGAGGTGCCGGTGTCGGCGAAGCGCAACGTGGCCAGCGCAGGCGACGCCCCTGCGCCCGTGGCCGCCGGGGAACGGCCCGCATGGGCGGCGTCCACGACACGGCGCCACACTGCCGGGATGGCGTTGAGGCGCGTGGCGCCGTGCCGGGCAACGGCGTCCAGAATGCCGCGCGCGTCGGCCCGTTCGAGGAGGACCACACAGGCACGGGCCTGCCACTGCTGCAATGCGATCGTCCACGCGCCCATGTGGAACAGCGGGTAGGGACAGACCATGGCGCCACGCGGCTCGAGCAGCGCACCGGGATGGGTGCGCAGCACGTTGACGCGGTGCGACAGCACCACGCCTTTGGGCCGGCCCGTGCTGCCGCTGGTGAAGAAGACGACGTGGGGGTCGTCCTCGCCGACGACCGGCGTCGGAGGCCCGGGCTCGACCGTGTGGCCGGCCCGGCGGGCGAGCGGCTCGCCGGGGCCGGTGACGCCCGGCGCCTCGGCGCGCCCCGACGCCAGTGCGGCCAGGCCCGCCACGGTGGCCAGCGCCACTCCCGTGTCCGACGCCAGCGCCTCGCCCGCCTCGACGTGCTCGGCGTCCACGACGAGGAGCGAGGGACGCGCCGCATCGAGCAGGGCCCGGGCCTCGTCGCTGCTCAGGCCGGCGCCCATCGGCGCGTACACGACACCGGCCTCGGCCAGGGCGGCGAAGAGCACCACGGCGTCAAGCGACGTGCCGCTCCACACCGCCACGACGTGGCCGGGCCGGGCGCCGAGGTCGGCGAGGGCGCGGGCCGCGGCCCGGGCCCCCGTGTGGAGCTGGCCGAACGACAACGTGGTGTCACCCAGGACGACGGCCGTGGCCGAGGGCACCGTCCGGGCCGCGTTGGCGAAGACGTCCCCGACGGTCAGCTCGCCCCGTCGCACCCCGAACGCCCCGTGCGCACCGGTGCTGGCACGAGCCTTGCCCTCACAGAACAGCGATCTTAGATTGTGAGAACGGCGTCTCGCGTGCCGCCGGGGAAGCGAGCACCTCCGACCCATGTCAGGACTGACCGACGCCTTCGCCCGACGGGCGCTGGCCGACACCATGTCCAAGCGCCACGACGCCTACGTGCACGACGCCCAGCGCATCGTGGCGTCGACGTTCCGCCTCATCGAGCGCACCGGGGGCATCGACCCGTCACTGCGCGACATCCTGGCCGAGGCGCACCTGTCGACCCAGGCCTTCTACCGTCTGTTCCGCTCCAAGGACGAGCTCATGCTGGCGCTCCTCGACGACGGGCGCCGGCAGCTCGTCGGCTATCTCGAGCACCGCATGGAGGGTGCGCCGGACCCCGCCTCCAAGGTGCGGGCCTTCATCGAGGGGGTGATGGCCCAGGCCCAGACCCCGGGGGCGGCCGCCCGCACCCGGCCGTTCGTGGTGCACCAGGACCGCCTGGCTGAGGCCTTCCCCGACGAGCAACAGGCCTCGGTCACGCTGCTCGTCGATCTTCTGCGCGACGCCACCGGCGACGCCGCGGGGTGCGAGGCCGTCTACCGCCTCACCTTCGCCACCCTCCACGACCACCTCCTGCGCCGGACACGGCCGTCGGCGGCCGAGGTGGAGCACCTGGTGGGGTTCGCGCTGGCGGGCCTGGGGCTGGCGGCGGCCGGCGGCGCGCCCCGCACGAGGGGCGCGGGTGGCGCCGGGAGAAGCGGGGCCGGCCGTGGCTGAGGAGCGGGTCATGGGGCCGGTGGGGACCCGGGTCGTCTACGAGAACGACAAGGTGCGGGTGTGGACGGTCGCCCTCGCCCCCGGGGAGCAGGGCCCCGTGCACCGCCACGAGCTCGAACACCTCCTCGTCCAGGTGGCCGGCGACCGCATCGCCGTGGTGCCCGAGCCCGACTCCGAGGGGCCGTACCGGGACTACCTCGAGGCCGACGTCGTCCCGGGGGCGGTGGTGCACGTGGCGCCGGGCGGCGTGGAGTCGGCCCGCAACGTGGGGTCTGCGCCCTATCTCGAGATCGTCGTCGAGCTCAAGGGCTGAGACATCGCCCGGATCAGCTGAGGCGCAACGTCTCGAGCGGCTGCAGGCGGGCGGCCTTGATCGAGGGGTAGAGCCCGGCCGCCACCGACACGGCGATGGCGAGCGCCAGCCACAGCGGGATGGTGGCGTAGGAGATGACCACCGTCCAGGTGGCGATGGCGGACACCACGTAGACGATGCCCACCCCGAGCAGCGCCCCCAGCGCGCCGCCCAGCACCCCCACGAACAGCGCCTCCAACACGAACTGGAACCCGATCTTCGAGCGGCTGTGGCCCACCGCCCGGCGGATGCCGATCTCCGAGGAGCGCTGGATGACCGAGATGGACATCACGTTGGCGATGCCCAGCCCGCCCACCGTCAGCGCCAGCAGCCCGGCGAACAGCGCCACCTTCTGGAGCGTGGAGTTGGCCTGGGCGGCCGCCTGCAGCACGTTGCTCGGGATCTGGGTGGAGACCTGGTCGGGCCCGCCCAGGCTGATGGCGGTGGGCACCGCGTTGGCCGTCTGCTGGGTCGTGCCCGGCTGGGCCCGGATGTAGAGCTCGTTGGGCTTGCCGTCGGTCCCGAAGACGTGCTTCGCCGACCACTGCGACACGAACACGGCGTTGTCGAGCTCGGGGGCGAGCGGGACCGGCCCCAGCACGCCCACGACGCCGAAGTCGGTCTGGTTGAGCTCGACCGTGCGGATCTCCCCCGGGATGTACCCGTACTGGCGCGCGATGGCCGACCCCAGCACCACCGAGTCGGTGTGCAGGCGACCGTCGGCCGGGTTCAGCCAGCGCCCGTCCAGGAGCGGCACCTGCAGCACGGCGGGCAGGTTGAGGTCGGCGGCCCGCACGGGCACCGGGAACGCCTCGTAGTAGGTGGAGGCGCCCTGGATGGGGAGGGCGATCACGCCCGAGACCTGCGTGGTGGCGGCCGCGCTCTGCACGCTGGAGATGGCCTCCACCCGCTGCACGGCGTTGCCCGGGAACGTCGGGTTCTGCGAGCCGAAGGTGCCCCCCGCCTGGGCGACGATGAGGTTGGTGCCGAGCTTGGCCAGCTGGGCCTGGAGCGACCCCTTGGCGCTCTCGGTGAGCCCCACCGCGCACACCATGGCGGCCACGCCCATGACGGGCCCCAGCATGATGAGGAGGGTGCGCACCCGCCGGGCGGTCAGCCCCGACCATGCCACCGACAAGAGGTCGCGCAGCTGACTCATCGCGGCGTGCGCTCGTCGGCGACGATGTGGCCGTCGCGCATGGAGATCTTGCGCTCGGCGGTGTCGGCCACGGTCAGGTCGTGGGTGACGACCACGACCGCCCGCTCGGGCGACTGGAGGCTCTTGAACAGCTCGAGCACGTGGGCGGCGTTGGTGGAGTCGAGGGCTCCCGTGGGCTCGTCGGCCAGGATCATGGCGGGGTTGG
>DATJBC010000238.1:0-15884 GCA_035515515.1 Acidimicrobiales bacterium
CCTAGGGACCGTGGTCTGTGGCGGCCCTCAGGTGACGGGGCGGTGGCGGCCGGTGCGGGCCCCCTGGGCGCCCCCCCGGCGGGGGGCAGGGCGCGCTCAGTCCATGTGGATGAGGCCCATGCGGACCGCCTTCAGCACGGCCTGGGCCCGGTCGTGGGAGTCGAGCTTCTGGTAGATCGACGACAGGTGGTTCTTGACGGTCTTCACGCTGATGAAGAGCCGGCGGGCCGCCTCGGGGATCGACACCCCGGTGGCCATGAGGCGCAGCACCTCCTCCTCGCGCTTGGAGATGAGCGGGCGAGACGGGCTGACGCTGGGCCGAGCGGGCGCCTCGCCGGGGCGCGAGACGGCCACCGACGCCACCGAGGGCGCCAGGACGCGGCCCCCCTGGGCCACGCGGCCCACGGCGTCCACGATCTCCGAGGTGGTGCAGTCCTTCACCAGGTAGCCGCGGGCGCCTGCCCCCAGGGCCGAGGACACCGCCGTCTCGTCCGACAGCATGGACAGCACCACCACCGCGGTCCCGGGGATCGAGGAGCGGATCCGCTTGGTGGCCGCCACGCCCGACAGCACCGGCAGGGAGAGGTCCATGAGCACGACGTCGGGACGGTGTTCGGTGGCCATCTCCACCGCCTCCTCGCCGTCGGCCGCCTCGCCCACCACCTCGAAGCCGGCGTGCTCGAGGGCCCAGCGCAGGCCTTCGCGCACCATGGTGTGGTCGTCTGCGATCAGTACTCGTGTCATCAGGCAGCTCTCACTCTCATCCGCACCAGGGTGCCCGTGCCCGGGCCCGAGGTGATCTCCAATTGGGCGCCGATCGAGTCGGCCCGCTCGCGCATGCCGACCAGCCCGTAGCCGGACGTGCCCGCCACCTTGCCGGCGGGGATCCCCACGCCGTCGTCGGCCACCTCCAACAGAGCGCCGTCCGCGTTGCACAGCCACAGGATCGACACATGCGACGCGTGGGCGTGGCGCTCGGCGTTCATGACGGCCTCGCGGGCCACCCGCCACACCTCGCGCTCGACGGGGAGGGGCATGCGGCTGTCGGCCTCGGCCACGAGCGACACCGCGACGCGGTTGCGCTTGTTGACGCGCTCGAGGAACGACTGCAGGACGCCGTCCACACCCTGGGACTCCGAGACGTCGGTGCGGAGGTCCACGAGCATGTCCCGCATCTCCTCGACCAGGTCGCGCAGGTCGCTGCGCAGGGCCATGAGGTCGGCCTGCACGGACCGGCCGTGGTTCAGCTGCACCAGCCGGTCGAGCTCGAAGCCGATGTAGACCACCGACTGCCCGATGTGGTCGTGCAGCTCCCGGGCCAGGCGCGTCCGCTCCTGCTCCATCCCGAGGGTGTGGATGCGCTCCAGCCAGCGGCCGTTGTCGATGGCCAGGGCGGCCGCCCGGGCCAGGTCGGACAGGCGCCGGCGGTCGCGGGCGTCCGAGCCACGCGCCGTGGCGGACTCCACCGCCAGCACGCCCACCACCTCGCCCCGGGCCCGCATGGGGCAGTACAGCCCCCAGCGCGACCGGTAGGTGAGCCCCCGCTCGAGGTCGTCGAGGGTGACGGGCTCGGTCCCCTCGGCCGCCAGGCGCAGGGCGGGCAGCAGCTCGAAGGGACGCTCCGGGGTCCCCGTGCGCACGCCGGTCCCCGCGGCGACGTGCCAGGCGTCGGTGGCCGGGTCGAGCAGGACCACGGCGGCGGCGTCGGGCTCGAACATCTCCTCCAGGCGCTCCAGGGCCCAGCGGACCGCCCCCTCGACGTGCATGGGGGTGACCTCGCGCTCGGTCGCCCGGTGCAGGTCGAGCAGCAGCTCGTTCACCTCGGCCAGGTGCTCGACGCGGTCGCTCAGGCCCTCGCGCGCCTGCTGGGCGTCCTCCACGAGGTAGCGGCTGAAGCCCCCCACCACGCCCACCAGGACCAGCTCCACGCTGAACTGCACGCTGGCGTTGGCCACCACGCCGTTGGAGGCCAGGAACAGGCTGGGCAGGGCCACGGCCAGCCCGGCGATGGCGGCCAGCCCCGACATCACCCGCAGGCCGCCGGCGAAGCCGGCGATCACCGTGGAGACGCCCAGGCAGACGAGGAAGGGCGAGTGGTCGAAGCCCGTGGCCTCCACCACGCCCACCCCCACGGCCACCTCGAGGAGGAGCGCGGCGATGGTGCGCCAGCGCCGGCGCTCGGCGCCGATGGGCCTGATCGTGCGGACCAGGGTGTAGGCGACGAGCACCGCGCCCCCCACCGCCGCGCGCGTCCCCAGGTGGGCGATGAGCGACAGGGCGAGCGCCAGGCACAACGTGGCCCATCGCAGGGCGCTCAGCATGGGGGCGAGGCGCACGACGAGGTCGGGGGAGGCGGGCTCGAGGTCGCGCCATCCGAGCGAGTCGCGCCACGAGCGCGCCGGGGCCGGTGCCTCCTCGGAGAGTGGTTCCAGCACGTGCACCGCGGCTCGTTCTCCCTGGGTTCGGGGCCGACGCGCCCTCGGACCTCGCCGCGACGGGATGTCGCGGATGCCTTCCATATCGAGGCGCCGGGGGCGGATCATTAGGAGGAAAAAGCACATTTCCCCCAATTCCGGCCGCGCCGGAGCGTCCCGGGCCGCGCCAGGGCGGGCGCCCGGGCCCGGAAAGAGGCCTCAGGCCTGGGAGTTCGCTCCTCCCCCCGGCCCGTCTGGGCCGGGGCCCGCCGCCTCGGGGCCGCCGTCACCGTGCGTGGCGGGCGGCGTCCCCGCCACCACGCGGGCGGCACGGGCCGGTGCGGGCCGCCCCGCCCCCGCCCCGCGGCGCACGGCCACCACCCAGCGGGCGTCGCGCACCGGCTCGCGCCACCCCGGGGCCCGGGCGAGCAGCGAGGCCAGCGGGTCGCTGCGGGGCCACAGGACCACGTCCACGTGGTGGCGGTCGAGCACCGACTCCCATCCGGGGCCGCCCGCCAGGAGGGTGCCGTAGTCACGCTCCACGGCCGCGGGGAACACGTCCACCCGGTCGTCCACGAACACCTGCGCCCGTGCTCCGTAGCGGAACTCGAGGTAGTTGCCGACGTAGTCGGGTGCCACCACGCGACCGGGGGCGAGCCCGTGGTCCTGCATCCAGGTGACCTCGGTCACCGGGTAGGCGGCGAGGTCGAAGGCGGGGCGCGCCAGGGCGTGGTCGACGAGTGCGCCGCCCAGCACGGCCAGCAGCCCCAGGGCGGCCACGGTGACGACGCTGCGCCGCGTCCCGTCCACGGTGCCCAGGCCGGCCAGGCCGCGCGCCAGCACGGGGACGAGCACGACGGCCGCCACGGGCACGTTGCGCGACGCCGAGAGCGCGGCGGCGCTGAACACCGCCACCACCGCCACGTCCTCGACGGTGCCCCGCCGGGCCACGAGCAGCACGACGGCGAGGAGCACGGCTCCCAGGAAGAGGGCGTTGGTGGGGTCGGAGAAATCGGGCGTCTCCCACTCGGCGATGTGGGAGAACGCCGCGTGGTGGGTGAACACCACGAGCGGGTACGACAGCAGGCGCAAGCCGATCGGGTTGGCGGCGCCCAGGGCGCACCCCAGGGCGCTGAAGCCGGTCAGCGCCGGCAGCCGGCCCAGGCCGCGGCCCTCGGCACGGCGCCCCGCCATGCGCACCACCAGGTACACCAGGGCCAGGGGCCAGCTGCCGTGCACGTTGACCCACACCCACATGACGAGCACCGCCGGCCACAGCGGGCCCCGGTCGGCCTCGGCCATGACGGCCAGCAGGGCCAGGAGCACCAGCGCGATGAGCAGCGGGCGCGGGGACCAGTAGCCGGTGCCCACCGACAGCAGCGCGGCGGCGGCGAGGATGCGCCCCACCAGCTGGCGCGCCGGCCGGGTGAGCACCCAGCCCAGCCCGCCCAGTACGGCGCCGAGCACGCCGTGCATCACCTGGAGCCCGTGCCCTCCCGCCACCCGCTCGACCACGCCGTAGAGCAGCGACGCCAGCCACGACTCCACCACCCAGGGCCGGCCCTGCGCGGTGAAGGTGTAGGGGTCAGTGGTGGGGACGCCGTGCGCCAGGATGAGGCGCCCGGTGGCCACGTGCGTCAGGTACGAGTTGTCGTGCAGGCGCGCCAGGCCGATGGCGACGCCCCACAGGACGAAGCCGGCACCGACGACGGTCGACACCCGGGGCCGGCGCACGGCTCACCCCGGGTGCGTCAGGTGCCGTGGAAGGCGTGGTAGATGCCCAGGATCGCCGGGCCGGCGATGACGACGAACAGGGCCGGCATGATGCAGAACACCATCGGGAACAGCATCTTGACCGGGGCCTTCTGGGCCTGCTCCTGGGCCATCTGGTGGCGGCGCACCCGCATCTCGGCGGCCTGGCTGCGCAGGATGGAGCCGATGGACACGCCGAAGGTGTCCGCCTGCAGCAGGGCCAGGACGAACGAGCGCAGCTCGGGCAGCTCGACCCGGGCGTCGAGGCTGCTCAGGGCGTCGGCCCGGCTGGATCCGGCCCGCATCTCGCCGAGCATGCGGGCGAACTCCTCCGACAGGGGCCCCGGCACGAGCGTGACCGTGCGGGCCAGCGCCTGCTCGAAGCCGAGCCCGGCCTCCACGCTGATGGTGAGGAGGTCCAGCACGTCGGGCAGCTTGCGGCGGATGGCCATCTGGCGCTCTGCCACGGCCCGGTTGAGGTAGGCGTCGGGGCCCACCGCGCCGGCCAGGGCCACGAAGGCGAGCGTCCCCAGCAGGGTCTTGCCGGTGAGCGACGTCAGCTTCCACACCACCAGCCATAGCACCGGGATCGCCACGAGCGACAGGACCCGGACGACCATGAACCGGTCGACCTCCTCGGGCGAGCCCTGGCCCGCCAGCATGAGCTTGTGGCGCAGCTTCTCCACGTACGTGGTGGGGAGCAGCCTGGCCACCAGGCCCACCATGCCCTCCGACAGGGGCCGCAGCACCCGCTCGGCGAACGGCTCCTTGAGATCCTCCTCCCGCTTCAGAGCTGGCGCGTCGTAGTCACCCAGCCGGGCGCGCGCGGCGCGCACGCTGATCCGCTCGTCCGCCTTGATGGCGGCCGCGTAGGCCAGCGCGGTGGCCGTGACGAAGATGGCGATGACGGCGAGGGGCAACATGTCAGACCTCGATGTTGACGAGCTTGCGGACCCAGAAGATGCCGATCACGCCCAGGATGATCGACCCGTAGAAGAGGATCTCCCCGAACGCCTGGTGCAGCAGCGGCTGGATGTAGCTCGGGTTGACCGAGTACACGAAGAGGCCGATGGCGGCGGGCAGCACCGAGATCACCACCGCACCGATGCGGCCCTCGGCGGTGAGCGTGTGCGCCTCCCGGCGGATGCGGGCGCGCGCCGTCATGGTCTCGGCCACGATGTCGAGCAGCTCGGCCAGGTTGCCCCCGACCTCGCGTTGGATGCCGATGGCGGTCACCACCCACTGGAAGTCCTCGCTGCGCACCCGTTGGGCCACCTCGTTGAGGGCCTCGGGGAGCGGCCGTCCCAGGCGGGCCTCCGCCACGACGTGGCGGATCTCCTTGCCGATGGGGTCGTCGAGCTGCTGGCCGACGGTGTCGAGGCCCTGGAGGATCGAGAACCCCGAGCGCAAGGTGGTGGCGAGCAGCTGGAGCGTGTCCGGGAGCTGGGCCGTGAAGGTGGCCGTGCGGCGCTTGGCGGCGGTGACGAGCCCCATGGGGGGGACCAGCGCCATGGCGCCCGCCACGATGAGGCCCCACATGACGTTGCCGATGAGCAGGCCGAGGGCCCCGCCCACGACCACGCCCACCACGTAGACGAAGAGCGCCTCGGCCGGCCGCACGGCGATGTCGGCCTGGTCGATGAGGCGCTTCACCTGCTGGAGGACGCCGCGGCGCGTGGCCATCTCGGCCAGCGCCCCCACGGCCCGCTGCAGGATGGGCGTCTCCATCAGGTCACCCGAGGAGCTGCCCGCGGCCCGCTGGTCGGCGAGGCCGCTCATGGAGTACGGGGCCAGGTGCTCGTGCAGGCGCCTGGGCCGTGCCCGCTCGAGGACGGTGATGAACGCCCAGGTGAGCAGGCCCGCGGCGGGCAGGATGAGGACGGCGATGAGGACCTTCATTGCCGCGCCACCCGCATCCTGCCGAACTCCTCGACGCGGAAGAGCTCGGGGTCGAGGGCGATGCCCATGTCCTCGAGCTTGTCGGCGAAGTGCGGACGGATCCCGAGCGACTTGAGGCTGCCCCGGAAGCGCCCGTGCTCGTCGACGCCCGCGGAGAAGTCGAACATGAACAGGTCCTGCATGATGATGACGTCGCCCTCCATGTGCTGGACCTCCGACACGTGCGTGACGCGCCGGGTGCCGTCACGCAGACGCGTGAGGTGGACGACGAGGTCGATCGCCGACGACATCTGCTCGCGGATGACCCGGATGGGCAGGTCGAAGCCGGCCATGAGGGTCATGGTCTCGATGCGGCTCAGGGTGTCGCGCGGCCCGTTGGAGTGGACCGTGGTGAGGGACCCGTCGTGGCCGGTGTTCATGGCCTGGAGCATGTCGAGGGCCTCGCCGCCACGGCACTCACCCACGATGATGCGGTCGGGGCGCATACGCAGGGCGTTGCGCACCAGGTCGCGGATGCCGATCTCACCGCGGCCCTCGATGTTGGGCGGACGGGCCTCGAGCGACGCCACGTGCTCCTGGCGGAGCTGGAGCTCCTTGGAGTCCTCGATGGTCACGATGCGCTCGTCGGAGGGCACGAACGACGACAGGACGTTGAGCAGCGTGGTCTTCCCGGCGTCGGTACCGCCCGAGACGATGACGTTGAGCCGCCCCACCACGCAGGCCTCGATGAAGCGCGCCAGGGCCGGGGAGAGCGTCATGTTGGTGACGAGGTCCTCGACCTGCAGCGGGTCCTTGGAGAACTTCCGGATGGTCAGGAAGGGGCCGCCGATGGCCAGGGGGTGGATCACGGCGTTCACGCGGGACCCGTCGGGCAGGCGGGCGTCGACCATGGGGGAGGCCTCGTCCACGCGGCGGCTCACCTCGCCCACGATCTTGTCGATCACCCGGCGCAGATGGGCCTCGTCGATGAACGTCGTGGCCGTGTGCTCGATCTTGCCGTGGCGCTCCACGTAGACACGGCTGGGGCCGTTCACCATGACCTCGGTGACCTCGGGGTCCTCGAGGTATCCCTGGATGGGCCCGTAGCCGAGGATGTCGTTGGCGATCTCCTCTCCCAGGCGGGCCTTGTCGGCCAGCGACAGGGGCGTGGTCTCGTCGGCCAGCGCCGCCTGCAGGTGGGTGTTGACCCGCGGGCGCAGGTCCTTGGCGGTCAGGCGCCCCTGGGAGAGCTCGGGGCCCAGCTCCTCGATGAGCCGCTGGTGCACACGCAGGTGCACCTCTTCGAGCAGGCGCGCCCGAGCCTCCTCGGAGGTGAGGAAGGTGCCGGCCTTGCGGAGGTGGTCGGAAAGGGTCATCGGTTCCTCACACGGTTTGTCGGGCCTGCGCCGGTTCCGACGCAGTGGTCATGAGGGAGTCGGCCAGGGCATCCACGCTCTTGGCGAACTTCGAACGCGGGGCGCTCGTCACCACGGGCACGCCGCGGTTGACCGACTCCGCCACCACGATGTCGCTGGGCAGGGCGGCGTCCACCTTGAGCTGCAGCGCCCGCTCGGCGTCCGCCTCGGTCAGGCCCACCCGGGTGTTGGCCCGGTTGAGCACGAACTTCACCCGCGAGAAGGGGATGCCCAGCACGCGCATCGACTGGAGCCCGATGCGGGCGCTCTTGAGGCTCATGACGTCCAGGCCGGCCATGGCCAGGATGTCGTCCGAGGACTCGAGGGCGGCCAGGGTGACGTCGGCGAAGTTGGCCGAGGTGTCCACCACCACGAAGGCGGCCCGCTCGCGCAGGATGTTGAGGATCCGGCACAGGTCGGCCCGGCCGATCTGGTCGGCCGAGCTGGGCTCGGTCGGGGCGGCCAGCACGAGCAGGCCGCTGGCGGGGTGGCGCAGCAGCAGGTTCTCGAGCATCGACCCGTCCAGGCGCTCCCCGGCCTGCACGGCCTCCACGATGGTGTGGGTGGGCTGGAGCTGGAGCATGAGGGCCACGTCGCCGAACTGCAGATCGGCGTCCACGAGCACCACGGGCTGGATGGTCCGCTTGGCCAGGGCGACGGCGAGGTTGACGGCGAGCACCGACTTGCCCGTGCCGCCCTTGGTGCAGAAGACGGTCACCACCCGCCCGGGCGTCGCCGCGCCCTGCGCCGGCGCCGGCGGGGGCGTGGCGCTCGGCGCCCGCGACACCACGCGCGACGAGGCCCGCGTGATGGCGTCGAGGAGCTCGTCGTCCTCGGCCGACACCGCCACGACGTCGTCGACCCCGGCCCGCAGCGCCTGCTGGAGGACGGCGGCGGTGAGCTCGTACACCACCATGATGGCGCAGCACCCGGGGCGGAAGGCGAGCAACCCCGAGACCTTGCCGATCACGGCGTCGGGCGCCTCCGACGGTCCGAAGACCACGACGCCCGGCCGCGCGGGGCCGATGGAGTCGGTGAAGGCCGACAGCGAGTCGTAGTCCTGGACCCCGCTGTCGAGCGCCCGGACGTGGTCGGTGAGGACACCCCGGACGACCTCGTCCGGGTCGACCACACCGATGACGACCTCGCCATCGCTCGCCGGCGCCGTGTGCACCAGTGCGTCGCTCATGGCTCAGCTCGCCTTCTGGGCGCCGTTGAGGATGTTCGACGGGGTGACGGCCGGGATCGACACCACGGGGTTGCCCGGCGGCACGAGCAGCATGTAGATGCCCATGGCCTGCTGCTGGGCCAGCGCGATGCGAGCGGCGTCGGTGGGGTCGACCTCGAAGGTGAAGAGGCCGCTGGTGTTCGTCGTGCTGGACGTCGTCTGGGCCGACTGGGCGCTGGTGTTGGTGTTGGCCGTGGTGCTCTGGCCGATGGCGATCACCGGGACGTTCTGGAGCAGCGAGCTCTCGGTGCTGTTGAGGTTGATCAGCAGGTCGACGTGGTCACCGGGCACGGGGAGGTTCCCCACGCCGTGCACCTGGTCGACCGACACCGTGATAGCCACGTCGCCGGCCTGGATGGTCTGCGAGAAGGTGTTCGCCGCGGCGGTGGCGCTCCCGAACATCGAGGACACCACGACCTGGCCGACCGAGAAGGGCGCCACGGCCTCCCTGGTCGAGATCGAGCTCAGGTTGGTCACCGCCGAGGACGGACGGAACTCCGCGGGGACCTTCTTCTCGGCGATGTAGCCGCCGTTCACGGCGTCGGATCCCGTCATGGCCCGGGGGATCGCCTTGGTGATGACGTACGCCGGCACGAGCTTGGCGTTGTGGTAGGCGTTCTGCTGGGCGTTGTTCAGGAAGACGTAGCTCAGCACCGAGGCCACCACACCGACGGCGACGGCCACGGCAACGACGACCGTGCGCTTGGGTGTCATCTGGGTTCCCCCTGTTCCTTTGGCGAGTCTGCGCCGAGCCGACGCGTGCGGGGTGCACTGAGCCCGGGCGGCATCCACCCGACGATGGGTGATCGACGGCCAGTGTGCGCGACCCCGGTGTGCCTTGACAATGACCTCGGGGCCAAATGAGTCGCAGGTCCTACTCACGATTTTCCGCCCCTGGCCTGGGCACTTTTGGGTCACTCGACCTATGGCCTCCCCGACGGGCGGACCGGGATACTTCCTCTTGGACGCGGGTCGCGCCCGAGCCCTGCCGGCTCCGGCGTGGGGCACCGAGGTGCCGTGACCCTCGAGCGATCGCACGAGATAGAGACGGAGAAGGCCTTGCCCAGCAGAGGTGTCACGGTTGTCGTCGCCGTCGCGCTGGGTGTCGTGGCCGCCGTGGCCTCCTACAGCGCCGTGCAGTCGGCGCCGCGCAAGGCCTTCAACCACGCCAAGCTCGTCACCGTCTACGTCGTCAACGGCTCGGTGCCGCGCCAGGAGAGCGTGGCCAGCGCCTACTCGCAAGGGCTCATCTCCAGGGCCCTCATCCCGACGCAGTACGTGCCGTCGGGCGCCGTGCGGAACCTGTCCGCCGTGGGTGACCGGGTGGCCGGCACCGAGCTCGTCTCGGGTCAGGTCCTCGTGGGCGGGATGCTCGTGTCGGCCGCCGACAACCCCGGTCAAGCGGCCGACGCCGTGCCCGCCGGCGACGTGGCGGTGTCGGTGTCGGTGGACCCCGCCGCCGCCGTGGGCGGGGCGGTGCAGCCCGGCGACCACGTCGACATCCTGGTGGACTCGGCCGGCACCCAGGAGACCTACCTCTTCCAGTCGGTGCCGGTGCTGGCGGTGGGCACCAAGCTCGTGCCCACGCCGGGGACCACCCCCAACGTGAAGGCGGCCGACGTCATCACCTTCGCCCTCCCGCCGGCCGAGGCGGCCCACATCCCCCCGACCAAGAGCGACGGCGGCCCCATCACCCAGGGCGTGTACCTCGCCCTCGAGAGCCCGGGCAACACGCCCACCTCGGTCACCACGGTCAACGTGTCGCAGCTCATCCCCGGCGCGAGCTCGTCGGCCGCCGTCCCGGCGGGCACGGGCACATCCGGCCCGCGGTCGCCCACGACCACCGTCCCGAAGGGGCCACAGCACTATGAACCGACGCCCTGACCTGCGCAGCTCCGCGGCGTCACGGCCCGGTGCAACCGGGGCGGGGCCTCGTCGCGGCCGTGGCCGCGACGAGGGAGGTCAGGCCATCGTCGAGCTGGCCCTCGCCCTGCCCATCCTGGCGCTGCTCCTGGGCGTGGCGTTCAACGGATGGAACGGCATGCAGCTGTCGGTGCGCCTCACCAGCGCCGCCCGAGCCGGGGCGATCCAGGCGGCCAACGACCTGGGGACCAACCCCACCGACACGCAGACGGCGTGGAACGACGCCGTGACCGCCGTCAACGAGGAAGAGGGCGTCAACACCCTCTATCAGAACGTCAACGCGGCAGCCAACGACTACGTGACCCTGTCGACGTCGACCGAATCGGTCTCGGGGGGCATCACGATGCACGTCGTGACCATCACCATCCGCGAGACGACGTCCTCCCTCGTCCCCGTCGTGGCCAGCTTCCCGGTCACCGCGCACGCCACAGCGAGGTATTCATGAGACGGACCGTCCGCCCCCACGGAGACCGCGAGGAGGGTGCCGTCCTCATCATCGTGGCCATCGCCCTGGTGGTCCTGGTGGGAATCACGGCGCTGGCCATCGACGGCAGCTACGGCTTCGTCCAGAACCGCCGCGCCCAGAACGCCACCGACTTCGCTGCCTTCGCCGCTTCCCAGCAACTGGTGTCGTCGGAATTCTGCGACGGCACCGAACAGCCCTCGACAGCCCAGATCGCGGCGATCGTCGACGAGATGGTCCAGAGGAACGTCGGCACGGGCGTCAACTGGACCGCCGAGTTCCTGGCCAAGAACGGCCAGCCCATCCTGAAGGGGAACGGACAGCCGTACGCCTTCACGACCAGCAACGACTCGGGCTCCCCGCCGCCCGGGGCCTGCGGCGTGACGGTGTCCGCCAACCCCGTCTGGGATCCGTTCTTCGCCGGCATCCTCGGGATCCACAAGCTGGCCGGCACCGCCTCGGGATCGGTGTCACAGTCCAGCAAGGGCAACCCGATCGGGATCGTCGCCCTCAACAAGGTGGGGCCCCACGAGATCCTCGGCGGCGGCACCGGGACGTTCATCGTGTCCGGCGACATCATCGTCAACAGCGACGTGACCAAGCAGCCGTGGACGTCCTCCAGCGCGGGCTGGGAGTGGGACGACGCCATCGACGCCAAGTCCGACAGCGACCTGTACGTGTACGGCACCATCCACACCATCAGCGGCACGTACAACAACGAGCCGCTGTGGCCGCTCGACACCTGCTTCCAGGGGGCTGGCATCGTCGGCAAGGGCAACCCGACCACGGCCAGCCCCGCCTACCAGAGCGGCGATCCGGGGGCCCAGCTCCCCGCGTACAACCCGGCGTGCACCGAAGGGAGCGTGCAGCTCGGGTACGACGCCATCGACCCGACCATCTCGCAGATCGAGGACCCGCTGTCAGGCTCGGGGGCGCCGCCCGACCCGCTCAGCGCGAGCAGCGTCGCCTGCCCGGGCATGAACCTCCAGACCATCACGAGCGTCTCGCCGTCGGCCACCGTGCTGTTGCCCGGCGAGTACACGAACCCGGTCGTGCTCACCGGCTCGGCCACCTTCGAGGACTGCTCGGGCTATCCCGGTGAAGGGGCCTACCCCGGGATCTACCGTTTCGACCAGGGTCTGTACATCGACCCGCAGTCGTCGACCGACACGGTGAGCGGTTCGAACATCGTCATCTCCACCAAGAACCCCTACCCCTTGGCGGGCAACGTGCCCGGGACCCTCAGCGGCTCGACGTTCACCGCCACCGGGGCGGGCAACGGGGCGCCGTGCCTGCCCCCCGGGACGCTGACGAGCGCCGCCAGCGGGTGGGGGACGCCCATGGCCGAGGACTCCGCCACGGCGTGCAGCGGCACCAACAACTCGCTGTACGGCGTGGTGGCGTACCACGACACGCCGGTCCCCTCCGTCGACAGCGGGCTGACCGGGACGGGCAACAACTTCTCGCTCATCATCGGCGGCGCGTCGGGCGCCCAGGTGAGCCTGACGGGTCCCACCACCGGCCCCTACGCCGGCACCGACGGCACCCCGGGCATGGTCCTGTACCAGGAGCCCACCACCCAGGCCAACTACGGCTTCAACGCCGAGAGCGGGGACGCGGCGACGATCACGATCACCGGCGTGGTCTACAACGCGTCGCTGTCGAGCTACGGCGCGAACGCCCCCCAGGACTACTGGGACGGGAACGGCGGCGGCATCCCCTTCTACGCGGGTGGCACCCTGCAGACGGGGTTCGGCGCGGGGTGGGCGGCCGGCTCGGGCCCCGCCCAGTCCGGCGGCTCGTTCACCATCAACGGCACCGCCATCGTCGACGACTTCAACACCGACGGTGGCACCACCATCACGATCCTGGGCCAGCCCTACACCCTGCCGGGTGGCGGCGGGCTGTCCCTCATCGGATGATGCGCGCCCGCGCCCGGTCGCGCCGCGGCGGCGAGGCCGGGGCCACCCTGGTCGAGTTCGTGCTCGTGGCGCCGGTGCTGTTCCTCATGCTCTTCGGGCTCATCGCCGGCTGCTACTTCGCCTACCAGAACTCGGCCATCCACGACGGGGCCACGGCGGCCGCCCGTACCGCCTCCATCGAGACGTGGCTCGTCAGCTCGGCGCACGTGAACCCGTCCAACGGCATGTTCTGCGAGTCCGGCAAGCCGTTCTCCATCGAGAAGTCGGTGGGCCAGGCCGCGCCGCTGCTCACGGTGAACCCGGCGCCGCTGTGCGCCACGAGCACGTCCGCCACGCAGATGACCCAGACCCCCCAGGTGCCCGGGGACGTGAACATCACCGTGACGTGCGGCGGCACCTGCGCCGCGCCCACCAGCACCGAGGTGTCGCTCGTCTACGTCACCAAGGGCCTGACCCAGCCCTTCGGGCTCACCTACACCTTGAAGGCGCAGAGCCAGGTACCGATCCTTAGCCCCTGACGGGTGCGCCCCGGGCGCGTGACAGCGCCGCGTGGCGGGCAGGGTCCCCGGAGACGGGACCGCGTTCGTAGACGTGACGCAGCCAGGCCACCGTGCCCGCGGCCACCAGCACGTCGCGGGCGAAGAAGGCGAGCGTCAGGCTCACCGAGAAGGGGTGCGTGGGGATGTAGCCGAACTGGGTGGCCGTCACCGAATAGGGGAACACCACCACGTTGGCGGCCGAGGCGAGCAGCCAGCTCAGTCGCAGTCGGTACAGCGCCCAGAACGGCATGAGCCACATGAGGTACTGCACCGACACGACCTTGCCGCCCAGCACCACGAAGGTGAGCGTGGCGAGGCAGGCGGCCTCGAGCGACAGGCGTCCCCGGAGCTGCTGCCACCACGTCCACACGCACGCACCCACCCCGAGCAGCTCGATCCCCGCCGAGAGTGGGGTGGTGATCCCGCTCACGACGTTGGTGCTCCGGAAGCTCTCCGTCCACGTGCTGCCGCTCGGGTCGACCAGCACCGACAGCCCGGCGGCCATGCTCCCCATCTCGGTGGGACGGTGCAGGTAGTAGTGGACGACGTTGAAGACCGCCCCGCGGTCGAGGAGGGCGGGGGCGCCGATCGTGACCATCAGCGCGCCGGCCACCCACCACAGGCGCCGCACGGGCAGGCGGCGCTGCAGGCGCCATTCGGCGACGGCGAAGACCGGCCACAGCGCGGCGGGGAAGAGCTTGAGGGCGCAGCCCACGGCGCTCCACGTCCACGCCGCCGACCACCGGCCCTGGCGGGCGGCCCGCACCGACAGGAAGCAGGCCAGCACGGCGAAGAGGTCGTAGCGCCCCGCCAGGACCATCACCGACCCGATGGCCAGGTAGATGATGAGCCGGCCCGCCGCCCTGGTGTCCCAGCCCGGCAACCCGGACCCCTCGTAGTGGGTGACCAGCGCCACGAGGGCCACGGCCACCACCATGGCGAAGGCCCAGGGATAGGAGATCCCCAGCAGGAGCGGGGCGACGAACACCGCCAGCGCCGGCGCGGGGTATTCCTGGGGGAAGCGGTGCAAGAGCGGGGACGCCAGCGCGCCGTGCGCGTACTTGGCGAACTCGGTCACGTCGTAGGGATGGAGCAGTGTGACCGACACATACGCGCTCAGGAACCACAGCACCAGCGCGGGCAGCACCGCACTGCGCCACTGCGAGCGCACCGTGCCGGCCGCGTCGGCGGCCACCCGCCGCAGCGGTGACGCGCGGGACGGGGCGGCGGGTGCCATCGGGTCCAGCCCACCACGACCGCAACCCTTGTGCGGGGATGGGCCTCCGCCTCAGCTGCAGCCCACCCCGGGCCGGTAGAAGGGGGCCAGCGTGAGGCCGTCGTCGCCCGGCGCGGCGGCCGCCGGGCGGCGCGGGGCGTCGGGCTGGCCCGGCTCGCACAGGTCCGCCACCTCGCCCTGGAACACCGGGGCCGTGCCGAGCATCGACGTGGGCCCGTGGGAGAGGAAATAGCGCGCCGACCACCGCACGGGCGGGTCCGCGTACCATCCGGCGCCGAAGGGATTGGTGGCGGCCTCCACCACCTCGTGCGACAGCGCGTAAGCCGGGCTGGCCACGCCCGACAGCGCCGCGCACGACGGCTGGCGGGCGCACGCCGCGGTGCCCCAGGCGGCGAACCCTCCGGTGAACCCGGCGGCCGCCACCCCGTCGGGCCGGCCCGCCCAGGGGACCGCCCCGTGGGCCGACACCCCGCCGAGCCCGTAGGCAAGGCGCGGATCGAGCCACAGCGCCACCACGGCGTCGGGGGGCAGGCGCCGCGGCACGGCCCGGGCGGCCATGCCCGGGCACGGCCGCAGGTGGCGCTGGCGGGCGAAGACGCGGTGCACCTCGGTGGCGAAGGGGCCCGTGGCGGTGCTCGACGCCTGTGCCGCGCCGGGCGGGGCGCCGGGGTCGACCCAGCAGCCCCCGGCGCGCAGCGAGCGCACACCGAAGCCGGCCCGCTCGACGCTGGTCGTCCACGCCGAGGAGCCCAGCGTGCGCTCGAAGGCCACCGCTTGGCGCAAGGCGGGCGGGGTGACGCCGCCACCCCACGCCGGCCCCCAGAACACCTGGTACAGCACGGGGGTCGCCAGCACCTGGCCGTCGTGGGGGACCGGCACGGGGCGGCCGCCCACCAGGGCGGCGCCGTCCAGCACCGCGGCGGTCCCGCCCAGGGTCACGATGGCCGAGCCCACCACCACGGCGACCAGCGCCAGGACGATGCTCCTCGCCGGGGCGGGGGACGCCAGGCGCACGAGCGAGGGGAGCACGGCGTGCAGGGCCACGAGGCCGAGGGCCACCACCGCCGCGATGGCCAGGTCCCAGTACCACGGGCGCAGGAAGGCCACGGTGGC
>DATJBC010000239.1:0-18138 GCA_035515515.1 Acidimicrobiales bacterium
TCGACCGCCGTCACGGGGTGCTCGGGGGTGACGACGGTGTCGGTCCATCCCCGTCCGGCGTGGACCTCGTTGCGGGGGTCCACCACGGTCTCGAGCGCCCGCACGACGGTCGTACCGATGGCGATCACCCGCCCGCCCTCACGACGGGTGTCGTTGATGCGGTGGGCGGTGGCCCGCGTCACCCGGAAGTACTCGGGGTACGGGGGCTCCCACGCCTCGAGCGAGGCCACCCCGGTGTGCAGGACGACGGGGACGACCCCGATGCCCCGGGCCAGCAGGCGGGTGAGGACCTCGGGGGTGAAGGGGCGGCCGGCGCTGGGCATCTCGGCCGATCCCGGCTCGGTGGCGTACACGTTCTGGTACATCGACAGCGGCCAGCTGCCCCGCACGTACCCGTAGCGGATGGGATGGCCGTGCACCGCCAGGTAGGTGTGGATGGGCTGGGGCGTGGTGACCTTGGCCACCCACAGCCGCACGCCGCGCGCATGCGCGCTGTAGGGCGCCAGCAGCTCCACGCGCCCGCCGTCGGGGAGGGCGAGCACCGCACCGGCGCGGCCTTCGAACCACGCCTCGGCCCCGTGGCGCAGCTCCACGGTCCACAGCTCGGCTGGCAGGTTGGTCGACAGGTGGAGCTCGAGCGCCAGGCCTGTGCCGTCGGTGGCGGGGACGGCGGCCGCCAGGGTGCCCGAGGTGTTCACCACGAGCAGGTCGCCTTCGTCGAGCAGCCGGGGGAGCTCGGCGAAGTACGTGTGCTCGAGGGCCCCGTCGCCGCGCCGCGCCACCATCATGCGCACGGCGTCGCGGGTCATGCCGCGCGCCTCGGGGGGCGCGTCGGCCTCGAGCTCGGGGGGGAGCACGAAGGTGCCCGCGTCGCTGCGCACCCGGGGCGGGGTGAGGGTGGTCACGACGCGCGCGCCGCGGTGGCGGCGGCCAGCTCCGGGAGCCGGTAGCGGCCGCTCGGGGCGACGCCCTCGATCAGGCGGACGAGGTCGGGGACCACGGTGGCGGGCAGCGGACGGTCCGAGATGTCCTCGCCGGGGAAGGCGTCCTGGTGCATCTGGGTGCGCAGGTCCCCGGGGTCGACGGCGAGGACGCGCCACGCCGGCTCCTCCACGGCCAGCACCGCGCTCAGATGGTCGAGGGCGGCCTTCGACAGGCCGTAGCCGCCCCACCCCTCGTATGCCTCCACCGCGGCGTCCGACGTCACGTTGACGACGGTGGGCGAGCAGGAGCGGCGCAGGAGCGGCGCGGCCTCCTGCACGAGCGCCAGCGGCGCCACCACGTTCACCGCCAGGACCTGCGCCAGCTCGTGGGCCGGGTACGACGTGAGGTGCGGCAGGGGACTCACCCCGAGGGTGCTGGCGTTGTTGACGACGACGTCCAGCCCCCCCCGGCGGGCGGCGCCCGCCACCAGCGCGCGGCGGTGGGCGCCGTCGGCCACGTCGCCGGCCAGCGCCTCCACCACCACCCCCGGGGCGGCGCGGGCCTCCAGCTCGTGGCGGGCCCGGGCGAGGGCGTCGCCGCCGCGGCCGTCCACCACGAGCGACCACCCCCGCTCGGCCAGCGACAGGGCCAGGGCGAGCCCCAGGCCCCTCGATGCTCCCGTGACCAGGGCGACGGCCATGGCGCCACCTCCTCGTGTGCACGCCGGCCCGGGGCGGGCCCGGCTGCTCTCTCAGATATAAAAGATAGTTTTATCTATTTTTATTCCCCCAGGCAAGAGGCGGCGGGGCTCGCTCCGGGAGCCCGCGCACCGGCCGCGGCCCGGGCGGCGGGGGCGGCGGACGGCGAGCGGCCAGCGCGTAGCATGCGATGTGCAGGGCGGTGCACGCACCTCGAGGATCGAAGGGGCTCGACGTGGTGAAGGCGGTCATCCTGGCGCTGGCGGCCAGCTTCTGCACCGCGACGTCGTCGGTGTGCCAGCGCCTCGGCGCCGCCCCCGCGCCGGGCGGCGACAAGCTGAGCCCGCGGCTGCTCCTCTACCTGGTGCGCCAGCCCATCTGGCTGGCCGGCGTAGCCAGCATGATCCTCGGCTTCGTCTTCCAGGTCGCCGCGCTCCGCTACGGCGACCTCGCCCTGGTCCAGCCCATCCTCGCCACCGAGCTCCTCTTCGTGTTCGCCTACATGGCGCTCTCCGGCACGCGCCGGGTGGCGCGCCATGACTGGCTGGCGGCGGCGGCCATGGCCGCCGGCCTGGCCGTGTTCCTCTTCACCGCCAGCCCCTCGGGCGGGCACCTGCACGCGCCCAGCGCGTCGTGGTGGTTCGCGGGGGTTTCGGCCATGGGCCTCACCGGGGTGGCCGCGGCCATGGCCTTCCTCCCGCTGCGGCGGGGTGCGGGGCCCTCCCCGGCGCGCAAGGCGGCCACGCTGGGCGTCGCCACCGGCATCTCGTGGGGGTTCGTGGCGGCCGTCATCAAGGAGCTGAGCGCCCACACCGGGTCGGGCTTCGCGCTGTTCCTCACGTGGTCGCCCTATGTGCTGCTGGGGGTGGGGGCGGCGTCGATCCTGTTGGCCACGCACGCCTTCCAGGCCGGGCCCCTGGCCGCCTCGCAGCCGGGCTTCACCATCGTCGACCCCCTGGTGGCCAGCCTGCTCGGCATCTTCATCTTCGATGAGCACATGCAGCTCGACCCCTTTGCCGTGGTCGTCGAGGCGGCCGCCCTGGCGGCGTTGGTGGCAGGGGTGGTGGCCATCAGCCGGAGCCAGCTCGTGCAGGGCCAGACCCACGAGGACGAGGCGGGCTTCCGGCCCGTGTCCCTCGAGGTGCGGGACGTGCCGGGCTGACCCCGGGGTGCCGCCCGCCGCCTAGCGGACGAGCGGCGGGCACGGCGACAGCCACGTCGTGTCGAGCAGCACGCGGCCCAGCGCCACCCAGGCGTCGCCGTAGTAGGTGTGGTAGCGCCCCGCCTGCGCGTCGGCCCGGTCGAGGAGCTTCGCCGCCGCCGCCCGCTGCCCGGCAGCCGCCGCCGCGGCCGCCGCGGCCACCAGGCCGAGCGGGTTGACGACGGCGGTCCTCGACGCCCCCGCCAGGCTGTAGGAGAGGTCGGCGCCGGCGCCCGAGGCGTGGTCCAGCATCGGCCACCACGCCGCCGCCAACGCCCGCGCCGGCGCCGAGCACGACGCCGCCAGCCACACCGGCACCCGCTGGGCGTCGAGGCCGTAGGCGGGGGGAGTCGTCGTCCCCGGGGCGCGGGCGGGGCTGACGGCCCCCGACGCGCTGAGGCTGGCCCAGTCCGGCGGGAGGCGCCGCCCGGCGGCCTGCTGCAGCGACGTCAGCGCGCCGACGGCGTCGTCCTCGACCGCCGCCCACCGCGCGTCCTGGGTGGTCACCCGCAACAGCGCCATGGCCTGTGGAGCCAGGTAGCTGGGGTCCATCACCGACGGCGCGGGGCGCGCCCACGGTCCCGCCACCAGCTGGGGCCGCCCACCGGGGCTCACCGTCTCGTTGGCCAGGATGGCCGCGGCGATCTGCACGGCCGGGGTGCGGTAGGCGGGGTCGTCAAAGCGCCTGGCGGCCAGGGCCAGCGCCCAGGCCGTGTCGAGGTCGGCGTCGGCGGCGGGGTCGGCCCCCACCACCGCGCCGTCGGCCCAGTGGTACGCGAACAGCTTGTCGGGAAGCTGCAGATGGGCCCGCGCCCATCGCCAGGCCAGGTCGAAGTCGGACCGATCGCCCACCGCCACCGCCAGGAGCATGGCGTAGCCCTGACCCTCACTCACCGTGTCGCCGCCCTGGTCGTGCCGGACGACGCGGCCGTCGGAGCCGAGATAGCGGGTGAGGAAGGCCTTGGCGTCGTAGCGGGCGTGGCCCACGGGGTCCGACGGCGCCGGCCCCGTGACCGTCGGGGCGCCGGGCACGTGGCCGCCCTGCAACGACAGGGCGGCCACGGCGCCCGCCACCACGAGCGGGACGACGACGGCGGTGACGAGGCGGCGCGTCTGGCCCCGTCGGGTGCGGTCGCCCGGCACTCGGGCCCGTGGGGGCAGGCCCCGGGTGGGCCGGGCGGTGGGGGGGGCGCTCGTCATGCGGCGCGGGCCTCGGTGTCGCCGTCCCCCGAGGCGGCCTCCGACACCGCAGCGCTCCGGCCGGTGAGCGCGGGCCACACGCCGACGGTGAGCACGGCCAGGTGCAGTACCGCGAAGGCCATGTTGTTGACCGTGCCCGCCGTGGGCCGGCGCGTGAGCGCGAACCCCATGGCGGCCCCCAGCGCGCCCATGACGAGCAACGCCGGGACCACGGCGAGGGGCTGGGGGCCGGCCCGCCCCCGTTTGGCCGTGACGACGAAGCGGCCCCGGCGGCCCGCCACGACGAAGAGGGTGGACACCACGTGCACCCAGAAGTTGGCGATGAGGAGCGCGAAGGCCTCGAAGGTGTAGCGGCCCGCCCCCGCCACGGCCACGGCACCGAGGCTGAGGCAGAAGTAGGGGGCGAAGTGGAGCAGGAACTGGTCGGCTGTGGTCCCGGCGAGCGGCTGGGCGCCCGTCAGGATGCGGACGACGGGGAACGCCATGTAGAGGGCGAAGGTCCACCCCGACAAGAAGAACATCGACGACAGCAGGTACTGCATCCTGATGCGCACGGGCAGCTCGGCGCGGACCGCCGCGGGCACCGCCGCCAGGCACCCCCGCGCCCAGCGCTGTTGCTGGCTCACGTAGGAGGCCATGTCCTCGGGGCCGAGCCCCTGCGCCAGGACCTCGTTCACGTAGGCCGAGCGCCACCCGAGCTCGTGCAGGTGCACCGACAGCTCGAAGTCCTCGGTGAGCGAGCCCTCGGGGAAGCCGCCGACGTCGTCGAGGGCCCGGCGCCGGAACACGACGTTGGTGCCGCAGCAGAACATGGCTCCGAGCCCGTCCTTGCCGCGGGCGATGCCGCCGAAGAACAGGGCCTGTTGCGCCCAGGCGGCGGCCGCCACGCCCCCCCGGCGCGCGTTGGCGTAGTACTGCGGCGTCTGCACGAAGGCCGTCGCCGGGTCGGCGAACCACTCCATGGTCGCCTCCAGGAAGCGGCTGTCAGGCACGTGGTCGCAGTCGAACACGGCCACGAAGGGCGCCCGGCAGTGCGCCAGGGCGTCGTTGAGGTTGCCCGCCTTGGCCCCCCGGTTGTCGCCCCGCCGCAGGTAGCGGGCGCCGAGGTGGGCGGCCAGGGCGGCGAGCTCGGGCCGGCCGGCGTCGTCGAGGAGGTACACCGTCGTCGAGCCGCGCACGGCCAGGGCGGCGGCCACGGTCGGCCGCACCACCTCGAGGGGCTCGTTGCACACCGGGATGAGGATGTCGACGTCGTCGCCCGGCACCGTGGCGGCCCGCACGGCGGGCCGGTCGCGGCCGTGGCGGCAGGTCCACCAGAACCCCGCCGCCTGCACGAGGTTGAACAGCTCGGCGACGATGAGCAACCCGTACAGCGCCCGGTTGCCGATGCGCTCGGGGCGCAGCAGCCACTCGAAGTACCACATGGCCGCCAGGAGGCTCACCGGGAAGAGCACCGTGAGCTTGCGGTCCACCTGCCGCCACTGGGCGAGGCCGGGCCACACCGGGCGCTCCGTGCGGGGGTCGGCGGCGACGCCGACCTCGTCGGGCGCGTGCGACTGGCCGCCCGGGCCCCTCTCGTCGGGCGCGTGCGTCTCGTCGGGCGCGCGCGGCGTTGCCGTGTCGGCCACCTGGGTCATCGGAATTCCCACACCTCCACGTTGGGGATGTCGTGGCGCGCCACGAGGTGCCCGCGGGCGCGCAAGGTCCGGAGCGTGTCGTTCAGGTCGGAGCGGTCGCTCGAGCCGTTCATGAGCGCCCGGCTGGCGAGCACGAAGACGGTGTGCCCGTGCGGGGAGGGCACCAAAGCGCCTCCCACCGGCTCGACGGTCAGGCGCGGCGAGTAGTACTCGATGACCTGGCGCAGGTCCCCGGGGTCGTAGACCAGGGTGTCGCCGCGGTGGGCGTCGGCGTTCACCATCGCCAGTGCGCCGCGGAAGTCGTACAGGCGGGGGTTCGAGCCGTTGGTCTGCTGGTCAACGAGGCCGCCCGCCAGGCTGGCGAGCAGGATCGCCGACGCGGCCACGAGCACCTTGGTGTTGCGCGCCAGCCCCGTCACGCCCCGGGCCACCAGCACGAACAGCGGCGGCACCGTGGTCGACAGGTAGCGGATGTCGAAGAGGTCGCGCTTGACCACGCCCAGGGCGAACATGGCCATGCCGGGGACCAACACCGCCGCCAGGAGCAGCGTCGTGACGGGCCGGCGCCGCCGTCCCAGCATGCCCAGGGCGCCCAGCATGCCCAGCGGCCAGGCGGCTGCCAGCAGGGCCATGGCGGCGTCGGAGTGGTATCCCCAGATGGCCCAGATGAGGTTGGCCAGGGCGGCGTAGACACCGAGGTGGTTGGCGGCGAGCGAGGCGGCCGTCCCGACCTGTCCGGGGCCGCCGAATCCCTTGCCCCCCGCCTGGTTGACGACGAACTGCTGGTGGGCGAAGGGCACGAGCGGGGCCAGCGCCGCCCCGATGACGAGCACCGACGTCACCCACCCGAGAGCCATCGCCCTGGTCGGCTCGCCCCGCCGGTGGCGGACGACGAGCACCGCCACGAAGGCGGCCTGCTGCAGCGCGAGCTGGAAGAGCCCGAAGTACTGGGTCCACGCCAGCGCCGCGCTGGACACGATGTAGACGGCCCAGTCGAGGGGCCGGTTGCGCTTGAAGATGCGGACCTGCGCCCACAGGGCGATGACTGCGAACAGCATCAGGAGCGCGTACATCCGGGCTTCCTGCGAGTACCACGTCATGATGGGCGCAGCCACGCCACTGCAGGCGGCCAGCACCCCGGTGCGCCGGTCGTAGGCCTCGGTGCCGAGGAGGTACAGCATGGGGATCACGAGCGTCCCCGCCGCGATCGACGGCAGGCGGACGGCCAGCTCGCCCGAGCCGAAGGCCCGCACGGTGCCCCACAGGACGGTGAAGTACAGCGGGGGGTGCACGTCGGTGGTGCGCAGGTTGACGAGCATGGCGTGGAAGCCCATGCGCGCCTGGAACACGCTGGTGGCCTCGTCCAGCCACAGCCCGCGGGGGACGACGAAGCGCAGGCCGGCGCCGGCCACGGTGGCCCCGGCCACCGCCAGGGCGACCGGGCGCGTGCGCAGTGCCGTGCGCAGCGCGCTGACCGGCGCCCACCGCCGGTGCACGGCCGGCAGCCGCACGAGCTCGAGGACACCGAGCGAGGTGGTCAGCCCGGCCGTGGCGGCCAGGGTGGAGAGCGCCACGCCCCGGGGGTCGTGGCCGAAACGGAGGACGAGCGCCGCCTGGGTGAGCGCGGCGGCCGCCACCAGCGTCACGGCCACCAGGCGCGACCGCGAGCCGTGGGCGCAGCGGTGGGCGACCAGCACGCGGGCCACGCCCAGGAGCGCCATGGCGAACACGTAGGGCGCCACGAGCGGCGCCACACCCGCGTAGCGAGGCCCGAAGAGGTGCACCACCAGCGCCCGGGGGGAGAGCGCGCTGGCGAGCACGGCCAGCCCGCCCACCAGCGCGGTCACGCCCAGCGCCGGCGACAGCGCGGCGCTGCGCCCGGCGCTCGACCGGGGGAGGAGGACCAGCGGCGTCGTCAGCGTGGCGAAGGCGGCGATGCCGCCGATGGTCGACACCACGGCGAACCGGCCGGCCGCCGCCGGGGCCAGCACCCGGTTGGCGATGAGCAGGTCCTGGTTCTGGAGCACCACGGCGAGCACGAAACCCGCCATCGTCCACAGCACGGTCCCCGCGGCGGCGTCCGGGCCCGTCGTCGCGCTCGATGCCCCCCGGGCCCCGGCGCGCCGGCGCCGGCCCCGGCGCGCCGTCTCGAGGGCGCCGTAGCCGGCCAGGGTGACGCCCACGGCGCCGCCCACCGCGCCGGCCGCCGTGGCGAGGGCCACGCCCAGGGTGAGGCGCGCGCTCGGCTCGACGAGGAGGCTCGAGACGAGGCGCCCGTGCCCCCGCTCGCCGTACAGCCGGCCGCGCTCGAGGGCGAGGGTGCTGAGCACCGGACCCGACAGGCCGAGGACGACCATCATGGCCACCGGGAGGCGCAGCGCGGGGCCGCTCCACGGCGCGCTGGCGGCCAGGGCCACGCCCAGGACGACGCCCCCGGCCACCATGGCGCGCGACAAGGTGGCGGCCCGGCGCGGCGCCAGCGCGGCCGCCGCGCTGATGCTCGAGCCGGGCAGGCTGAGCACGCTGTAGAGCGCCAGGAAGGCGGCCAGCTGGGCGAAGGAGCCGGGGGCCAGCCGGCGCGCCATGACGAGGGCGAACGCCATGTTGCCCAGGCCGGCGCCCATCTGCCCCGCCGCCACGCGCAGCTGGTCGCCCGTGGCGGCCACGGTGTCGTCGGGGAGTCGCGTGCGCACCCGCCGCAGGACGGCGGCCGTCGTGCTCAACGCGGCCACGGGGCCAGGGGGAGGCGGCCGACGGTCTCCGCCTCGGGCGTCGTCCCCTCGGCCAGGACGACGCGCAGCAGCCGGAAGCCCTCCTCGGCCCGGGCGATCTCCTCCTTGACCACGGCCGGCGGCGCGCCCGCCGACCCCAGCGCGGCGGTCACGTCCTCGGCCAGGATGTCGGGCTCGAAGGCGGGTGGGGACATGCGCTGGCCCAGGCGGCGCGCCAGCCCCCGCAGCTTGGCCTCGTGGGTGATGGCCAGTGCCGGGACCCCGGCGGCCCCCGCCGCCACGAGCCCGTGGAAGCGGTAGGTGAGGACGGCGCCCACCTGGTGCATGGTCGTCACGGCCTCGGGCAACGACCCCGGCGTGGGCGCCACCTCGACGGCGGGCCCCAGGCGGCGCACGAGCTCGGCCACGATGGGCTCGTCCCCGGCGCTGCCCGCCACGCGGCGCTGCCAGGACTGCACCACGAGTTCGACGCCGCTGGCGTGCAGGCGCCCGAGCGTCTCGGCCAGGCGGTCGACCATGCCCCGCCAGCCGTCGCCGGCCGTGGCCCAGGCGGAGGGGATGACGAGCACCGACCGGGCGCTCCGCGGGCGGGAGTGCTCGGGCGGACGGAGCAGGGTCCAGGCGGGGTCGGCGCCGACCCGGAACGGCCCCGGCACCCCGGCGGCCGACAGCTGCGCGGCGGACTCCTCGTCGCGCAGGACGACCAGGTGGCTGTGGCGCACGAGGTAGCGCGCCAGGTGTCGGGCCCCGGGCCCCTCCAGCCGGCCGGCGCCCACGCCGAGCATGGCCACGCGTCGCCTCCGGGCGCTCGACGCCGCCACCAGGAGCGCGGCGTTGGCCAGCAGGGCCAGCGGCCGGCGGTCGGTCGAGGGGTGCAGGCGCTTGAACACCGTCCCCCCGCCCACCACGACGGCGTCGCAGCCCAGGGCGCGGCGCGCCACCGCCATGCTGTCGCGCGAGGCCACCGCCGGGCGGTGGGTGGGGCCGACCGCGGACGGGTCGGCAGCGGTGGGGATCAACTGCCACTCCGGGAGGGCGGACACGAAGGATTCGACGAGGGCGTCGTCACCCAGGTTGCCCTGCCCGAAGGCGCCGGCCAGCAACGCGGTCGGCATCGATCACCTCCTCGTACAGCGCGACGTGGCGGCGGGCCACGCGGTCCCAGGTGCGCTCGGCGGCCATGGCCCGCGAGGCGGCGCCCAGGGCGTCGAGCCGCCAACGGTCGGCGTTCAGCTCGAGGAGGCGCCGGGCCAGTCCCGGCGGATCGATGGGCGCGACCATGACGGGGGGCGCGCCCACGCAGGCCGCCAGCGCGGGCGAGCACAGGACCGGTGTGCCGTAGCCCAGGGCCTGCGACAGCGGGCCGCTGGTGGCGAAGGGCTTCGGATAGGGGACCACGACGACGTCGGCGGCGGCGAACAGCGTGGCCATCTCGCTCTCGGGGACGAAGCCGGTGAAGCGGGCCACGTGCTCGTAGCGCCGCCGCAGCCAGTCGGCGTAGCCGTCGCGGCCCTGCAGGCGGGGGTGCGCCCCCCCGGCCATCACCAGCTCCACGCGCGACCCGGCGATCTCGGCGGCGTCGAGGACCGCCTCGAGGCCCTTGTAGGGCGACAGGAACCCGAAGCACAGGACCCCCAGCCGTCCCTGGGACATCCCCAGGGCGCGCTTGGCCCGCTGCGCCGGCACAGGGGGCTCGGCGGCGTCGAGGCCGTGGGGCACCACCACGGCGTCGGGGACGATCTCCCCGAAGGCCTCCTCGAGCACCACCGTCCCCGCCGCCAGCGAGCGCACCGAGCGCTGCACGCCGGCCATCCCGGCGCGCGCCACCGGTGCGGGCACCCGCACACGGTGGATGCGCGTGAACTCCGCGTCGATGGCGCTCGGGTCGACGACCTGGTGCATGGTGACCACGGGGCCCAGCCCGGAGCGGCGCAGGGTGGCCATGGCCGGGACGAGGCCCGGCATGGAGCTCGGCCCGCCGAAGAGGAACATCTCGTGCTGCAGGTGCACGACGGCGGGCCCGGCGCGCCGGGCGGCGCGCACCGCCACCGGCAGGGCGGCGGCGCCGGGGCGGTAGCGGCGCTCGATGGTGACGCCGTCCCTGCGCGTCAGCTCCGGCTCCTCGTCCATCACGGGCGCCACCACCCGGACGTCCACGCCTTCGCCCGCCAGGGCGTCGGCGAGCTTGGCCGTGTAGGCCGCCACCCCGCTCGGCAGGGGCGCCAGGGGCCGCAGCCCGGGGTAGGGCGACACGATGGCCACGTCAGCGCTTGCCATGGCCGCCCTCCGCCGTCGAGGTGCTCGCTGTCAGCTCGGGGACCGGCAGCACGCGGTGGTGGAGCCACAGGCGCAACGACGACATCGCCATGCGCCGGGCGTCCGTCGCCGCCTTCACGTGCGAGCCTTCGCGGTCGAGCCAGACGGTGGGGACCTCGACGATCCGGAACCCGAGGCGACCGGCGGTGAGGAGCAGGTCCACGTCGAACAGGAAGTCGCGTGACGACAAGAGCGGAAGCGCCCGGTCGACCACGGCGCGGCGGGCGACCTTGGCGCCGCACTGGGTGTCGGCGAAGGGCAGTCCGAACAGCGCCCGGGTCATCCAGGCGAAGGCCCGGCTGGCCACCCGCCGGCCCAGCGACCTGCGGACCGGCAGCACCGACGCGGGATGACCCCGGCTGGCGATGGCCACATCCGCGTCGGTGGTGGCCTCCACCAGGCGGAGGAACTCCGCGGGCGGCGTGGCGCAGTCGGCGTCCACGAAGCCCACCAGATCGGCGTCGCAGTGCCGGAACGACTCCATGAGCACGCCGCCCTTGCCAAGCTTGGGGTACTCGAGGAGCTCGACCCGGTCGTCCACCCCGGCGTGGGACCGCACGACCTCCGCGGTGGCATCGGTGCACTCGTCGAGCGCCACGAGGAAGCGCGCCATGGGCTCGTTGACGACGTCGCGGTAGGCGCTGAGCGTCCGGTCGATCCGCTGTTGTTCGTTGTGCGCAGGGATGACGATGTCAAGGCGCATGGAGAGGCCCTTTCTGGCTCGGGTCCGTACCACGCCGGGAACACCCTTCCCTGAAGGCTCGTGCTCCCGCGTGCGCGCGCCCGCTACCGATACAGGGCGCGAAGACTCGCGAGGGAGGTGAGGGGGAAGGCGCGTCCCGGTGGATTCGACCCATCGTGGTGGACTGGCCATTGCAGTATGCCCGCTTCGCCGCGCTATGCAACCCGCCAGCGGCAACGTTGATGATCACGCCATCTTCTCGAAAAGCGCCGTTCATATAGGCAGCGCGCGGCACTGTGCGGACAACGGCGGGACAAGGATTTCCGCCCTGCCCCGGGGTGCCGGGAGCCGGACGGGGGCGGAGGCCCACCCCGGACCGACTCCCACGACGGACCGCCTCCCACAACGGATTGAAGACAGCCGGCAAAGGGAAGAACACAGGCGTGGGGTCTGGCACCAACGGGGGCGTGCGCGAACGCGTGGCGGGGAAATGAGGTGGGCGCAGGTGGACAGCGTGTCGTCGATCGACGTGCCCGGCGCGGGTGCCCCCGGGGAGGGCAGCGGGCACCGGGCGGGGGCCTCCCCCCGGTGGGTGATCGCCGCCAACCGCGGCCCGGTGGAGTTCTACGCCACGCACGGGGGCGGCCGGGCCCACCGGCTGGGGTCAGGAGGCCTGGCCACCGCCCTCTCCCGGCTCACGGCCTATCTCGACGACTGCGTCTGGGTGTGCGCCGCCCTCGGTGACGAGGACCGGGCGGTCGCCCGCGAGGCCGATGACGGGGAGGTGGCGGTGCGCGACGGCGAGGCCGTGAACCGGCTCCGGCTCCTCGACCTCGACCCCGGCGCCTTCCACCAGTACTACTCGGTGATCTCGAACCCCATCATCTGGTTCGTCCAGCACGCCCTGTGGGACCTGAGCAACGCCCCCAACATCGGGGCGGCCGAGCGAGCCGCCTTCGACGACGGCTACCGCCGTGTGAACGAGGAGTTCGCGCGGGCCATCGTGGCCGCCACCCCCCGCGGCTGCGGGCCGGCCACCGTGATGGTGCACGACTACCACCTGTACCTGGTGGGAGAGCTGGTACGCCGCGAGCGGCCGGAGGCGTTCCTCATGCACTTCGTGCACGTGCCGTGGCCGCAGCCCGACTGCTGGCGCGTCCTTCCCGGATGGCTCCGCAACGAGCTGCTGGCCGGCCTCCTGGGCAACGACCTGGTGGCGTTCCAGACGGAGCGGTATGCCCGCAACTTCCTGCTCACCTGTGAGGAGTTCCTCGACCTCCCCGTCGACACCGAGCGCTGCGTCGTCTCGGTGGGGGACCGGGAGGTCGCTGTGCGGTGGTATCCGATCTCGGTCGACGTCGACCAACTGGAGGCCCTCGCCCGCTCCCCCGAGGTCGTGCAGTTCCAGCATGCGCTGGAGAACATCCGGCGCGAGCACCTCATCCTGCGCGTGGACCGCACCGACCTGTCCAAAAACATCCTTCGGGGCTTCCTCGCCTTCGACGTGATGCTCGACCGCCACCCCGACCTGGCCGGGCGCGTGACGTTCCTCGCGCTCCTGCAGCCGAGCCGGCAGGACGTCCCCGAGTACGCCGAGTACACCGAGAAGATCCTCCGCCTCGTCGCCGACATCAACCTCAAGCACGGCAACGTGGAGTGGCAACCCATCGACTTGCGCATCGAGAACAACCTGGAGCAGGCGGTTGCCGCGTTCAAGATGTTCGACGTGCTGCTCGTGAACCCCGTGTCGGACGGCTTGAACCTGGTGGCCAAGGAGGGCATGGTCGTCAACGAGCGCGACGGGGTCCTCGTGCTGTCCGAGCACGCCGGGGCGCACGACGAGATCGGTGCGTTCGCGTTGAGCGTCCACCCCGTGGACATCGATGAGCAGGCCGAGGCGCTCTACGCCGCGCTCTTCATGGCCCCCGAGGAGCGGCGGCGGCGGCGCCGGGGGGCCGTGGACGTCGTGCGCGACAACGACCTGCCGAGCTGGCTCGCCAACCAGCTGGCCGACGTGCGGGCGCTCCGGGTGGCGCAGCACCTCGTGGAGGTGCCCGCCTGAACGGGTTCCCCGCGGTCAGCGGGCGGGGCCGGGGCCGGGACGGTCCAGCGCCTCGACCGCCACCTCGGGCCGGCGCACCTCGGAGCGTGCCAGGGCCACCAGCACGGTGCGGTCGGCCTCCGTGAGCGGCGGGCCCGCCAGGCTGCGCGGCCACAGCCGCCGCGCTCGCACCACCGACACCTCGGCCGACAGCACGAACACCTGGGCTCCGAGGTACATCCACCACAGCAGGCCGAGGACGCCCGCGAAGAACCCGTACAGCTGGCTCATGTGGCGGAGCTGGTGCAGCACCAGGTAGCTGCCCACGTCCTGCAGCACGCTCCAGGCGACCCCGCCCACCAGGCCGCCGGTCACGAGGGCGCGCCAGGGGACCTGCCTGGGGGTGAGGATGCGGAAGGCCGCCACGAACATGGCACTGTTCACGACCGCCGAGCTCGCGATGCCCAGGACGCGGGTGGCGAGCGAGGTGTCGCCGCCCACGACCGCCAGCCCCGACAGCGTCGAACTGCTCGCCACGACCAGCGCCGCCACGCCCAGCAGGCCGGCGCTGCGGCCCAGGCGGGGCAGGAACCCGGGCCGCTCGATGCGGGGCACGCTCCACACCTGGGCCATGACGTACTGGGCGCACTGGGAGATGCCCAAGGACCCCCACAGGGCGGCGAGCACGCCGATGGTCAGGGTCACCGGGCTGTTGCGCCGCAGGTGGTGGATGTTGCTCTGGAGGTTCGACCCGATGACGGGGAACTGCGACAGCGCGGAGTGCACGACGCGGTTCTGCAGGGACGCGTCGCCGGAGGCCACGATGCCGAGGACGGTGACGGCCACCAGCAGCAGCGGGAAGACCGACAGGAACCCGTAGTAGGTCAGGAGGGCGGCGAGCTGGCCGCCCTGGTCGTCCCCGAACTTCTTCACGACGGCGAAGGCGAAGGCGAAGGGGCGCACGCGCCGTTGCACCCCGTCGATCCAGCGTAACGGCGGCTCCAGCGGATTCACGGTGCGCCCATCCCCTCGCCTCCCGTGCGCCCGGGTGGGCGCCGAGGACGCTCCGACGCTCTATCACGCCGCGCGCGTGGAGTGGTGGAGCCGGCTCCGGTGGCCGGTCCCCGCCGTTTGCGCGGGCCCCCGCGGGGGTATCGCCCACGTGAGCGGTGAGGGCGGGCGCCGTGCCCTCGACCACGGCGCGCGCGTGGGCCGTGCCTGTTGGCCCCTGGGCGCCACGGCCGGGCCCGTGACCGACGGGCTCACGTGCACGTCGGCCACCGCACGTGACGCGCACGGCACGACCCGGCGCGCGGCCGTGAGGCGCGAGGAAAGGTTAGATGACCGACGACGCACGGGCGGAGCTCCGGGAGGCGTTCGTGGCGTTCGCCCGTACCCGCGACCCCGCGCTGCGCGCCCGGTTGGTGGAGGCGCACCTGGGCCTGGCGTCGCACCTGGCGCGGCGCTTCGCGGGACGGGGCGAGCCCCACGACGACCTCGTCCAGGTGGGGTCGCTCGCCCTGGTGAAGGCGGTGGACCGCTTCGACCCCGGCCGCGGGGTCGAGTTCTCGACCTTCGCCACCCGCACCGTCCTGGGCGAGCTCAAGCGGCACTTCCGCGACAAGGGCTGGTTCGTGCGGGCCCCACGGCGGGTCCAGGAGCTGTACCTGCAGATCGGCCAGGTGACGAGCACCCTGACCCAGGAGCTGGGACGCTCGCCCACCATCCGCGAGACGGCCGAGGTGGCCGGCGCCGGCGAGGACGACGTGATCGAGGCGCTCGAGGCCGGCCAGGCCTACCGGTCGGGGTCCCTCGATGCCGTGGGCCCCGAGGGCGAGGCGCTGGCGGACCGCCTGGGCGAGGACGACGCCGGCTTCGGGGCGGCGGAGGACCGCGCCCTTCTGGTGCCGGCGCTGGCCGCCTTACCCCCGCGAGAGCGCGTCATCGTGCACATGCGCTTCGTGGAGGGCCTGACCCAGACCGAGATCGCCCGGCATGTGGGCGTGAGCCAGATGCACGTGTCGCGCCTGCTGGCCAGGAGCATCGAGAGGCTCCGCGGGTCCTACGGCGCCTCCGACGACGTCGCCGACGAGGACGCCGTGCCCTGACCCGCGCGCCACGTCGGGGGGGCGTCGGGGAGGTGCCCGGTGTGGGCGCCGCCGCCGGCGGGTACGGCCCGGGCGAGGTCAGACAGTCGTCGTACCCACGTGCACGCACCGGCGTGCGGGGGACAGGAGGGACGTGCCATGGCCCGCGACCACACCGAGGTGACCGACGCCACCCGGCAGGCCGAGGAGGAGGAGAGCGCGGCGGCGCACGAGCCCGACCGCGCGCCCACCCCCGGGGAGGAAGCCGCCGCCGAGGAGCTGTCGGTCGATCCCGACGTCCGGGAGCACTACGAGGAGATGGCCGAGCGGGGCGCCGAGGCCGAGGGGGAGGGGCGCGTCCCCTAGGAGCCCTCGGCCTGTCAGGACGGTGCGCGCCCCAGCGCGTCCTCCACGAGGGCGATGAGCCTGGCGGGGCGCACGGGCTTCAACATGAAGTGCGAGACCGTGCCCGAGAAGCGCTCGCGCATCTCCGCCTCGCTGTAGAGGGAGAAGGCGGAGACGAGGATCACGGCGGGACCCTCGGGCAGCCGGTCGAGGAGCCAGACCCCGTCGCGCGGCGACATGTGCAGGTCCAACAGGATCACGCCCACCCCGGTGACGTCCAGCGTGTCCAGGGCGGCCTGCCCGTCGGTTGCCTCGAGGACGCGCAGGCCGCGGCCGCGCAGGATGGCGGCCATCGAGTTGCGCACGTCCGGGTCGTCGTCCACCACCAGGACATCGGCGTAGGCGGTGTGGCCGGCCGCCGGGTCCCGGCGGTCGTCGTCACGCCGCTGCGGTGTCGGGGAACCGGCGGGACCCTGGTGCCACCGGCCCCGAGCGGGCACGTCGGGGTCGTCGTGCTCGCCGGCGAGCGCCACGCTGCGGGCCCCCCTGTGCAGCCGGCACCACCGGCGGGCCCGCCCCGGGCAGGTGCCCACCCGGGGCGGGGCCTGGCCCTCACTCACCCATCGCACACGGTGACCTCCCCCCGCCCGGACTCCGAGGACCAGATCCTGTCACCCGCCCGCCGGGGCGTGCTCGACCCGGAGCGGCGGGGCCGTGCCCGGCGTGCTACGCAGTGCCGCGAGACCCGACCGGAGAGGTGGATCCGCATGCCTACCCCCCCTGTGCCAGCCCCCCTGGACGTCGTCACCAGCTTCTGCGCCGCCTGGTCGACGCTCGACATCGACCGCATCATGGGACTTCTCGCCGAGGACGCCGTCTACCACAACATCCCCGTGGACCCCGTGGTCGGCCACGAGGCCATCCGGGCGACCATCGTGGGGTTCACGGCCGGCTGGGACAGCGTGGCGTTCGACGTCCGCCATGCCGTGGCCGACGGTGCGGTCGTGCTCACCGAGCGGGTGGACCGCTTCGTCTCGGCCGAGCGCACCGTCAGCCTGCCCGTGATGGGCACATTCGAGGTCTCGGACGGCCTGATCACCGCGTGGCGCGACTACTTCGACCTCAATCAGTTCATGAGCCAGCTGTCGGACTGAGGACGCTCATCCGAAATCGGTGGTGAAGGCGGACGCCGATTCCGGGAACTGCGTGATGTCCGAGTCGATGGTGCCCTGATACGAGAAGTACGAGGTGTATCCGACGTCGTTGGAGGACTGGGCGATGAAGCTGTGCATGTTGGTGATATAGGTCGGGTCGTCGTAGCCGTCGAGACCCCACTCGGGCACGCTCACCAACTTGCCGTGCGCCTTGGCGAAGCTGACGGTGTAGGTCAGTCCGCCCACCTCGTTGAGGCCGTCGGTCCAGCTCGTGACCGGGCTGTCGTAGTCGTCGGTCCCTACGTAGTCGACGTACTGGTCGCCGGGATACGAGGCGTCGTAGGAGCCGTTGGTGGGCGACTCGTCGGCGGCCGCGCACCAGTCGAACAGGAAGTGCTGGCCCGGGACGCTGCGCATGGTCGTCACGATGTCGTCGAACGCCGTCACGTACTGCGGTGGCGTCGTGTTCTGGACTCCCCACGAGAACCATGTCGTGTTCCACTCCCAGCCGATGCGCACGATGGCGTAGGCCTGGCCGCCGCTGACGAGGTTCTGGGCCAGCTGTTGGTACGAGCTCAGGTGCGACGGGGTCTGGGCGGGGGTGCCGTTGTCGGGCGACATGTTCACGCCCAGGTACAGCCGGAGCGAGGTCTGGGGAGGCCGGTAGGCCCCGATCGACGACCACGACGAGCCGTCGGTGTAGCCCGACAGCCCCTGCACCTGCACGCCCAGCCGCTGGGCCAGGGCGGTGACCGCCCCGGGGCTCTGCGACGACACGTAGAAGCCGAGGGTGGTGGTGCCGACGGGCTGCACCGAGCAGCCGGCGAGCACCGACAGGGCGAGCACCACGAGCGCCGCTCCGGATCCCAGCCTCCGCATCGCCCGTCTCCCAGCCCGCAGCCCCTCCCAGGCTACCGCCACTGTGCGTGTTACCGGGCTCGCCTGTGCGTGGCGGTGCTGGCCTCCCGGCGGCGCCCTCGCCCGCCGGGTGAGCGTCGGGGGCCCGAGGGCGGCGCGGGGGAGGAGGACCGATCGTCGCCATAATGACCCGATGCGACTGAGGATCTTCACCGAACCGCAGCAGGGAGCCGACTACGAGACGCTGCTCCGGGTGGCCCGCC
>DATJBC010000240.1:0-4139 GCA_035515515.1 Acidimicrobiales bacterium
CTTCGCCCCGGCGGCGTCCCAGTCGGCCCAGGCCCGGAAGGCCTCGGTGCGCGATCCGCCGAAGTAGCGCGCCATGTGCCGGGCCATGGACATGTAGGCGGCCTCCGGGTCGTGGGCGTCGAGCTCGTAGAGGTGCATGAAGCGGGGGTCGCCCGCCTCGGTGTTCTCGTAGGGCGTGACGTGGGTGAAGCCGGGGATGGCCGCCGCCGCGATGTGGCGGATGTGGACGAAGTCGCCCCAGTCGCGCACCGCCCCGGCCAGGGCCGGGGCCTTGGGGCTGATCCACACGAGGAGGAGGCCGGTGGTGGGCGCCCCGGTGAGGACACCCTGGCTGGGGCGGGGGAACCGCCGGAACAGGCGGGCCACGGTCCCCGGCAGGGGGTCGGGGGCGGCGAACGAGCCGTCCACCTCGGTCACCCCCAGGGTCGTCCCGTCGGGCACGAGCATGGGCAGCTCGTCGCGCCCGGGCCGGTTGTTCTGCCACCACGTGACCCGCTGGGCCCCCGGCCTCCCCAGGAGCTGCGCGGCGCGCACCGTGGCGTAGTGCTCGGGCGCGACGTCACCGAGCTCGAGATACAGCCCCTCGGTGACGCGGTCCTCCACGGGTGTCGTCCCGGTCCTAGCCGGATCAGGCCTCGAGGGCGCGCTCGCGCGCCCAGCGGTAGTCGGCCTTGCCGGCGGGGGAGCGGACGATGTGGGGGAGGAAGGCGACGGCCTTGGGCAGCTTGTAGCGGGCCAGGTGCTTGCCGGCCTCGGCCACCAGCTCCTCGGCCGTGGCGTCGCGCCCCGGGACGAGCTGGACGATCGCCACCACCTCCTGGCCCCAGCGCTCGCTGGGACGGCCCGCCACCACCACGTCGGCCACGGCCGGATGGCCGATGATGGCCTGCTCGACCTCCTCGGCGAAGATCTTCTCGCCGCCGGAGTTGATGGTCACCGAATCGCGCCCGAGCAGCTCGATCTGGCCGTCGGGCAGGGCGCGGGCCCGGTCTCCGGGGACCGAGAAGTGCTCGCCGTCGATGACCGGGAAGGTGCGGGCCGTCTTGTCGGGGTCGCCCAGGTACCCCAGGGGCACGGCGCCGCGCTGGGCCAGCCAGCCCACCTCCTCGTCGCCCGGCTCGAGCACGCGCGAGAGGTCGGCGCTCACCACGACCGTGCCCGGTCCCGGCACGAAGGTCCCCGTCGACACCGACCCCGACGCCGAGGCCACCCCCATCTGCACGCCCGTCTCCGACGCGCCCGCCACGTCGGTGATGAGGACGTTGGGGAGCTGGGCGAGGAGGCGCTCCTTGAGGCCCACGCTCAAGGTGGCGCCGCCGCTGCCGAAGGCGAGCAGCGAGCCGGCGTCGTAGTCCCCCCGCTCGAGCTCCTCGATGACCGGGCGCGCCATGGCGTCGCCCACCACCGAGATGCCGATGACGCGCTCGCGCTGCACCGTCTCCCACACCTCGACGGGGTCGAGGGACCGGGTGTTGGCGGGGAACACCACCGTCGCGCCCATGGTCATGTAGTAGAAGCAGGCCCACTGGCACGCCCCGTGCATGAGCGGGGGGATGGACATGACGCGGATGTCCTCGGTGGGGAGGATCCGCTTGACGAGGTGGTCGTAGGACTCGACGAGCTCCCACGTCCCGTAGGTGCGGCCCCCCATGGCGGCCCGGAAGATGTCGTGCTGGCGCCACAGCACGCCCTTGGGCATGCCGGTGGTCCCTCCCGTGTAGAGGATGTAGAGGTCGTCGGGCTCGGGCTCCACCGGGGGGGGCTCGGGCGTCGACGCCGCCAGGGCGGCCTCGTAGTCCTGAGCGCCGGGAAGCAGGTCGTTGCCCGACTCGTCGGCCACCTGCAGGAGCACCTCGAGCTCGGGGAGCGAAGGGAGCACGGCGGCCAGGACCGGCGCGAACGTGGCGTGGTACACGAGCCCCCGCGCCCCGGCGTCGTTGAGGAGGTAGCGCAACTCCTCCTCGACATAGCGGTAGTTGACGTTGAACGGCGCCACCCGGGCCAGGTACGAGCCGATCATGCCCTCGAGGTACTCGTTGCCGTTGTAGAGGTAGAGGCCCACGTGGTCCTGGGCCGACTCGTGGCCGGCGAGCCCCGCGCGTCCCGACCGGGCGCCCAGGCCCCGGCCGTGGAGGTAGGAGGCCAGGCGGCGCGACCGGTCGCGGAGCTCCGCGTACGACAGCCGCCTTTCCCCCCACACCACGGCTTCACGGCCGGGGACGGCCTCGGCCACCGCCTCGAACACCTGCCCGATGTTGAATTGCTCGTCGCTCACGACCACCCTCCCGGTCGCCGGCCCGTCCGGCCGGTCGACGATCACGACGGCACCCCCGGCCGCAAGACGGCCGCATGTTATAGCGCTACCGCAACAGCCTCGACAGGCGCCTGTCGGCCAGCGGTTTGCCGCCCGTCTGGCAGGTGGCGCAGTACTGCAGCGACTTGGTGGCGAACGACACCTCGCGGATGACGTCGCCGCACTCCGGACAGGCCTCACCGGTGCGGCCGTGCACGCGCATGGCGCGCTTCTTGTCCCCCTTGAGCTCCGCCGCCCCCTGGCCCACGGCGCGGCCCACGGCCTCGGCGATGACCCCCACCACGGCGGCGTGCAAGCGCTCGACCTCGGCCCGGTCGAGGTTGCGGGCGGGCCGGAACGGCGACAGGCGGGCGACGTGGAGGATCTCGTCGGAGTAGGCGTTGCCGATGCCGGCCATGACCGACTGCGAGGCGAGCACGGTCTTGAGGTTGCCGGGCGCGCCCTCGAGCAGCCCGGTGAGACGCTCGGTGTCGAACGAGGCGTCGAGAGGGTCCACCCCCAGGCCGGCCAGGCCCTCGACGTCCTCGGGGCGGTGCACCACCCACAGCGCCAGGCGCTTCTCGGTGCCCATCTCGGTGACGTCGAACCCCGACCCGCCGTCGAGGCCCACCCGGAGGGCGAGGGGGCTCCGGCTGGGCCGGGCGCGCCCCACGGGCAGCCTGTCGTGCCACCGCACCCATCCGCCCCGCGCCAGGTGGAGCACGAGCCACAGGTCGCCGCACTCGACGCACAGGTACTTGCCCCGGCGGCCCACCGACGCCACCGTGCAGCCAACGAGCGCCGACAGGGGCGGGTCCACGGTCTTGAGGGCGGCGAAGGCGGCCAGCTCGCAGCGCTCGATGTGTCGCCCCACCATGCGCCCGTCGAGGAACCGGGTGAGAGCCTCGACCTCGGGCAGCTCGGGCACGCACCGATTGTCCCACGGGACACGACCAGCAGCCGACCCTGTGCGGCGGGCTCGTCGTGTCACAGTGTCCCGGTGCGCAGCGCGCCGTCCCGACGCCGCTTCCGGGGCGGGCTCGTCCTCGTGGCCCTGGCGCTGGCGGCCTGTGCGCCCACCCCGCGTGGCACGGCGGGGCGGACCACGACCACGGCCAGGACCGCCACGACCGCACCGGCTCCGACGACCACGGCCCCCACCATCCCGGTGACGCCGGTGCAGTGGGCGCCGTGCGGCGCGTTGCAGTGCGGCACGGTGACCGTGCCGCTGAACTACGCCCGTCCCCAGGCGGGCACCATCCGGATCGCGCTGGCTCGGCACCCGGCCACGGACCCTGCCCAGCGCATCGGTGCGCTCGTCATCGATCCGGGCGGCCCGGGGGCGTCGGGGGTCAACGACCTCCCCCAGGAGCTGCGCGTGCTCACGCCCGAGCTCCTGGCCCGCTTCGACATCGTGGAGTTCGACCCCCGTGGCGTGGAGCGCAGCGACCCCGTCGAGTGCTCCACCCACCCCCAGCCGCCGTCGGCGCAGGGACCGCTCCCCGATCCCGTGCCCACCTCCAGCGCGGCCCAGCAGGCGCTCATCGCCAACGACAAGGCCTACGCGGCGGACTGTGAGAAGGTGAGCGGCGGCCTTCTTCCCTACGTGGGGACGGTGGACGCCGCCCAGGACCTCGACCGCGTCCGCCTGGCCCTCGGCGACGCCCAGCTGACGTTCTTCGGGCACTCCTACGGCACGCTCCTCGGGGCCGTCTACGCCCAGATGTTCCCCACCCACGTGCGGGCCATGGTGCTCGACGGGGCCATCGACCCCGCCATGAGCACGACGCAGATGGTGGTGGAGCAGGGCCGGTCCTTCGAGAGCGTGCTCAACTCCTTCTTCTCG
>DATJBC010000241.1:0-15963 GCA_035515515.1 Acidimicrobiales bacterium
TGAGCGGCGAGCCGCGCCATCCACTGAGCGGCGAGCCGCGTCCCGTACCCGGGCGTCGCCGGGGTCGGCCGCTCAGGCCGTGGGGGTCAGGACCCCTCGCCGCCCGAGGCCGTGCACGAGCGGGGGTCGAAGGGGGCGAGCGGCTGGGTCGGGGGGGTGGGCGCCGCCAGCGACGCCGCCGCCGACGAGTGGGCCGCGCTGGTGGGCGGCGAGCTCGTGCCGCTCGCGGGGGAGGCCTGCGTGTTCACCGAGAAGTTGGTGCCCGTGACCACGGTGACCTGGGCGCCGTCGGCGGTGGGGCCCTTGCCCAGGACGGCCGGCCCCGAGAGCGAGCGCAGCACCGCCTCGGCCGCGCCGAGGTACTTCGTCGAGGAGTAGTAGACGACGGTCTCCGCCAGGGGGCCCGAGGCCCGGGTGTCGCCCGAGCCGGCGACGTGGAAGCCGAGCGAGCCCAGCGCCGAGGCGGTCTGCCCGGCCTGGTCGGTGATGCCCGTGCCGTTCAGGACCGACACCGTCACCGACGAGGGGGACGGGAGGTTCTGGCCCGTCATGGTGTTCTTGGAGGTGGGCAGCCCGAGGAACCTCGACACGGCGGCGAGGTCGTTGGGCTGGCTGGTGAGCTCGACGCTGCCGTAGTCGGCCCCCTGGTAGAGGTAGTTGAGGCTGGAGAGGACCACCACCGGCAGGGTGACCTGGGGTGCGGCGTTGGGGTCGGTGCCGTGGAACGTGAGCACCAGCCCGAACATCGAGCCCAGTGAGAAGCCCGAGTCCACCTGGAGCTGGGGCGCCACCGCCCCGAGCAGGGAGTTGTCGGTGACGGGGTTGCCCAGTCCGCGCTTGGAGACCGCCGTGGCCAGCACGCGCAGGAACTCGTGGTCGCGCCGGATCCGGCTCAGGTCGCTCTGGGGGTCCTGTGGCCAGTTGGCGTGGTTGGAGCTGGTCACCCCGGGGCCCTTGTACTGCAGGTGGCGGGCGCGCACCACGGCCAGCGCCTGGAAACCCGTCAGGTAGTGGCAGCCGGCCGTCTTGACGTTGAGCCCGGAGTAGGCGTCGTACACCGGCTCGGGGAAGTACATGCGGACGCCCCCCAGTGCGTTGACCACCCCGGCGAAGCTGTCGAAGTTGAGCTCCACGAAATGGTGGACGGGGATGCCGAAGTCGTCCTCGATGGCGGTGACGAGCTGCTGGGGCCCCTCCACCAGCGCGGCGTCGATCTTGTTGGCACCGGTCTTGCGGGCGTTGGGGACGAACAGGTCGCGGGGGATCGACAGGATGGAGGCCTTCTTGGTGGCGGGGTCGAGGTGCAGGATCATCACGACGTCGCTGTTCACGCCGGTCACGCCCTCTGAGCACAGGCCGAACGCCTTGTTCTGCGTCTTCAGCGCGCAGCGCGACGTCGACCCCACGAGCACGACGTTCTCGATGCCCGACGGGGGCTCGGCCTGGAGCCCGTTCACGGTCACCCGCGTGATCTGGTGGTTGCGGTACTCGACGTAGGCGATCCCGCTGCCGACGAGCACCACCACCACGACCCCGATCACGATGCCCACTCGCAGGAGCCGTTGGGTGGTCCGGGTGCGGGCCCGCTTCCGAACGTCGGCGCGGTCGAGTACGGGGGGCGGAGCGGGGGTGGTGCTCTGGGGCACGACCGGCGAGTGTAGCGGCGGGGTGCCTGCGGTCGGCGTCACCCCGTGCACGCGCGCCGGGCCCGCGCGCCTGCGTGCACGGGGCGTGGCCGGGACGGCGTGGCCCGGCCCGTTGCCGATATGGTCCCCGGATGGTCGGGGACCGACGCCGACTCGGCCGGCGCCGGGGGCGCGCCCGGGTCGTGCTGCGCGTGGGCCTCCCCCTCGTGGTCGCCACGGTGGTCGTCGTCCTGGCCACGAGCGCGCTGTCACAGATCGGCTCGCAGTCCGGCCCCTACCGCCTCTCCGTCGACCGGGGCTACGCCGCGCTGGCCACGCCGCTGGTCGACACCTCGAACGCCGGCGGCGCGTCGCTGCGCTCCTTCCTGCGCACGGCGCGCACCTTGGACCGCGTGACGTTCTTCTCCGAACTCGACACCCTGGCCGCCGACAGCCACGCGCTGCGCCGCCGCTTCGACGCCATCGCCCCGCCCGACCCCGCCACGTCGGCCGCCGCCGCCTGCCGCGCCGCGCTGGCGTCGCGGGCGAGGGCCGTCGACGCGCTGCGGGCTGCCTTCGAGGGCGTGGTGGGCGGCCGCCGCGGGCTGGACCCGGTGGGCGAGCCGGCCGCGCTGGCCGGGGCCGAGGGGGCGGTGGGGACCCTGCACGGCGCCGACGGCTCGTGGGCGTCGTGCCGGCGCGGCCTGGCGCGGGCGCCGGGGGGCGCGTCGCTGCCGGCGTCGGTGTGGACCAGCCCCGCCAGCCTCTTCAGCGCCACGGCGCTCTCCCGTCTGGTGTCGGGCATCGCCGCGGCGCGCCCCCTCGTCCCCCTGCACCGGCTGGCCATCGTGGCCATCGTCACCGACCCGCCCGCCGTCCCCCAGGGCGCCACCCGCGTGGCGCCTCCCGTGACCGGGCTGGTGGCCCAGGTGGTGCTGACCAACCAGGGCAACGTGGACGAGGGCGGCGTCGAGGTGGGAGGCGTGGCCTTCGTCCAGGACCAGCCCGCCAGCCCCGTCCCCGTGCAGCACACCGTGGACCTCGCCGCGGGCGCCTCGGCCACCCTCAAGCTGCCCGCCTTCGCCGTGCGACCCGGCGACACCTACGTGGTGCAGGTCACGGCCGAGTCCCCCCGGGACAGCGGCGTGGCGCCCATCGCGTCGCGCACCACGGTGGTCGAGGTGCAGCCCGCCACCACCCTCACGGCGGTGACGGCGTCCCCCGCGACGGTGCCCGCCGGGGGGTCGGTGACCTTCACCGCCGAGGTGACGACGGGGCTCGCCGGGGTGGGCTCGCCCCCCGGGACGGTGGACTTCCAGGACGACGGCGCGACCATCTCGGGCTGCGGGGCCCGGCCGGTGCGCTCGGGCACCGCCACCTGCCAGACGACGCTCCCGGCGGGGACCAGCCACTCGGTGGCCGCCGTCTACTCCGGGAACGCGCACTTCGAGGGCTCGAGCGCCCCCGGCATCACCGTCAAGGTCCTGGGGCGCTAGGGACCGCTCGTCCCCCCGTGCACGAGCAGCGCCGTGGGGGTGCGGCGGCGTCCGGTGGAGTGCCCCTTCGGGCACGGGCGCCATAGGATCGGGGGGAGACGGCACGAAAGGACAGCGCATCGTGGCCGAGAGCATCACCATCATCGACAACCGCACGGGAAACCAGCTCGAGATCCCCATCCACAACGGGGGTGTCGCCGCCGGGGAGTGGAGCAAGCTCCTCCCCGGCATCTGGTTCTACGACCCGGGCTTCGTGGCCACGGCGGCGTGCGAGAGCGCCGTGTCGTTCGTCGACGGGGACGCCGGCGTCCTGCGCTACCGCGGCTATCCCATCGAGGAGCTCGCCGAGCACTCCAACTACCTCGAGGTGGCCTTCCTGCTCCTGCACGGGGACCTGCCCACCGGCGCCGAGTTCGACGCCTGGCGGCACGAGATCACGTACCACACCTACATCCACGAGAACGTACGCAAGCGGTTCCTGGAGGGCTTCCACTACGACGCCCACCCCATGGGGATGCTCGTCTCCGCCGTGGCCGCGCTGTCCACCTTCTATCTCGACGCCAAGGACATCTTCGACCCCGAATCGCGCCGTCGACAGATCATCCGGCTCATCGCCAAGATGCCCACCCTGGCCGCCGCCGCCCACCGCTTTTCGGTGGGCATGCCCTTCGTCTATCCCGACAATTCCCTCGATTTCGCCGCCAACTTCCTCTCCATGATGTGGAAGGTGGCCGAGCCCCGCTTCGACGCCAACCCCACCCTGGCCCGGGCGCTCGACATCCTGTTCATGCTTCACGCCGACCACGAGCAGAACTGCTCGACCACGGCCATGCGGGTCGTGGGCTCGTCGCACGCCGATCCCTACTCGTGCTGCGCGGCGGCCTGCGCCGCGCTGTACGGGCCCCGCCACGGCGGCGCCAACGAGATGGTGATCCGGATGCTCACCGACATCGGCTCGGTGGACAACGTGCCCGCCTTCATCGAGTCGGTCAAGCAAGGCGAGGGCGGCCGGCTCCAGGGCTTCGGGCACCGCGTCTACAAGAACTACGACCCCCGGGCCAAGATCATCAAGCGCACGGCGGACGAGGTCTTCGCCATCACCGGCAAGAACCCGCTGCTGGACATCGCCTTGAAGCTCGAGGAGATCGCCCTGTCCGACGAGTACTTCACCTCGCGGCGGCTCTACCCCAACGTCGACTTCTACTCCGGCCTCATCTACCAGGCCATGGGCTTCCCGCTCGAGATGTTCCCCGTGCTCTTCGCCATCCCCCGCACCGCCGGCTGGCTGGCGCACTGGCAGGAGCTGCTCGACCAGGACTCCAAGATCGCCCGGCCCCGCCAGCTCTACGTCGGGGCCGAGCCCCGGCCCTACGTGCCGCTGGCCGAGCGCTGAGGCGCCCGCCGGCGGCGGGCCCGCCGGCGTCGGGGGGGACGGGGCCGGTGCTCAGGCGGGGTGCTTGGGGACCAGCCGCATGAGCCCCTCCTGGACCATCGACACCACCAGGGTCCCGTCCCGGCTGAAGAGGAAGCCCCGGGCCAGGCCGCGCGCCCCGAAGGCGTTGGGGCTGTCCATGTCGTAGAGGAGCCAGTCGTCGGCCCGGAAGGGCCGGTGGAACCACATGCAGTGGTCCAGGCTCGCCCCCATGAACTCGGCGTCGTCCCAGCGGACGTCGTGGGGGGCGAGCATGGTGTCGAACAGCGACATGTCCGACGCGTAGGTGGCCACGCAGGCGTGGAGCAGCGGGTCGTCGGGCAGCGTGCCGTCGGCCCGGATCCACAGGCGCTGGATGGGGTCCCGGGCCTCGTGCTGCATCCAGGGCAGCTCGCCGATGTGGCGCTGGTCGATGGGATGCGGGCGCGCGAACCAGTCGGCGAGCTCGTCGCGCAGGGGCTCGAGCCGGTCGTGCAGGGTGGCCAGGGTCTCGGGCTCGGGCACCGCCGGCATGGGCACCTGGTGCACGAGCGCCCCCTCCTCGAGGGCGTGGAACGAGGCGGCCAGGTTGAAGATCGCCTGGCCGTGCTGGATGGCGACCACCCGCCGGGTGGTGAAGGACCGCCCGTCGCGGATGCGGTCCACCTCGTAGAGGATCGGGACGTTGGGGTCACCGGGACGCAGGAAGTAGGCGTGCAGGGAGTGGACGCGGCCGCGCTCGACGGTGCGCCCCGCCGCCATGAGGGCCTGGGCCGCCACCTGGCCGCCGAAGACGCGCTGGCGGCGCTCGTCGGGGCTCGAGCCGCGGAAGATATTGACCTCGATGGGCTCGATGTCGAGCAGCTTGACCAGGAAGTCGAGGGCGTCGCTCACCTCCCCATCCTGGCAGGCCGGGCCGCTACGGTGTCGCGGTGCCGGCCACCGCATTCCCGCCCGGCTTCGTGTGGGGGACCGCTACGGCCGCCCACCAGATCGAGGGCGGCAACGTCAACAACGACTGGTGGGACTTCGAGCACATGCCGGGCACGCTGTGCGTCGAGCCCAGCGGGGACGCCTGCGACTCCTGGCACCGCTGGATTGAGGACGTCGAGCTCGTCGCCCGCCTCGGCCTGGGCGCGTACCGGTTCTCGGTGGAGTGGAGCCGCATCGAGCCCGACGAGGGCGAGTGGTCCCTGGCCACCCTCGACCACTACCGCCGGGTGTGCGCCCGGTGCCACGAGCTCGGCCTGACCCCGGTGGTGACCCTCAACCACTTCACCATCCCCCGCTGGCTGGCGGCCCGGGGCGGCTGGGAGCACGAGGCGGCCCCCGAGCGCTTCGCCCGCCTGTGCAGCCGCGTGGCGGAGCACATGGGCGATCTCGTGGGCTGGGCGTGCACGCTGAACGAGCCCAACGTGGTGGCCACCATGGGGTACCTGCTCGGCGTCTTCCCTCCGGCGCTGCGCGACGGCGGGCGCCGCCACGCCGTGAACGCCCAGCTGTGCCGGGCCCACCGCCTGGGGGTCGAGGCGCTGCGCGCCGGGCGGGGCGAGTTCCCGGTGGGGCTCACGTTGTCGATGCACGACTACCAGCTCCATCCGGGCGGGGAGGAGCGCCTGGAGCGGATCCGGCGCCCCACCGAGGACGTCTTCCTCGAGGCCACCGGGGGCGACGACTTCGTGGGGGTGCAGTGCTACACCCGCATGCGCATCGGGCCCGGCGGCGTCATGGGCCCCGAGGAGGGCGTGCCCACCACCCAGATGGGGTACGAGTTCTGGCCCGGCGCCCTCGAGGCGACCGTGCGCCGGGCCTGGGAGGTGACCGGGCACGTCCCGGTGCTCGTCACCGAGAACGGCATCGGCACCGCCGACGACACCCAGCGTGTCGCCTACGTGGCCCAGGCGCTGGCCGGGGTGCAGCGCTGCCTGGCCGACGGGATCGACGTGCGGGGCTACTTCTATTGGAGCCTGCTCGACAACTTCGAGTGGGTGCTCGGCTACGGCCCCCGCTTCGGGCTCACCGAGGTCGACCCGGTGACCTTCGAGCGCCGTCCCAAGCCCAGCGCGGCCTGGTTCGGGGACGTCGCCCGGGCCAACGCCCTCCCCGACCCGGTCCCCTCCTGACCTGCGGTCCCGCGCGGCGGGGCGGGGCGCCTCGTCAGTCCTGACGAATTTCAGATCCTCCTGGTCGGAAGGGGTGCCGCCCGGCTAGATTGGCGGGGATGGCCGCCACCGTGATGCGCCTGTGGCGCCTCTACGACACCCCGTCCGGCAAGAAGATGTTCCGGTACGCGACGGTCTCGGTCATCTCGACCGTGGTGTCCTTCAGCATCCTGGGGCTCCTCTTCGGCGTCTTCCGCCTGTGGTCGGAGGTCCCCGACACGGTCATCGCCAACATGGTGGCCAGCGTCCCCGCCTACTACCTGAACCGGACCTGGTCGTGGGGCAAGACCGGCCGCTCGCACGTCTGGCGCGAGGTCCTCCCCTTCTGGACCATGTCCGTGGCCGGCATCACGCTGTCGATCCTCACGGCGTCCTACGCGCACCACCTGAGCAACACCGAGCACCTCCACCACTTCGGGCGGACGGTGCTGGTGGAGGGGGCCAACACCGGTGCCTTCGCCATCTTGTGGGTGCTCAAGTTCCTGCTCTTCAACCGGCTCTTCCACGTGCCGACGGTGACCGAGCTCGAGGCCCAGGCCGAGGCGGAGCTGTTCATGCAGGAGGCCGTGGAGATCGAGGGCGCCGAGCCCTGATCCCCGGGGTCCGTGCCGGGCTCAGTCCCGGAAGTTGGTGAACTGCAGGGGGATCCCGTAGTCCTGGTCCTTGAGCGCCTTGATCACGGCCTGCAGGTCGTCGCGCTTCTTCCCCGACACCCGCAGCTGGTCCCCCTGGGTCTGCGACGACACGCCCTTCAGGTTCATGTCCTTCACGGCCTTGTTGATGCGCTTGGCGTTGTCGGCCGAGATCCCCGCCTTGATGCCGATGCGCTGGCGCACGGTCCCCTTGGCGGCCTCCTCGACCTTGCCGTCGTCGAGGGCCTTGAGCGACACCTCGCGTCGCACGAGCTTCTCCTCCAGCACCTGGTGCAGGGCCCGCAGCCGGTCCTCGGTGGAGGAGCGCAGCGTCATGTCGCTGTCGCCGAGCTCGATGGTCGAGTCGGTGCCCTTGAAGTCGAAGCGCGTCGAGGCCTCCCGGTTGGCCTGGTCGACGGCGTTGCGCACCTCTTGCATGTCCACCTGGGAGACGACGTCGAACGTGGGCATGCGGGTCACGTTAGTGCGGCCCCCTCCGCCCGCCCCCGGCACGCCGGGGGCACGACCGTGCGGGCCGCGGCCGGCGCCGGGGTGGCCCCGGCCCGGGGGCTATCGTCTCGCCTCGCGGGTCGGTGCCCGAGTGGCCAAAGGGAGCAGACTGTAAATCTGCCGGCACAGCCTACGAAGGTTCGAATCCTTCCCGGCCCACCCCGCCCCCCGGGGCTCGGCCCCGCCCCCCGGCGCGGGGCCCGGCCCCCGGGCCCGAGGCGCGGTCCCCGCCGGCGTGGCCGGGCCGCCCCCCGCACGCCCTGCGCCGCCCACCGGCCCGCCCAACCCCGGGGCCTGCAGTTGCCTGGAGGGCGCCTTTCATTACAATGCGGTTACGACCTGGCGGGGTCCCCCCCGAGACCCCCCGGGTGCGGCCGCTCACGGGCGGCCGGTGCCACAGCACGCGACTCCGGGACGAGGGCCGAGACGATGGGTGTAGTGGGCAGGATGACCGCCTCGGTGCGCGGCTTCGACCCGTCGCCCACCTCGCTCGTGGGGCGGGCCATCGACCGGGTGAGCCTGTGGGACGAGGCGGTCCGCCGCCGCTGGCCCTTCAGCGCGCTGGTGGGACCCGACGTCGAGCCCGGCGCGGTGGCCGGCGACGGCTCGCGCCTGCTCGTGCGGCCCGCCGTCCTCGGCTTCATCGCCGTGCTGGCCATCACGTTGGGGGCGAGCCAGCAGCAGTCGCCCTTCGTCCTCAAGATGCCCGGCGCCTGGTTCTTCGGTGTGCCCGCGGCCGGCACGACCTCGTCGCACCGCGGGCTGTTCCTGGGGCTCGTCGCCATGTACGGCGGCCTCGTGCTGTTCATGCGCGTGTGGTACGGCCTCATCCGTACCCTCTCGCAGGTCGAGGGCGTGCCGGTCAAGAAGCTGGCGGCCATGGCGGCGCTGTGGATCGCCCCGCTGCTGCTGGCGCCCCCGCTGTTCAGCCGCGACATCTACAGCTATGCGGCGCAGGGCGAGATGATGAGCCACGGCATCAGCCCCTACCACTACGGCCCGGGCGTGCTCGGGGCGGCCCCCACGGTGACGCTGGTCGACCACCTGTGGCTCAACACCCCCGTCCCCTACGGGCCGCTGTTCATGGAGTCCGACGGGCTGCTCACCAGCGCCTCGATGCACCACGAGCTGGCCAACCTGGTGCTGCTGCGCCTCCTGGCGGTGCTGGGCGTGGGTCTCATGGCGCTGTCCATCCCGACGCTGGCGCGCACCCTGGGGCGAGATCCCGCCTACGCCTTCACCGTCGCCATCCTCAACCCGGTCACGGTGCTGCACCTCGTGGGGGGCGCCCACAACGACGCGCTCATGCTGGGGTTGCTCGTGGCCGGCCTGGCGGTGGCCCGCCGGGGCAGGCCCGTGGCCGGCATCGTGCTGTGCGCGCTGGCGGCGTCGGTCAAGGTCCCGGCCGCGCTGGGGGTGCTCTACATCGGCTGGACGTGGATGGGCCCGGGCTTGTCCTGGCGCGCCCGGCTGCGCCCCGTGCTCAGCGCCGGGCTCATCGCCGCCGGGGTCATGGGGACCCTGTCGGTGGTCACCGGGCTGGGCTGGAGCTGGGTGCTCAACCTGGCCACCCCGGGGACGGTGCGGTCGTGGGTGGCGCCCGCCACCGGCGCGGGCATCGCCCTCACCGACGTGGCGCACCTGGTGGGGGTGGGCGTGCCGCTCCACCTCATGCTGTCGGTGACACGCGTGCTCGGGCTGTCGCTGGCCCTGGCCGCCGGCCTGTGGCTGCTGGCGCGCGCCGAGCGCATCGGCTTCCTGCGTGCCATGGGCCTCACCCTGCTGGCGGTGGTGGCGCTCGGACCCGTCGTCCAGCCCTGGTACCTGTCGTGGGGGCTCGTCCTGCTGGCCCCGGTGGCCACGGGCAAGGTGCGCACCCTCATCGTGGGCTCGTCCATCGCCTCGGCCTTCATCGGGCTGCCCGGCGGCCGCCAGCTGGTCCACTACCTCTTCACCGCCGACCCCCTCGAGGTGGCCGCGGCGTTGCTCGTGTGCCTGGCCATCCTCACGGTCCCCCTCCCGCCCTTCGACCGGGAGCGCCTCCTGCCCCGGTGGCGCCGCCGCGGCGGGGGCCCGGGGCGCTCCGAGGACGCCGTGCCCGCCCTCGACTACGCCGGCGCCGGGGCCACCGGCGCCTGAGCCGCCCCCCGGGTGCCGCCGGGTCAGAGCATGCGCTGAAGGACGGCCACGTCCAGCCAGTGCCCGAACTTGCGGCCCACCTCGCGCTCGGTGCCCACCAGGGTGAAGCCGCACGCCCGGTGCAGGGCGATGGACGGGGCGTTGTCGCCGGTGGTGCGGGCGATCACGGTGTGGAAGCCCCGGCTGCGGGCCAGGGCGACGAGCTCGTCGAGCAGCGCCCGCCCCACCCCCCGGCCCCGCCAGTCGGCCCCCACGTACACCGAGTCCTCCACCGTGGTGGCGTAGGCGGGTCGCTCGCGGAAGGGGGACAGCGACCCGAACCCCGCCACGGCGCCGTCCGCCACCGCCACCACCGCGGGGTGCGGGCCCTGGTGCCGGGCGATCCAGGCGCGCTGGTCGTCGAGGGTGCGGGGCTCGAGGTCGAAGGTGACCGTCGACCCCGTGACCTCGGCGTTGTAGATCAGGCGGGTGGCCTCGGCGTCCTCGAGGCGCGCCAGGCGGACCTCCATCGGCCGATCGTAGCGGTGGCTGCGCGCCGCTCCCGGGGCCGGGTGGCCGGGAGGCCCCGAGGGGGCGGCGAGTATGCTCGTCCGGCGCCAAGTTGGCGCACCCGCCCCCTTAGCTCAGTCGGCAGAGCACAGCCATGGTAAGGCTGGTGTCGTCGGTTCGATTCCGACAGGGGGCTCACCCCCTGGCGGCGTAGCTCAGTCGGTCAGAGCACACGGCTCATAATCGTGGGGTCGCGGGTTCGAGTCCCGCCGCCGCTACCACCAGGACAGGGCCCGGAGAAGGAGCAGCGCGATGGCGAAGAACGAGAAGCGGGTGCAGGTCACCCTGGCCTGCGAGGTGTGCAAGCGCCGCAACTACATCACGATGAAGAACAAGCAGAACGACCGGGAGCGCATCGAGCTGACCAAGTTCTGCCGCTGGGACCGGCGCCACACCCTCCACAACGAGACCCGCTGACCGGGCCCCGGCCGGGGCCCGGCCGGGGCCGTCCGGGGCACGATCCCGCTCGGGAGGCGGGCGGGGGCCGGTGGTAACCTGGCTGCTCGGCCCCCATGGCCGCCTTCCCGGTGACCGCAGTCCCGGCCGCCGAAGGGCAGTAGCTCAATTGGTAGAGCACCGGTCTCCAAAACCGGCGGTTGGGGGTTCGAGTCCCTCCTGCCCTGCCAAGCACAAGCCGTCGAAAGGCGTGGCGAAGCCGTGAACCGAGAGATGAAGCGCATGATGCAGCGCCAGGGCCAGATCGAGGCCGATGGCTCGCCCGCTGCCCGGCGCACCGCCCCTCCCCGCCAGCGGCCGGTGGAGCGGACCGAGATCAGCTTCTTCGGCCGCGTGGCCGAGTTCTTCCGCGACGTCCGCTCCGAGCTGCGCCAGGTGGCGTGGCCCACCGCCAAGGAGGTGGCCAATTCCGCCACCATCGTGCTGGGCGTGCTCGTCCTGCTGGTGGGCGTGATCTTCCTGCTCAACGACGGCTTCTCGCACTTCGTCATCTACCTGTTCCGGGCATGAGCGAGTTCGACCTGCACGACACCGAGGACCAGGCCTCCGACGCCGGGGGCGCCGGGGGGCGCGCCGACCCCGAGCCCGGCGGCTCGCTGGGGGCGCTGGCCGCCGACGAGGGCGCCGAGCCGAGCTGGGCCGGCGCCGAGGCCGCCGAGCCCGCCTCCGCCCTCGTTCCCGAGGAGCCCGAGGCCGGGACGCCCGAGCCCGGGGCGGCCCCGGGGGCCGAGGCCGACGCCGGCCCCCTGGCGCTGGGCCCCAGCGACACCGACGGGGCCGCGGCCGTACTGGGCGGCGACGCCGGCGGCAACGGGCACGTCGACGTGGACATGGGCCAGTCGGCGGCGGCCGAGGCCGGCGCCGAGGGCGGCGAGGCCGAGGAGTACTTCGACGACGAGGAGGAGGACGTCGCCGTCGTCGAGAGCCCCTACGACCGGCCGGGCCGGTGGTTCGTGGTGCACACCTACGCCGGCTACGAGAACAAGGTGAAGTCCAACCTCGAGAGCCGCATCGTGTCGATGAACATGGAGGACCGGATCTACGAGGTCGTGATCCCCATGGAAGACGTGGTGGAGTTCAAGAACGGCAAGAAGGTCGTCGTCCAGAAGAAGGTGTTCCCCGGCTACCTGCTCACCCGGTGCGACCTCGACGACGACTCGTGGTCGGTGATCCGCAACACACCCGGGGTGACCGGGTTCGTCGGCCCGGGCACCAAGCCCACCCCGCTGTCGCGGCGGGAGGTCGAGAGCATCCTGCAGGTGAAGGTGGAGGGCGGCCCCGAGCCCGCCAAGAAGACACGGCCCCGCCTGGAGTACGAGGTGGGCGAGACCGTGCGGGTGCGCGAGGGGCCCTTCGCCGACTTCTCGGGACAGATCGACGAGATCAACGAGGACCAGCTGAAGCTCAAGGTGCTCGTCAACATCTTCGGCCGGGAGACCCCCGTCGAGCTCGAGTTCAGCCAGGTCGCCAAGCTCTAGTCCCAGGAGGCCGCCCCATGCCCCCCAAGAAGAAGGTCCTCGCCGTGGTGAAGATCCAGCTCCCCGCGGGCAGCGCCACCCCGGCGCCCCCCGTGGGCACGGCGCTGGGCCCCCACGGCGTGCAGACCATGGAATTCTGCAAGCAGTACAACAGCGCCACCGAGAACCAGCGCGGCACCATCGTCCCCGTGGAGATCACCATCTACGAGGACCGCTCGTTCTCCTTCATCCTGAAGACGCCCCCCACGCCGGCGCTCATCCGCGAGGCGGCCGGGCTGGAGAAGGGGGCCACCAACGCCGGGCGCGAGCGGGCCGGGTCCATCACCGACGCCAAGGTCACCGAGATCGCCAGGCTCAAGCTGCCCGACCTCAACACCGACGACCTCGAGGCGGCCAAGCGCCAGGTGGCCGGCACGGCCCGCTCCATGGGCATCGCCCTCGAGGGCTGAGGGCCTGCCGGCCACCCGCAACGACGACAGACACGGAGGACAGACGTGCAACGGGGCAAGAAGTACCGGGCGGCGACGGAGCGCTTCGACCGCCAGCACCTCTACGGGGTGGGCGAGGCGGTCGACCTGGTGAAGGAGCTGGCTCCGGCGTCCTTCGACGAGACCGTGGAGCTGGCCGTGCGCCTCGGGGTCGACCCCCGCAAGGCGGACCAGATCGTCCGGGGCACCCTCAGCCTGCCCGCCGGCACGGGTCGCACGGCCCGGGTGGTGGCCTTCGCCGCCGGCGAGGCCGCGGCCGAGGCCCGGGCGGCCGGGGCCGACGAGGTCGGCGCCGACGACCTGGTGGCCCGGATCGAAGGCGGCTTCCTCGACTTCGACGTGGCCATCGCCACCCCCGACATGATGGGGCAGGTGGGCAAGCTGGGTCGCGTGCTCGGGCCCCGGGGGCTCATGCCCAACCCCAAGACCGGCACCGTCACCACCGACGTGGGCAAGGCCGTCACCGAGTTCAAGGGGGGCCGGGTCGAGTACCGCACCGACAAGGTGGGCAACATCCACGTCCGGGTGGGCAAGGTCTCGTTCTCGCGCGACCAGCTGCTCCAGAACGTGCACGCCGTCGTCGAGGAGCTCGTGCGGGCCAAGCCCGCCGCCGCCAAGGGTCGCTACCTGAGGGCGGTGACGCTGTCGTCGACCATGGGACCCGGTGTGCGCATCGACCCGGCGCGGGCCCGCGAGGTCGAGGAGGACCTGGCCGCCACCGCCTGAGGGCGGCCCCGGCCTTCCGGGGGGCCCGGATCCCGTAGTAGATTGCCCGGTCGGCCTCCGCGGGGGCCGCCACAGATATCGACGAAGTGCCGTCGCCGCAGACCTCCGGTCACGCCCTCGGGCGTCGAAGGGGCCCCCGGGCCCGCCTGACGAGGCGACGAACGTGACGCTCGGCGGGGCGCGGCCCTGCCCGGGGGACGCGGTGACGGCGCCAGGCGAGCGGTGCCGAGCCGCTCCGAGCACGGGAGCCGAGCATGGAGAACCCCCGGCCTGAGAAGACGGCCATCGTGACCGAGGTGCGCGCCCGCCTCGACGCCGCCGACGCCGCCATCCTGACCGAGTACCGGGGGCTGACCGTGGCCGAGCTCGCCGCGCTGCGCCAGGCCCTGCGGGCGGCCGGCGGCGACTACAAGATCTACAAGAACACCCTCGTCAAGCTGGCCGTCACCGGCGGCGACCACGAGTCGCTGGCGCCGCTCCTGGTGGGTCCCACGGCCATCGCCTTCGTGACCGGGGAGGTCAGCGCGGCGGCCAAGGCGCTGCGCGACTTCGCCCGGACCTACCCCAGCCTGGTGGTGAAGGGCGGGTTCCACGCCGAGGGGGTCCTCACCTCCCAGGAGCTCGCCGCCCTGGCCGACCTGCCCCCGCGCGACGTGCTGCTCGCCCGGCTGGCGGGGGCCATCGCCGCACCGCTCCAGCAGCTCGCCGGCCTCTTCCAGGCCCTGCCCCGCAACCTCGCCTATGGGCTCTCGGCCGTGCTGGACCAGCAGGGCGGTGCCCCGGCCGCCGCCGAGGCGCCCGTCGAGGAGGCACCCGCCGCCGAGGCGTCCCCGGCCCAGCCCGCGCCCGCCCCCGAGGCGGCCGAGGCCGAGAGCGCGCCCGCCGCCGAGGCGGCCGAGGCCGAGAGCGCGCCCGCCCCCGAGGCGGCCCCCGAGCAGGCTTCGCCCGAGCAGGGCGACGCCACCGCCTCCGGCGAGGGCTGACCGGGACCCGTCCGAGACCGACATCGAGCAAACCCAAAGGAGCAGAGCCACCATGGCGACCAAGCTGACCAAAGACGACATCCTCGAGGGCATCGCCAGCCTGACCGTCCTCGAGCTGTCCGAGCTGCTGAAGGACTTCGAGGAGAAGTTCGGCGTGACGGCGGCCGCGCCCGTGGCCGTGGCGGCGGCCGTCCCGGCGGCCGGGGGCGGCGAGGCCGGGGGCGGGGAGGAGGAGCAGAGCGAGTTCGACGTCATCCTGGCCGCCGCCGGCGACAAGAAGATCCAGGTCATCAAGGAGGTCCGTGCGCTCACCAGCCTGGGCCTGAAGGAGGCCAAGGACCTGGTCGACGCGGCGCCCAAGCCGGTGCTGGAGCGGGTGTCGCAGGCCGACGCCGAGAAGGCCAAGGCCCAGCTCGAGGAGGCCGGCGCCACCGTGGAGGTCAAGTAGCCGGCCGGGCCGGGGGCCCCAAAGTGCTTGACGGCACCCCGGGGCCTCCGTACCCTGTTCGATGGCGACGATCGGGGGTTGCCTTTGACCGCGCTCGCGCGTATGCTGTGCGGTTGCCGTGCCCCTTTCTTCGCGCCATCCCTGCCGGTTCCGGCTGGCTGACGCGCGCCCCAGTGCCCCTGGGAGGGGCATAGCCGTCCCCGCCCGACCCTCGTAGTACCCACGACCCCCGCCCGCCCTCGTCCCCGCTTCGCCCCCGGCCCGACGGGACACCCCGCCGGCACCGCCGTCTCGTCCATCGCCCGCCCCGCACCTGGGAGGAGTTGACCGTTGCCTGCACGGTCCAAGAGCCCGGATCGCTTCTCGTTCGCCAACCTCGACGAGGTCCTGCGTTTGCCCGACCTCATCGCCATCCAGCGGGACTCGTTCCGCTGGTTCTTGGACAAGGGGTTGGCCGAGGCCTTCGCCGACATCAGCCCCATCGAGGACTTCACGGGGCAGCTGAGCCTCGAGCTCGAGTACGACCCCTCCGACCCCGACCTGCACCCGCCGCCCAAGTTCGCCGAGGAGGAGTGCAAGGAGAAGGACATGACCTTCGCCGCCCCGGTGTTCGTCCGGGCGCGGTTCATGAACGCCCAGACCGGGGAGATCAAGGAGCAGACCGTCTTCATGGGGGACTTCCCGATGATGACGGACAAGGGCACCTTCATCATCAACGGCACCGAGCGGGTGGTGGTGAGCCAGCTGGTGCGCTCCCCGGGCGTCATCTTCCAGCCCGGCCGCGACCCCAAGATCATCGTGACCGGGACCATCCACCCCTACCGGGGTGAGTGGATCGAGTTCGACGTGGAGGCCAAGCC